>ONEC01000039.1 GCA_900316715.1 uncultured Eubacteriales bacterium
GCTGTCGTGACAAAAAGCTGGGCTGCCAGCCCTGACTTCTTTATCTTTTCAGCAGATTCCTCTGCCGTAACCCTGTCTTTATATATACCAAATACCGTCGGACCACTTCCGCTCATCATAGCATTCATGGCTCCGCTTTCCTTCATAAGCTTCTCCAGTTCTGCTATCTCCGGATGGAGCGATGCGGTAACGTATTCGAGTACATTTCCGAAATTGGATACAACTCCCTCTAAATCCCCCGCCATAAGAGCCTTAACCTGGGCATCAATATCCGGATGAGGAATATCTCTTCCCATCTCTACCAGTCTATCATAACCACCATAGGCTTCAGCTGTAGATACTGAGCATAACGGCTTCGCAACAACGAACACACATTCCGGAAGTGGAGTGAGTCTAGTCAGCTCTTCTCCGATTCCCTCTGACAGAGCTGTTCCTCCCATAACACAATATGGAACATCTGCTCCAAGAGTTACTCCGATTTCTCTCAGCTCTTCTTCACTGAGACCTGCTTCTAGAAGTTCGTTAACCCCCTTAAGTGCTGCCGCGCAGTCACTGCTTCCTCCGGCCATACCTGCCGCAATAGGAATATTCTTATCAAGGGTTATCCGTATTCCGCCCTTATAGTCCGTCCGTTCTATTATACACGCTGCTGCTTTATATATCAGATTATCTTCACCCAGTGATAATCCTTTTCCGCCTTCTCCGGCAAGAGTTATATCAATCCCCGATTCCTGCTTCTCAAAGGTCAGCGTATCATATATATCAAGGGACTGCATGATCATCTTTACCAGATGATATCCATCCGATCTTCTGCCGATAATATCCAGGCCCAGATTAACTTTTCCATAGGCTTTCTTAACTATCATTCCAAAACCTCCCAAATTAGAACTATTGTACTATATTTAACTTAATCTTGCATTCATAATCTTTGTATGATATTTTATGAAGTGGTGTCTCAAAGGACATCGGAAATATTTTTATCTAATTAGTGGAGGATATATCTATGGCAGCAACAAAAAGACAGACTAAGGGGAGTCTCAAAGCATCCGGTATTCTGTACCTTGTTATCGGTATTGTATGTGTTGCAATCGGCATTCTCATCTTAGCATGTAATGCAGGTTACATGATCAAGGGTGAGTGTCTCGAACTCGAAGATTACTTCGACTCAGGTGTTTATCCTGAAGGTGAGTACGTATCATTAAACGTTAACTCAGTTCTTGGTACTTACGCAGAGACAAAGCACACAACAAACGGAATTCCTACAGGTACAGATCTGTACTATGTATTATTCCTTGATGACAATTCATTTATCTCCCTCAAGGTTAAGGACAAGGGTGATATCAAAAAGATCGATAAGATCTGTGATGACACATGGGCTTCAGATGACTGGTGTACATCAGAACCTTTAAAAGTAACTGGTAAACTTAAGACTATATCAAACAGCGAGATCCGTGGTTACTACGGCGAATTCTTTGATGAATTCTGCAGCGCTATGGGTATTACAAGATCTGATCTTGAAAGTGAGTTCACAATCAGAGAGCTTGATCTTGATATCACAGATTCAAGAGGAAGCCTCTGGGGAATCTTCGCAATTCTCTGCGGTATCGGTGTTATTGCAGCTCTTGTAGGTCTTGCATCACTTAAGAAGGCTAAGCACTTCGAAGATGCACCTGCAGTTGATTACTCAAATGTAAATTACACACCTGTTGATACATCAGAGTATAATCCTGTAGATACAGGCGCTTCATATGATCAGGGCGCTGATACAACCGAACAGGATCCAAACAATTTTCAGTAAATTATAATAAGGGTTAAAAAGTATTAAGAGGCAATGGAGAATATCCATTGCCTCTTTTTTTGCCTTAATTATATTGTTAAAAATTCTGCCAGACCGTCATGGTTATTATCATACGTTGTTATCACATCTGCCGCAGCCTTCACAGAATCCGGTGCATTCAGCATTGCGATTCCAAGACCTGCCGCCCGAATCATTGATATATCGTTATCTCCGTCTCCTGCTGCAATAGAATTCTCCAGCGGGATGTTAAGATATTCGCACAGACGGGCCACAGCCTCGCCTTTTCCTGACTGCTTTGGTATCAGCTCCAGATAATACGGACTGGAATACATAAGCTTCAGTCTGTCTCCGAAAGCCTCCTCAGCTGCTATACGGAACCGCTCCTGTTTCTCATGATCATGAAGTTCGATACTTATGATCTTACAAGGAGGCACGTCCATATAGTCCAGCGCATCCGCGCCTTCCTTAACCGGTGTTTTAATAACTATCCTGTAATAATCCAGACACTCTCCGCCAAAAGGAGAGATAATATATTCATCATTATAGGTATGAACATACATGCCCTGCTTTTCGGAAAATTCGAATATCTTTCTTACAAGCTCCTGCTCGATTCCTATCCTGTAGACGGTCTCGCCCTTATCCACATCGAATATCTGTCCGCCGTTATAGGCTATGATAAAACTTCCCGGAAGATCAAGTTCCAGACTCTCATACACCTTCCTGCCGCTGTTAATATCTCTTCCTGTACATATGGCAAAATGATTTCCTGCCTCCACGAAACGCCTCAGGGCATCTCTTGTCTTAGGTGATACAATCTTCTCATCTGTCAGTATGGTTCCGTCCAGGTCACTCGCAAAAAGCTTTATTCCTGTACCATTAATATGGTCTGATAAATTCATATTCTGTTCCAACTCCAATAGCTTCAAATCCTGATTCAGTAACGGTAAACTTTACACCGTCTTCCGTCTGTGTCAGAACCCCTCCAAAATCTCTGTCATTATTGATAGTTCCCTGATTTGTAGAGAGGTCACTTCCGGAAATATTAGCGTAACAGTGAGCATATGTCAATCTGTAAAAATCGAAGCAGAGCTCATATCCGCCAACCTGAGGACTTTCCATGACTACAGTAAGAGTTGTCATCGGATCTCCCTTAAGCTCCCACATACCCATATATATGTTATCCGTATCTCTATAATATTCAGGATCCCGGGCATCAGGGCCTGCACCATCCGGGCCGGTTGGATCCGAATAATCTCCGCCATCAGGATCATTATTAGGATAAACACCTGCCGGGTAGTAATAACCGAAGATATCATACACCAGCGATCTCAGCTCTGTAACATCACCATTCTCATCCGTCTTTACCTGACAGAATCTTGGTACATACTCTCCGGAATTCGCCATATCCTCCATATCCTTAACAAAATAAGTAACTGAACTGAGGGCGTACTCATTATTTGGAAGGCAATAGCTGAGAACATCCTGATCCTCTCCATAGAGATTCAGCACTTCAGGATTGATAAGTATTCTCTGAAGACTTACTCTGTCTCCCATATCGTACCATGCTATAGCGTAGAAGGTGCTGTTCTTAAGTCGGATCTGATCGTCAATATTATTAACTCTTTTCATCTTGGATTCATCATTCAGACTACGGAAAACCCAGAATCCATCAAATGCCGTTCTGTCATAGCTGAGTCCGTCATAACTAAACTGTGCCTCACCATTTCCTATCTCTCGAAGCAGAAGCATATCAGCGTTTGTATCACTCACAAGTATTACCTGGTAAGTCACATAGGCAGATATCATATTATCGCTATACTGTGAAAATGCGCCGGATATGTCCTTACCTGTAAGTCTCATCAGGTTGCAGGTTCCTGCAATACTTTCAAAGAGATCCTCCAGCTCAAAATCGAAGGTAATATACTCTGAATCTGAGCCTCTCGTAAATGTTGCTTCCTGAGTCTCTGCATCGAAAGTAAAGGTATCCGGTATAACATCCGGAGCCATGATCGGCTGTCCATTTGGGAGCAGCTCCCAGCTTCCGTCGAGATAATTCATCATATCCTTCTTTGATATAACAAGTGCCTTTTCAGGACTGAAATAATTATCTTCTTCACTGAAGGCAGCTGCCACCGTTTCTTCCGTCGCAGCCTCCGTTACCTCTTCAGTGGTTGAAGCAGCCTCCGTTGTCACTTCCTCTGTTTCAGTTTCTGTCTCTGCTTCGGTCTTTATATTCGGCAGATTGAATCCACTCCCGCTTCCTCCGGGATTCTCTTTATTACCACATCCTGCCAGCATAAGAAGGCAGGCAAGTGTACAAATAACCTTTACTCCTCGCATAGGTTTATTCCCCCTAATAAAAAATGTGTCCCGGGCCCACTCCCGGTGACACATTCATTCTACTCACATTATTTTTCATTTACATCATACAAATTAATGAAGTCTTATGCAGAAGCAGTTCCTGTCTTCAGCCCTCATATACTTAAGCGTTCCCTTATGCTTTTCAATGATCTTACGGGATATGGCGAGTCCCAGTCCCGTTCCTCCATCTGTCTTTCTCGTGGAATCTCCTCTTGAGAAGGCCTCGAACATTCTCGGTACAAACTCCGGATCAATAGCCGCTCCATCATCAGTAACCTCGATAACCACATCGTCTGAATCCTTAAAAAGCTTTACGCCTATCTCCTTACCCGTAGTATTATACTTATTTGCATTTACAAGAAGATTATTGATCACTCTGCTGAAAAGCTTTATATCCACCATGCACATCACCGGATCATCCGGAATATCTATATCCATGTCCTTACCGACTGCAGTAATATCTTCATAGAACTCCACACAGATGCGTCTTACTATCTCGCAGACATCCGCCTCCTCCAGCACCAGTTTATAATCATCACTTTCCAGTTTGAGGCTGGTATTCATATCCTCAGTGAGAGTCCTTATCCTCTCAGCCTTCATCTCGATGGTTCTGTAATAATCCTTCTTCTTATCCTCTTCAACGAGTCCTTCATTAAGGGCACATATACTGCTCTTAATAGATGCCACCGGATTCTTTATATCATGCGCCAACTCAAGGAGCATCTGATTACGGTTCTGCTCTATCTCATGCTTCTCCTCTTCGCTCTTCTTAAGCTTCTCGGCCATCAGGTTAAACTTATCCCTGATCTCCTCAAATTCCTTATCGGTATTATAATCCAAAACAATATCACGTTTTCCTTCGCTCACCTCGTCCATACCCTGCATAAGCTTCTTAAGAGGCTTATCCATATGCTTCTTGAAATACAGGCTTATCACCACAACCTCCAAGATAAAGAGCAGGAGAAATGCGATCAGAAATACTCTTCCCATACCGGACCCGTTCATCATGAAGGTCAGCTTGTAGGTCACCATTTCACTTGGGAAGAATACCATGAATACTCTTTTGGGTTCACCGACATATCTTATACAGGCAGAGTATTTCTTTACACTATCCACATCATGCTGTTCAATATATACCCCGCTGTTGTTATACATCACATAACCAAGATCCAGTATCTGTGCCAGTTCCTCTGTACTGTATCTCTCTGTATCAGTCTGCTTCGTACCGGTGACTTCGATAATATTTCCATCACTGTCCAGCTCTTCTACCCAGCCTCCCATACGTTTCAGAACTTCCATATCCGTTATGGTTCCATCGTTTTTAACTACGGTCTGGGGTGATACATTATTCATGTTTCCATTACCCATGTAAGCAAGGATAACTGCCGCCGCAATTACATATAGTACTAAAGTTCCAAGAAGAAACAGGATGTAACTCTTTACCAGTCTGGAGAATATGCTCTTTTTACGTTTTTCTTTTTTCATCAGCTATAAAACCCCTGAACTCTCACCAATAACTTCTTACTGTTCCTTCTCAAATCTGTAGCCAAGACCTTTAACAGTCTTTATGATCACCGTATCCTTATCCCCTGCTGTGATCTTGTTCCTGAGGTTGCTGATATGCACCATGATCGTACTGTCATCGGCTATAAAATCATCTTCCCAGGCATACTCAAAGATCTGCTGCTTTGTAAATATTCTGCCCGGATGCGTCATCAGAAGCTCCAGAATCTTGTATTCTGTACTTGTGAGAGACAGACTCTCTCCGTCCTTCTTCACTGACTTTGCCTCTGTATCCAGCTCTATACCAAACGCCTTATAGGTCTTAGCTGCTGCTTCCTCATGATAATCATAATTACGTCTCAGCTGAGCTTTGATACGAGCCACAACCTCCATAGGATTGAAAGGCTTTGCTATATAGTCATCCGCTCCCAGCTCAAGGCCGAGAATCTTGTCATAGTCCTCACTCTTTGCAGTGATCATTATGGCCGGAACATGACTTACCTCTCTTATCTTTCTTAGAACAGAGAAGCCATCCAGTCCGGGCATCATGACATCCAGAAGAACCATGTGTGGGTTCTCCGATTTAAACAGCTCTAAGGCCGATATTCCATTATCGGCCTTGATAAATCTTATTCCTTCCTTATTCAGAAAAAGTTCCAGCGAATCAAGTATCTCTACCTCGTCATCCGCACCAAGTACTGTGTATTCCATATCTACCTTACCCTTCATATATATCCCGGCTGCTGCCTTAAGATATTCTAATGCAATTTCCCTGACATCACAAGTTTTCTCTTTATCTCTAAGCTTCCTTTCTTCTAAAGAACAGGATTCCAAGTCCTGCTGTCCCTATGATCAAAAGTCCCATTACCATTACACGAAGATCAACTGCCTTTCCCTGAACCAGATTTCCTGCCTGTCTGCTGAGGCCTGCAAGATCAGGGAATATCTTTATAATTCTCTTAATGATTGTTCCTCCCATTCCTGTTGCTGTAGCCGAAATGAGAATGAGTATATTTCTAAATGCACCGCCTACAAATACTACTATCATTATGATTCCCGTAACTATCGGCGGAAGCTTTATGGACAGTGCTGTTGTAAGCATACAGATTATCGCTGTGTAGATAAGCATGATAAGTGCTGCAAGACCTATATATCCAAGCATATCTGAATATCCATCTACTACTGCAAATACACCCAGTGTGATATAAAGAATGATTCCTGATAACCAGGAAATAAGTGCATTTCCTAACGCAAGATTCATATGATATCTGCTCTGGCTGATCCCTCTTGACCAGATCAGATGACTGGTTCTTCTCTCATATTCATTAGGAATCGTTGATACTGACATTGCCAGGGCTATGGCTCCGGCCAGGAAGTTAACCACATTTATAAGTATCGGAATGAGTACATAGTAGTCATTCAATAATCTTCCATCGATGGTAAGGCTTCCCATATCTGTTGAGAATACCATTACTACGATTATTCCAAGTATTGTTGTTATATATAACATTTTCCTGCGGATCTTCTCGCGCGCTACATTTATGATGATTTCCATAACTTACTCCTCTCCCACAAGTCTGATGAATTTGTCTTCAAGACTCTCGTGGCTTATGCCGTTTGTCCAGTTGTCGATTACAGTTCCGCTTTTCATGATGATGCCTCTGTCACAGATGGCCTCGATATCATGCAGGATATGGGAATTGATAATGATGGTTTTTCCCTCACTCTTCATCTTCTTAAGCAGTTCCAGATTATGCCTTCTTCCAAGAGCATCAAGTCCGGCTGTCGGTTCATCCAGTATCAGGATGTCCGGATCAGATATAAGTGCCTGGGCCAGAGCCAGTCTCTGAACCATTCCCTTTGAGTAATCTCTGACCTTCGTCTTTGAATCTTCAAGACCGACAGTCTCCAGCAGCCCCCGGAGGTAACCCTCATCCTTCTTTGATCTGTCACCTTCAAGTCCTGCATAGTACTTCATGATCTCCATTGCTGTAAGATACGGCGGAAAGTAAGGGGTCTCCGGTGAATAACCTATTTTCTTATCTTCTGCTATCTCTATATCTCCGGAACTGGTCTTTGTAAGTCCCAGAATCATCTTTATTGTTGTGGTCTTTCCGGCGCCGTTGGCTCCCAGAAGTGCGAATACCTCGCCTTCATTAATCTCTATTGATAGATTATCGACCACTGTCTTATTCTTATATGTTTTTGTAACTCTGTTGAGTCGTAACATCGGTTTCATAGCTTACCTCCTTCTGTCCTTGAACTTCCTTACAGGTCATATAATAACCCTTCTACCGTAAGTCTTCTTAAAGCCAACCTAAAGATAACCTAAAGATATACACCTGAGGTTATCCGGTTCTGATAGGATTTATCACTTGACAAGGGATTTTTTCGATGCTATGATATTATCATATTGATAATATGATTGAGGAGGTGCGATCATATGTTTGTAAAAGAAAGATCAAAAGCAGCTGCTTTTTTATGGCTTCTGCTTATACCAGGAATAATATATATTAATTATCTAATGTTTAAGCATTCACTTATGATGGATGTAAACTATGCCTCTGCCGTCACCACAGATCCGAATGAGCTCGGACATCCGGGTCCGGGCTCACTCTTAATGACCTTTTCTACTGTTTTTATGATGGCACCGGTTGATCTCTGTTTTATCATCATTATGGTATTTTTGATCACTCATTCCTATAAAAAGAGCTCTTTTAATAATGATCTGCGTTATATGCTGATTTGGGCTGACGAAAACCCTGATGAGCCATTTCCGAAGAATGCTTTTAACATTCAGAGAAAATCTATAAAGTTTAACTCTCTTTTATACCTGATAGTCAGCGGATGGTTCTTATATATAGCTGTCCGAATTGACATTAGTACTATAAAAGAAGTCGGATTTGTTATTCCCCGGGATACAATAATTGTTGGAAGCCTATTTGCTGTGTGTCTGGCATTCTTCATAATGATCTGCAAAAAAACGCCTTCAAGCATTATATTTCACAGCAACGGCTTTGAGATTGATAACGAAGAGATAGCTTATAAGGATATAGAATCTATCAGTTCTTCATGCAGCATGAAGGATCCGACCGGTTTTCCCGGCAACAGATGCGTAATTCTTAAAGGCTCCTTTGGCGAACGGAAGTTTTTTATAGGTCAGGATCATTTAGGTAAAAATGATATCAGAATCGGACTTCTGACATATCTTTATCAGGAAGCCAGAAAAAACAGTATACTTATTAATATAAGCTGAAGCAGCTTCGGCATTAAAATAGGCAGGAACGTAACTGTTCCTGCCTGTTATTTTAATTATCCAGTGTTGATAAACTATTGAGAAGAATCTGCTTAGCATCTGCCTCATTATTGCCAAATGCTGTAAAAGCACCCAGATATTTTCCCTCAAGTGCGTAGTACTGAACATATCCTACGGTTGTTATGCCGTCATCGCTTGCTGTCATTCTGTAACCTTCATATACTTTACCGCCTACAGAAATAGAATCCCTTTCCATACTGGTGATCTTGAAACCGGAGGACTCTGCCTCTGCCTTAAATTCATCCTTATGCTCGTCTAAGGCTTTTCCCAGATCTTTATCTGTCTGTGTAATATAATACGGATCTCTCTGAACTATAAAGGCTACTATCTGATGAGAATTAGACAGATTTACCGACTGTAATTCTACTACTATCTCCTCTTTCTCAAGGGCCTTTTTCTCAGCCTCTGCATCATAAGTATTAGGTATTACCATGTATCCTGAATCCAGGCTTATCTTAAATCCAAAGTATTCATTCCTATATACCTGTCCGCTGGTAGTTCCCGGAGTATACTCCTGCTGCTTTAATCTGGTCACACCGGCATATATTACAACTCCCGCAATAAGGATCAGAATAAGTATTATGAAAAGCTTCGTATATCCAAAGGAGCTCTTTGGCGGTTCAGCATAACCCATATTATAGCCCTGAGGCTGTCCATAATTATTTCCTTGATTAGCATAATAACCCTGGCCACCGAAATTATTATTCACCGGACTGCCGTAATTGTTGTTCACCGGCTCTCCGTAGTTGTTATTCACCGGACCGCCATACATGGTGCCTCCCGGGCTGCCGGCATTATTGATGTTCTCGTCGTCTTTCTTAAGCTGCATATTTATCCCCTTTCTACTATTTAAGCCGATTAATACTATCTATCATTCAGCCTTATATTTTAATTTTCCATCCATATATTCTGTCTGCTGGAACAGATGGCACTTATGTGCAGATGGAGTACAGTTGATACCACAGGTATAACCACACAGCATTTCCTGCGGAGTCTTCTTATAATGCTCTTCCATGGCATCTATTACTTCATGATATGGAATAAGCGGATCCATACCTGATCTTGCAAGATCTGCGTAAAGCGGCGCTGTTACTGCTGCTCTTACGGTTCTTGTGATACATGGAAATTCCTTGCCGCCCGGTATTACATCACATACCAGTCCAAGGTTTGCCTGAAGTGCCATGGACGCTGCATTTTCAACCTGATCCGGAGTGGCACCGCTCATCTGAGCCACCGCTGCAGATGCCATCGCACAGCATACTCCCGACTCACCGACACAGCCACGTTCTCCACTTGGGTTGGAGCGGGTATATGCAATAGCTCCAAAAGCTGCTGCAACGATAAGACCTTCTATCATCTTTTCATGACTGTAACCCTTAGCCTGTCTTACTGCATCAAGGGCACTGAAGAGATATCCTCCTCCTGTTCCCATAGGACCCGGAACAATCTTGACTCCCGGAACCTTTGCGTTGGTTGAGAGAGCATTTTCTATAATTCTCTGAGTAAGCGGATCAGTAAGCTGTTCACTATTCTTCTTATATCTCTCCCAAAGCTTTCCATAGATCGGAAGCACCGGTGTATCCGCTACATTTTCCACTCCCAGTTCTTCAAGGGCATGAACCTGATGATAGAGAATATCTGCTATCATTTCAAATCTCTCTATGATCTGTTCTCTGCTCCATCCGGAGAAGTCCTTCTCATATTCTATAGCCGCATCCACAAAGGATATTCCTCTTTTCTCTGCAATACGCTTCCAGTCTGTTACTGTATCGAATAACTGTGGTTTTCTCTTAAGAGATGTTACCACCGGAAGAAGTGCAGGATATACCCTGTGATCATATCCAAGATTCTTGATCTTTTCTATAACACTGTCATCTATCTGGCTGTCTGCTTCAGCAAAGATTCCTGTCTTACCCCTCGTGTCCTTTACTTCCTTAATAGCCACAAAGGATTCACCCAGACAGTTTCGTATTATATCATATATTTCCTTATCTGTATCCTTCAATCTGCTCCATACAAGGAGTCCATAGGTGTCTGCCTGATAATTCACTTCAAAATCATTAAGCCTGTAGGCCATTATCATTCCGCCGCCGATGGAACTTACAACAGCTGTTCCTGTCTCACCGCTGCTTCCTGTAACAGCTATATAAGCTGAATAAGCCGGAATCCCTTCAGCTTCCATGCCTTCTTTAAACTCATAAGACATACCGCGTTCTCTGGCAATCTCATGTGCAGAAAAAAGTCTCTCATCCTCTGTGTCAAAATCCAGCATACCTCCAAGATATGCACGGTCTTCCATAAAGGTACCGAGACTATCTATCATATGTGAATCCGGTGCAAAGATAAAGGTCACATCCTTGGGTTCAGAAAGGACACTGTACCTTGCAACTCTCGCAGACCTTGAAGTTCCTGCAAAACCACCACTGGAACCCGGCTGCATGACAGGTCCAAAAACATCATTAAAAAAATCAGGATAGAATATTTTTTCTGCCATAATACTACCTCACTTCCAACAAATTATTCTATGTTCGCCATTATAACTCAAATATGACAAATGTCATATAGCTATTCTTACATTCATCACTACAAGAGTTTTTAGGGAGTTGATATGATAAGACCATCAAAGACAGACCAATGAAACGGAGGACTCTCAGATGAGCGAAACGGTAGTAAAGATAAGTAACCTTGTAAAGCGTTATAAAGAACTCATAGCTCTTGATAATTTCAGTCTTGAGATAAAGAAGGGTGAAGTATTCGGACTTCTCGGACCGAACGGTTCCGGTAAGACAACAACCATCAACTGTATACTTTCACTTCTCTCCTATGATAAAGGAACTGTTGAAGTATTTGGTGAAAAGATGGGACCAAATAAGAATAATCTTAAACGCCGTATCGGTGTTGTATGCCAGAACGTTGCAGTATTCGAAGAGCTGACAGTTCAGGAAAACATCGAATACTTCTGCGGATTATATATAAAGGATAAGGAAACAAGAAGGCGTTATGTTGATGAAGCTATCAAGTTTGTTGACCTTGAGGACTTCAGACGTTTCTTCCCCGGTAAGCTTTCCGGAGGTCTTCTGAGACGACTGAACATCGCCTGCGGAATCGCACATAAGCCGGAGCTCATAATCCTTGATGAGCCGACAGTAGCTGTCGACCCACAGTCAAGAAACAAGATCCTTGAAGGAATAACCGAGCTGAACAAGGCCGGCGCAACCATCATCTATACATCCCATTACATGGAAGAGGTTGAGCAGATATGTTCCAGAATCCTCATCATGGATAAGGGTAAGGAAGTTGCTTCCGGAACCGCAGAGGAGCTTAAGGGCAAGATCAAGAATACGGAAAATGTAATCGTCGACGTTAAGAAGCTTGCAAGAGAGCATGTTGATGAAATCGGAAAGCTCAGTCACGTATATGATGTTACATATCAGAATGACAAGCTTACAGTAAAATGCAGCGGCGGAAGACACAACATCACACATGTTATAGATTACTTTGCGAATAACAATCTTGATTATGACAGAATCTATTCAGAGCTGCCTACACTGAACGATGTATTCCTTGAGATTACAGGCAAGGAACTCAGAGACAGCGAATAAACGGAAACAGGAAACTCATAGGAACACATTTACGAGGATAAGGAAATGTTTGGACAAGTATTATTAATGCAGTTTAAGCAGGGACTGAGAAATAAACAATATATGTTCTGGACAGTGTTCTTCCCGATAGCACTGGGAACACTCTTCAGCTTTGCATTTAAATCGATATACAACAATGAGCAGACACAGGTTATTCCGGTTGCTGTCATAGTTGAAGATTCAGCAATCGAAGAGTATAAGGTCATGGAAGCCTTCTCAGGACTGGGTGAAAGTACACTGGAGGATGATGTTGCAGCATATCAGGAAGCTATGGCTGTTGCGGCAGCAAAGGGCGAAGAATGTGATATGGAAAATCCGGTCAGTGATGAACTGTCGGAAGCGCTGGATTCAGTGGAAAACTTTGATGATCTGAGAAAGGTCAGCTTCGATGTTTTCCCTGAAAAGTATGTAAGTGACGAGGTAAGTAACATAACAGAAAATGACCTTCCTTTCATAGAGGTCATAAACACTGTTGCATATGAAGACGGAACTCATATGTTGGACAGAAAAGATGCAGCAAGTATGGAAGAAGCGGAGCAGCTTCTAAGAGACGGAGATATAACAGGAATCATAGTAGTTTCAAGTCTCACTGATATTTCCCTTAAGGTATATGATAACGGAACAAGCGAGAGTATTCTTACAAGCATTATCAGTACCTATAAAAGACAGATGGATATGGTTATCGCTGTAATGAATGATGATGAGCTTTCTGCTGAGTATGACAACATGGACAGTATCCTTGATGAAAAGCTCAGCAACATAGACTTCGTGGAAGCATCAGGTATTGCAGGTGATAATAAAGATCCGTTCGTAGCATATTTCTATAACCTGATCGCTATGATCTGCCTTATGGGTTCTATGTCAGCACTCAGTGCCATAGTTCATAATCAGGCAAATCAGTCAACCGAAGGAATGCGAATAGATATATCCCCTGTCAATAAGACTGTTTATGAACTTGCACAGTATGTGGCAATAACTATCATGCAGCTCATCATACTGATGGCAGCACTTACCTACTATATGTATGTACTTAAGATCCGATACGGTGGAGATGTTGGAATGATCTACCTCACTGCAGCAGCTTCATCTTTCCTGGGTACATCACTTGGATTTATGGTCGGTCATATAGGAACCGCAAAAGAGGATTTCAAGAATATGATCCTGCTGGTAATAACAGTCGGCGGTGGTTTCATGTCAGGCCTTATGTATCCGGATATGAAGGCGATCATAGAAGAAAAATTCCCGCTCTTTAACAGGATTAATCCTTCGGCGGTACTCACCGATGCATTTCTTACACTTAATCTTTACGGTGTGGGAGCGAGATATTACAGAACAATGGCGTATGTTGGAATTCTGACGGTTGTATTTATGGCAGTTGGAATTGCATTTTCGAGGAGGAAGCAGTATGCAAGTTTATAAGTCATTTTTCAAAGTACTCAGGCATTATAAAGTAAGCATTATAATATATACTGCAATAACACTCGTAATGTTGATTGCACTGGTAATGTCAAATTCTTCGGATTCTAAGGAAGTAACTCTGAGCAAATATCCGATCGTAGTTGTAGATAACGATCATTCGGAGGTTTCTGAAATGCTGTATGCATATCTGGACAGCGCACATTATGTAGAAAAGAAAGAACTTACAGAGGACCAGATAAAGGACCTCATGTATTACTGGCATATAGCTGAGTATATTGAAATACCGGAAGGTTTTGGTGAGAACTTTAAAGAACTTATAGATAATAAGGATGCGGTTGATGCAGGATCTCTTCTGAAATGCGTATATGACGAATCCCTCCCAAGAGGAATCTTCATAAATATGCAGATTAACGAATACCTGAACGGTATCAGAGGATATATGAGTTCGGGCTTCAGTATTAATGAAGCAGATGAGAGAACCAGAGCTTCCCTTGACAGTACACAGTATGTTGAAATGCTTCAGAAGGAAGTTCAGCCTGCAAAGAAGTCATATACAGCATTCCTGTTCCTTCCTTACGGAATACTCTCAATCCTCTTTTCACAGCTGCTTCCTGTAATAACAAGCTTTAACTTCAAAGAGAAGAAGAACAGAACAGCCATATCAGCAACAAGTATGGTTAAGAGAAATGTAGCCCTCGTTGCCGGAACAATAACAATTGCTATGATAGTTATAGTACTGCTTATCGCAGTTGCTACATGCTCAGAGGGAACAAAATATCTGTTTACCGATAAATGGTGGCTGTCAGTGATCAATGTAGTGATATATGCTATAACTATAACAATGCTGCTTTCAATGGTAACAAGCCTTCCGCTTGGAATTAATAAGGAGGGCTCAGTAAATACATCCGCCTTTATAACAAATATAATCGGACTTACCTTCAGCTTTCTCGGCGGTACCTTCGTAGGCCTTGACATTATGGGCGACAAGGTTGCAAGAATTGGTCAGTTCCTTCCTAACTACTGGTATTCAATAGCAACAAAACGTATATGGTATGAAGGTGCTGGTATAGGCGATGTACTCGGATGCTACGGTATTCAGCTTGTATTTGGATTCACATGTCTCGCCATCGGCCTTGCATTTACAAGATTCAAAAAGGAATCATAGATTTTTATAATAGAATATCGCAAGATTGGTTCTGTCACGAAGATCCAGCTTGCTGAGAACAGTACTGATATAATTGCGGACGGTTCCTTCCGAGAGGAAGAGCTTGTCCGCGATTTCTTTGTTGGACAGGCCGTCTGCCACGCAGCGTACAATCTCCGATTCCTGGTCGGTAAGGCCGAAGCTTTCGTAATCGAAGCCGTTCTTCAGGGTTCCTGTGCCCTGCTCTGTACGCGAAAGTATCTTCTCCGTAACTTCACTTCCAAAAACCGTCTGGCCGCCGTATACAGCCTTCAGTGAAGGCACGATGGAGTCGAAGTCCTGCTTTATGATATAGCCCTTTGCACCCATGGAAAGAGCCTTGATTATATATTCATCATCATTGAAGGTTGTAAGATAGAGAATCTTTGCATCCGGGAATTCAGAGAGAATCTCCTCACCTGCAGCAAGGCCTGTCATACCTTCCATACGGATGTCTGAAAGAAGAATATCAGGACGGAGCTCTCTATACAGGCTAACGGCTTCCTCGCCGCTTCCTGCAACCGCCAGAACTTCCATTCCTTCTTCTGCTTCTATTATTGTTTTAAGAGATACTGCTACAAGTCTGTCATCATCTACTACGATTATCTTCATCTCACATACCTTTCTGTAATCATCTAATACAGTCGTCAGTTTATCGGAATAGTTACAAATACTTTGAATCCATCATCGGTGGTTATGCTGAGTTTGCCGCCCAGAGAGTCAACTCTCGAACGGATATTGGCAAGGCCGATTCCGTCGGTATAAATGTCCGGCGCCTCATGTTCCCCGGAACCTGCACTCTGTCTGCCGGAGGCTTCCGGATCATAATCATAGATCACTATCTGATACATGGAAGGATGCTCTATTATCTTGATATCAACCTCCGGGTTACGGCTGTGCTTATGTATATTGGTTATACATTCCTTTGCTATGCCCAGAATGGCGTACTTGATATCTCTTGGCATATTTCGGTCCGTATCTATATCAACATTTACCTTGAACCGTCCACTGTTCCGGAGCAGTTCGGTCATCTGTTCAATACCTGCATTAAGATCGATGGACTCATCATGCAGATCATGCACACTGCTTCTGATATTATTCATCGCTGTATCGAGAGTAGACCTTAGATCCGCCAGCTCACTGTGTACCGGCTCCTCCTTATGGATAGCCAGCATAGCCCCGGTCTGAAGAAGTGCACGGGACAGCATATGGCCGACATTATCATGGATCTCTCTGGCAATACGGTTACGCTCAGAAAGCTGTGCTGTATATATCTCATCTTCCTTTGCCTTCTCAAGGCTGAGATTCTGGCTCAGAAGACGTTCACTCTTCTCACTGCTGTCATCCCTCAGACGATGATAATTCCTTGAAAGGATTGACGCCTTCTCACTTTTGATACTCAGATAAATTGCCATGAATATCAGAAGAATCGTAAAGAGATACAGATAGAATGTAGTATACGGGTATAGAAGAATTACAGCTATCACACCCATGCCCATAGCTATATAATTACGACTCTTCATACTGTCATACATTACATTTGGAACTGCTGCAGCCGTTGCCGGAAACATGATGATCGCAAGCATACTGACGATCTCCAGCGTAAATGCGATCTTTTCCTTTACATCAGAAAGCTCCGTACCATAATCCGAACGATCCTTCGTGATGAGATAATAATTCAGTGCACTTACAGCCACTGACATATATATCGCGATCAGTCTCGTCGTACCACTTACGGCCTGCGCTATGATAACAATAGTAAGAAATAATATTAAGATTTTATCGATTATTCTTCCCATGCCTATATAATACGGCTTCGCAGAGTTTTATTCAACGATGGGTTTGCACCGCTGAAGAAGATAATGCTATAATGTCAGTGCTCGGCTGGACGAAGTCCATGGCGAGCATCAACGTGAATTACTGCAATTTAGGAGGCACAATATGTTTAAATATGTAATTTTTGATATGGACGGAGTTATCTTCGATTCTGAGAGACTCTATATAGACTGCAATAAAGAGATTGCACCTAAGTATGGCTGCAATGATATGGAAAAGATTGAAGCAATATGCCATAAATGTATCGGCGTAACTATGGAACAGACACTGGTTATAATACGTGAAAACCTGGGTGAAGACTTCCCTCTTGATGAGTTCTGGGCTGAAACTTCCGGACTTTTTAAGGAAAAGACCATGGGTGGAAATATCCCTGTTAAGATCGGTGTAAGAGAGCTTCTTGATTACCTTAAGGACAGCGGCATAAAGACCGCCATCGCATCATCTACAAAGACAGATACTGTTAAGCGGGAGCTTAGTGAAGCAGGTCTTCTCTCCTACTTCGACGAAGTGGTAGGCGGAGACATGATAGAGCACAGCAAGCCTGCTCCGGACAGTTTCCTTAAAGCAATGGAAGTACTGGGAAGCAGTCCTGATGAGTGCTGTATCATAGAGGATTCCTTCAATGGAATCAGAGCAGCAAAAGCTGCCGGCGGCTTCTCTATAATGGTTCCTGATATCCTTCAGCCGGACGAAGAGATACGAGGTCTGGCGGGAAAGGTCCTTCCATCGCTCCTGGACGTTATGGAGTACTTTAAAACACTTTAATAAGGAGCATCTAAAAGGCCCAACCGTAATGGCTGGGCCTTAACTTTACTTTTCAAGCTCACATAAGAATCTAGAATCTTACTCCCGTATCTTCTATTCTCCAGGTATTATCATTTATCTTTATAACTTCTGCCATAGTATCACTTTCCGTCCGGGAAGCTTGTGAAGACGCCCTGCTCAACTATCGGATAATCCATCTTCTCCTTTGCATCTGCAAAAGCTCTTATCATGAATACCATATTTCTTGCCAGATTTCTCATGGTCTGCAGACCTTCTAAGTCCTTACGCACATCCTCTGCTGTATGTCCATGCACCTGATTCCAATAGGTGCTTGGTGCAAGGGGCATGCCGCTTATCAGGAAATACTTATTCAGTACATCAAAGGTGGCTGTGTTTCCTGCTCTTCTGCAGCTTACTACTGAAGCACCCACTTTCATATGCTTTGAAAATGTAGTGCTGTAGAACAGTCTGTCGGCAAAGGCAAGCAGTGTTCCGTTCGGAGATCCGTAATATACCGGGCTTCCCAGTACAAGACCGTCCGCAGTCTTAAACTTCTCCGCAACTTCATTAACAAGATCGTCTATCACGCATTTTCCCGCCTTCCCGCAGGCATTGCACGATAAACACCCTCTTATATCCTTGCCTCCGACCTGGATGACCTCCGTCTCCACGCCTTCCGCATCAAATATCTTTATCATCTCCTTAAAGGCTTCGGCCGTACAGCCGTCTCTTCTCGGACTTCCGTTTATAAGTAATACTTTAGCCATTTCCTACCTCTTAATAACCTATCTCTTTTAAAACACTATCGATCAGGGATGCATTTCGAACCGAAAAATCCTCTGTGATATAAGGCTTCTCTTCTCCCAGAACCGCTTTACTGAACTGTTCGATCTCCAATGAATAGTTATTCGGGACATCGATGGTTCTTACTGTTTCGCCTTCATCTGTAATGATCCTGTATGATACTTCTCCTGCCTGATTATACTCCACCTCGGAGCGGATGAATCCCTTTGTGCCATGGATATACAGTCTGTCGTATCTTGCGTTGGTATTCTCGCCCAGCATCATGCCCACATTAAAGGAGGCTCTGACACCGTTATCGAATCTTATGATTCCTGCAGTCATCATATCTACACCCAGATCTGAAAACTCGGCATCTGCCTTTACCATAACAGGCTCACCCTCTGTAAGGGAAAGGATCATGGTGGTACAGTAGCATCCAAGATCATACATGGCACCGCCGCCCATATCCTTATAGAGTCTTATATCCTCTTTATAACCCTGGGTCACAAATGCAGTGTCTATATAATCTATATCTCCGATAACGCCGCTCTCTATATCCTTCTTCAGGCTCTTAACATATGGGCTGTGAAGATAGGCATAAGCCTCCATCAGCAGGACGCCGCACTCCTCTGCAGTTTTATACATCTCCCTTATCTCTTCTGCATTAAGTCCCATAGGCTTTTCGCAGAGAACATTCTTGCCGGCCTTAAGGGCCTTTGTAACCCATGGAAGATGCAGATGGTTCGGGAGCGGTATATAAACCGCCTCAACATCCTTATCCTCCAGAAGCTCGTCATAGCTTCCATAAGCCTTCTCAAATCCAAACTCTGACTTATATCTCTCCGCCTTCTCCAGACTTCTTCCTGCGATGGCATAGAGCTCACAGGACTCTGACTTATGCATGCCCGGTATGGTTCCCCAGGCCGCTACATTTGCTGTGCCAAGCACACCCCACTTAACTTTACTCATATCATTCTCCCTTTATAATCTTAGGGCTAACACTCGTGACTTTAGTCATGAGATACAGCCCTTTTACACATGTATTTTACTAATTACTATAATATCTCGTAAAAATGTGGTATAATAATACATACAGGACACTTGTTCCAAGTCTTAAGAAAGGATAAAACTGTATGTATCT
>ONEC01000017.1 GCA_900316715.1 uncultured Eubacteriales bacterium
AGCATGGCTTTACAGATATAGCTCGTGCTGCTACTCTTAAGGAGGCTGTTGAATATTCATATTCAGTGGCAGAGAGTGGAGACAACGTACTTCTTTCACCGGCATGTGCAAGCTGGGATATGTTTAAGAGTTTCGAAGAAAGAGGAACTCTGTTTGTAGAGTATGTAAATGGATTAGAGGGATAAGTCATTGGCTGGAAGGAAAGCGAAATTTACAAAAGGAACATATTTCGACTATCCGTCACTATTCTTAGTGCTTTTTCTTGCTATGTTCGGACTTATGATGATATACAGTGCCAGCAGCTATGTTGCCAACAGTACCTTTGGTGATGGAGCGTACTATCTGAAAAGGCAGTTCATCTTCTCACTGATGGGAATCCTTGGTATGCTTGCACTTTCCAAATACAGATATCAGAGATTTAAGAAGTTTGTGATATTCATCATGATCGCACAGTTCCTGCTCCTTGTTCTGGTTATGATCATAGGAACAACAACTAACGGTTCGACCAGATGGATATATCTGGGACCTATAGGATTCCAGCCTTCAGAGATTGCAAAGCTTTCACTGGTTATCTATATGGCGGCTATGTGTTCTGAACATCCGGAGCTTTTGAAGAATCTTCCGGGTACAGGAATACTCTTTTCGGTACCGATAGTTATTATAGGTCTTATAGCTAAGGAAAACCTGAGTACTGCCATTATATGTGCAGGAATAGTTGTCTGCATATGGATAGTATCTACACCAAAGCTGGTATATCTTATTCCGGTTATTATAGTTGGAGCTTTGGCAGGACTTGCGCTTGTCTTTGGTACAGGGTATCGAAGCGCCAGAATAGATGCATGGCTTCATCCTGAAACAGCAGAGAATGGTTACCAGACCATGCAGGCTCTGTACGCAATTGGTTCAGGTGGAATATTCGGAAGAGGTCTTGGACAGAGTATACAGAAGATGGGTTACATCCCATTTGCACAGAACGATATGATCTTTTCAGTTATCTGTGAAGAGCTCGGACTCATTGGAGGTATCGGGCTTATTATCGTTTTTGTGATGCTGATATGGAGATTCAGATTTATAGCAGAAGGTGCACCGGACAGATTCGGTTCACTGCTTGTAGTAGGAGTTCTGTGTCATATAGGAATTCAGGTGCTGATAAATATGGCGGTTGTTACAAATGTAATCCCTAACACGGGTGTTCCGCTTCCGTTTATCAGTTACGGTGGTTCGTCACTTATATTCCTTTTCTTTGAGATTGGAATAGTGCTGTCGGTATCAAGACAGATCGAGCCTGCCGGTACAGAAGAATTAAGGAAATGATCATATGAGAAAAGCCGGGATAATATTATTAATAATCCTCGTAATTCTTGGCGGAGGGCTGTTCTATCTCAGTACATTTAAATTGCAGGAGATAGAAGTGGTCGGATGCGAGATGGCATCGGAAGATGCAGTAAGAGAAGTGTATGCAGAAAAATGCAAGTTTGATAATACACTTGAGCTGCTCCTTCGATCAAAATTTGATTCAAAATGCGACGTCCCGTTTGTAGCAAAGAGCGATATAGAGTATGTGTCAAAGAATAAGGTAAGAGTTCAGGTTTATGAGAAGTCTGTTGCCGGATGCATACAGTATATGGAAAATTACGTATACTTCGATAAAGATGGTATAGTACTTGAGACATCTCCTAAGAAGTTCAAGAATGTACCATATATAAAGGGACTTAAGGTTAAAAGCTGGGAGCTGGGAGAACCGCTTCCGCTGGAAGACAAAAAGAAATTCAATCTCATACTTAATATAACTCAGCTGATCATAAAGTATGAGCTGGTGATAGATGGAATACAGTTTACAAACGAAGATGAGATCATCCTCTATCACGAAGGAATAGAGATTGAACTTGGAGATGGAAGCAACCTTGCAATACAGATGATGAATCTTGGAAGCATACTTGAAGGACTTGAGGGAAAAACAGGAGTCCTTTATATGAAAGAGTTCAGTGATGATAATTCCACTGCAAGCTTTAAAGAGAAAAAATAGCTGTATTTTAAGTTTATCTTAACTAAAAGGTTACATAAAATGGTTGATTATTTCATTAAAAACCATTATTATATAATAAGTTGAAAATGCGCTAAGTGTGCGCTTATATATGAGAGAAAGTTTAAGGAGGACAAGACCTTGCTCGAGATTAAGTCAAATGATGAGAAGACACCTGCAAGAATACTCGTAATTGGTGTAGGTGGCGCTGGAAACAATGCTGTTAACCGTATGATCGATGAAAATGTTGAGGGCGTTGAGCTGATAGCAATTAATACAGATAAGCAGGCACTTTCACTCAGCCGTGCAACAACAAAGATTCAGATTGGTGAAAAGCTTACCAAGGGTCTTGGTGCCGGCGCAAAGCCTGAGATCGGTGCAAGTGCAGTTGAAGAGAATAGAGAAGAAATTAACGATATAATTAAAGACGCAGACATGGTATTCGTAACCTGCGGTATGGGTGGTGGAACCGGTACAGGTGCTGCTCCTATAGTTGCAGAGATTGCTCGTAATCTTGGAATCCTTACAGTCGGTGTAGTTACAAAGCCATTCTCATTCGAGGGTAAGCCTCGTATGAACAATGCACTTAACGGAATAGCAAAGCTTAGTGAGAACGTTGATACACTCATCGTTATCCCTAATGACAAGCTTCTTCAGATATGTGATAAGAGAACAAGTATACCGGATGCACTTAAGAAGGCTGACGAAGTTCTTCAGCAGGGTGTTCAGGGTGTTACAGATCTTATCAATAAGCCGGGTCTCATCAACCTTGACTTTGCAGATATTCAGACAGTTATGCGTGACAAGGGTATCGCTCATATCGGTATCGGTCGCGGAAGCGGAGATAATAAGGCAGTTGATGCTATCAAGGCAGCTATGGATTCACCACTTCTTGAGACAACTGTTAACGGAGCATCAGATATCATCGTTAACTTCTCAGGTAATGTTGGTATCGTTGAAGCATACGATGCTATCACATACCTCACAGAAGTAGCCGGTGAAGAAGCAAACATTATCTTCGGTACAGTTGATAACGATGTGGTTGGAGAGGATGTAAGCATTACAATCATTGCTACAGGCCTTGAGAGCGACGGAAGACCAAGTGCAGTTACAAGAAGCAGCGTTTCATCACCTGTTTCACAGGGACTTAAGAACCCAACAGTATCCAGCTATGCTGAGACTACTATTAAGAGCCCTGCTTTCACAGCTCCAAAGACAAAGGCTACTCCGGTTCCACTTAGTCTTGGACAGCAGGCAGCACCTGCGGCACCTGTACAGGAAGCTGCAACACCTGTGGTACAGCCTGCAGAAACATCAGCAGTTAAACCTGCTAATAACCCACAGAGTATAAAAATTCCTGATTTCCTTAAGAGAGGTTAATCGGATTGATACAGATTATTTACCGGTGGTGCGAAGAGCATCACCGGTTTTCCGTCTGTATAAAATATGTTATTATGAGGCCGTAAATGATCAGTGTTATTATTCCCTGCTATAAGGGAAATGCAACAATTAGAAAAGCGGTAATGTCGGTGCTTAACCAGACCTACCAGAATACAGAGGTCATAGTTCTCGATATTGCAAGAACTCTGGATAGAAAGCTTCTCAAAACCTTTGATGAAGATATTCCGAATGTAAGAGTTTATTCTTATGATGAGGTTCTTGATCCTGCCATGGGACGTAATATCGGAGTAGGGCTTGCAAAGGGAGAGTATGTGGCTTTTCTGGATGCCGATGATTTCTGGAGAGAAGATAAGCTGGAAAAACAGCTTAAGGTTATGGAGAAGTATTCCTATAGGGGTGTGCGTCCTGTTATATGTACAACAGGAAGAAGCCTGGTAAGTGAATCCGGCAGATATCTGGGAAGATTCATAGGCTGTGATAAGATCATTACCTATGAAAAGCTTCTTATGGGCAATCAGATCAACTGTTCTTCAGTCCTTATGAAGAAGAGTCTTGCCGAGAGGTTCTGCTTCCCGGAGGGAGATTTTCATGAAGATTACGCTCTGTGGCTGGATATACTGAGCCATGGCAGCTTTGCAGTAGGAATCAATCTTCCGCTGCTCAGATACAGAGTGCGCCGCGACAGTCAGTCGGGACACAAACTTAAGTCAGCACTGATGACTTACAGAGTTTACAGATATTCAGGACTCGGTATATTCGAGTCGGTGTACTACATGGTACACTATGCATTTAATGGAATAAAAAAATACTTTTTCTAAGAAGATTAACCTGCTAACAGTGTTTGAAAGGGATATATGATGGATAACAGAATGAACGACAGGTCTTCAGTTCTTCTCGGACGACTTAAGAATGAGGTTGAGAACGCAAAGACAGCAGCTATGTCTGATAAGGTTCTCGTAGACAGAGAAGAGATGCTGACTCTGATAGCAAAGCTTGAAGAGGTTATGCAGCAGGAACTTGCACAATATAGAGAGATAACAGATAAGAGAGCCCGTATCATAAGTGATGCAAAGCTTCTATCTGATAAGATAAAGTTTGAGGCGGAGAAGAGCGCAAGCCGTATAAGAGTTACAAAGAGACGTCCGGGTGAGACTTCTCCTTTCAGAGTAGCTGAGCTTGATAATGATGAGAAGGCAGCTCTCAGAACTGCAAATGATATATATGCCGCATCACTTATCTATACCGATGAGATGCTTACGGAGGTGGATCATCTGGTAAATGATGCGTATAACAAGATTGAACAGGAATATAAGAGAGTCCTTGATACTCTTCATAATAAGATTGAAGAGATAACTGACAGCAAGGCTGAACTCATGGGCAACCTTGAGGATCTCAGCAAGATGGACAGATATACACAGATCATGGAACTAGGAAGTCTTCTTTCTGAAGAGCTTTATACAGAGAAGATGAAGGCTCAAGCTGAGGAGAAGGAAAAGAGTACTCAGCTTTCAATCGAGTTTGATGAGAGAGTGGGCGATGCTACAGATGAGCTTAAGATCAATCCTGACAGAACAGGGGTTAAGCTTGAGAAGCAGAGCAGTGCTCTTAATATAAAGGTAATGGATAGAAGTGGTGAGGCTGTAGGCAGAGTTACAGAGTAAGTGGCGTAACGGCCGACAGAATTACGGAATGATCAGGTAAGAGGGGAAATGAGATGAAGACTGTACCATACAAAAGAAAAATCAATTACTACGAGACAGACAGAATGAATATAGTTCATCATTCTAATTATGCAAGATACTTAGAGGAGTCCAGAATGGACTTCATGAGACAGATCGGAATATCTTATGATGACTTAGAGGAAAAGGGCATAATCATCCCTGTACTTGAGCTTCATGATAATTATATAAAGAGCCTTACTTTCGGAGATGAGATAGAGATTCAGATATCTCTTAGCAAGCTTTCTGCAGTAAGATTCAGAATGAAATATGAGATCATAAAGGTCTCTACAGGTGAGGTGGTTCACAGGGCTGAGACAGCGCACTGCTTCGTAGCACCTGGACTGGTACCGCTTAACCTTAAGAAGAAGTTCCCGGAGGTTTACCAGGTATTCGAGAATTATCTTGAGCCAGAGGATAACTAAGAGGCAGTTGGTCTTGACACGGGAAGTGTTTTACTCTATATTCATACGGTAACTATTTATACCCACATATATTTAATAATTTCAGGAGGAACAGAAAATGGATTACAAGAATTCCGGAGTTGATATCGAAGCGGGCTACAAGTCTGTGGAGCTGATGAAGGAGCATATCAAGAAGACCATGCGCAGTGAGGTTCTTACTAATATTGGAGGATTCTCAGGCGCTTTTTCTATGGAAAAATTCAAGGGTATGGAAAAGCCAACTCTTGTATCCGGTACTGATGGTGTAGGAACAAAGATTAAACTTGCATTTCTTATGGATAAGCATGATACAGTTGGTATCGACTGTGTTGCTATGTGTGTAAATGATATTGCCTGCGCAGGCGGTGAGCCACTGTTCTTCCTTGACTATATAGCATGCGGCAGAAATATTCCTGATAAGATTGCTACTATCGTAAGTGGTGTAGCTGAGGGCTGCGTTCAGTCTGATTGTGCACTTATCGGTGGTGAGACAGCAGAGCATCCTGGCCTTATGCCAGAGGAAGAGTATGACCTCGCCGGATTTGCAGTGGGTGTAGTTGACGAGAAAGACCTTATAACAGGTAAGGATATCAAGGCTGGTGATGCACTTATCGGTATCAAGTCAAGTGGTGTTCACAGCAATGGTTTCTCACTTGTAAGAAAGATATTTGATATGACTGAAGAGTCACTTAATACATATTATGATGAGCTTGGTGCAACACTTGGTGAAGTACTCATCACACCAACCAGAATCTATGTTAAGGGACTTAGAGCTGTTAAGGAAGCCGGCGTAAGAATCAAGGGCGCCAGCCATATTACAGGTGGTGGTTTCTATGAGAACATCCCAAGAATGCTTCCTGATGGAATTACAGCAAAGGTTAACAAGGCTTCTTACGAAGTACCTGCAATCTTTAAGCTTATGGCTGAGAAGGGTAACGTAGAGGAGCATGTTATGTACAATACATATAACATGGGTATCGGAATGGTTCTTGCAGTAGATCCTGCAGATGTAGATAAGACTATCGCAGCACTTGAAAGTGCAGGAGACTCAGCTGTTCTTCTTGGTGAGACAGTAGAGGGAAGCGAAGGAGTAGTAATATGCTAAAGGTACTTGTCTGTGTATCAGGTGGCGGAACTAATCTTCAGGCCATAATTGACAGTGTAAATAATGGAACTATACGTAATACAGAGATAGTCGGAGTAATCAGCAATAACAGAAATGCATATGCTCTTGAGAGAGCAGCTCAGAACGGTATCAAGGCTGAGGTTGTATCTCCTAAGGATTATGCTGACAGAGAAGACTTCAACAAAGCTCTTCTTGCTGCTATGGACAGCTATGAGCCGGATCTTATCGTGCTTGCAGGCTTCCTTGTAGTTATTCCGAAGATCGTTATAGAGAAATATGAGGGACGTATCATCAATATCCATCCGTCACTTATTCCGTCTTTCTGCGGTACAGGTTACTATGGACTTAAGGTTCATGTGGCAGCCCTTGAAAGAGGTGTTAAGGTGACAGGTGCTACGGTTCATTTTGTTGATGCAGGAACAGATACAGGTCCGATCATACTTCAGAAGGCCGTTGAGGTTGAGGCAGGCGATACACCGGAAGTACTCCAGAAGCGTGTTATGGAGCAGGCTGAGTGGAAGATTCTGCCTAAGGCAATTGATATGATTGCGTGTGGTGAGGTTTCATATAAATAGATTTAGAATCGATTCATATATAAGGAGAATATTATGAAAGTACTTATAGTAGGCGGTGGCGGAAGAGAACATGCTATTACATGGGCTGTTGCTAAGAGCCCTAGAGTAGATAAGATATATGCAGCTCCTGGAAATGCAGGTATTGCTGAGCTTGCTGAGTGCGTAGACATTTCAGTTATGGACAGCGAGAAGCTGGTTGCATTTGCTAAGGAGAAGGAGATCGACTTCGTAGTAGTAGGACCAGATGATCCTCTTGCTGCAGGTGTAGCTGATGCATTTCTTGATGCAGGTTTCAAAACCTTCGGACCAAGAAAGAATGCAGCTATCATCGAGGCTTCAAAGGCGTTCTCAAAGGACCTTATGAAGAAGTACAACATTCCTTCAGCTGCTTATGAGACATTTACAGATCCGGATGAAGCTATCAAGTATCTTGAAACACTTCAGGCTCCTTATGTACTGAAGGCCGACGGACTGGCTCTCGGTAAGGGGGTTCTTATATGCCAGACTCTTGAAGAGGCTAAGGAAGGCATAAAGGAGATGATGATCGACAGCAAGTTCGGTGCTGCCGGAAGCAAGGTTGTTATTGAAGAGTTCATGACAGGTAGAGAGGTATCAGTTCTCTGTTTCTCAGATGGAAAGACTATCAGACCTATGACTTCAGCACAGGATCATAAGCGTGCAGGAGATGGGGATACAGGACTTAACACAGGCGGAATGGGAACATTCTCACCAAGTCCGTTCTATACAAAAGAGATTGATGAGTTCTGCTTTAAGAACATTTATCAGCCTACAATAGATGCTATGGCTGCAGAGGGACGTCCTTTCAAGGCAGTTCTGTACTGCGGACTTATGCTTACACCTAACGGACCTAAGGTTGTCGAGTACAATGCACGTTTCGGCGATCCTGAGGCTCAGGTTGTAATCCCTAGACTTAAGAATGATATTATGGATGTTTTTGAGGCTTGTGCCGACGGAACACTTGATCAGATAGAGCTTGAGTTCGAAGACAATGCTGCTGTATGCGTTATGCTTGCATCAGACGGTTATCCTGTAAGCTACGAGAAGGGCTTCGAGATGAAGGGTCTTGAGAACTTCAAGGATAAGGAAGGATATTTTGCATTCCACTCAGGTTCAAAGTTCAACGACGAAGGAAAAGTTGTTACTAACGGCGGACGTGTAATCGGTATAACAGCTCTCGGAAAGGACCTTTTCGAAGCAAGAGCTAATGCATATAAGGCTACTGAATGGGTAGATTTCGATAATAAATACATGCGCCATGATATAGGAAAGGCTATAGATGAGCAATAGTAAGTATAAACTTTCGGATACTATGACGAAGGTACTTCTCGAGGCTGAGACTACAGCTAAGAAGATGAAGAATCAGAACATCGAGTCGTATCACGTGCTCTTTGCATTTCTGACCTTCCATGACGGAGTAGCATACAGCGTTCTGACAGAGGCCGGTGTGAAGCCGGATACCATGATGAACATGATAAGAATGGTATATGATCCGGAGAATGGACAGTCAGGAAAAGAGAGTAAGAAGTATTCAGCAAAACTTGAAAAAATCCTTGAAGATGCATATCAGGAGTCAATCAGGCTCGGTTCCGATGAAATCGGTACCGGGCATGTTTTGCTTGCAATGCTGAAGAATAAGGACAGCGCTGCATATAAGCTTCTGTCTTCAGCAAAGCTTGATATAGAGAAGATATATACGGACATTATAAGAACCTGCGGCTTCAATCAGAGATTTGCAAAGCAGGACTATAAGGCATATGCCAGCGGCAAGAGAAACGGACGTCCTGCAACTCCGATGCTGGACCGTTATGCCAGAAATATGTCCAAGGAAGCTGAGAAGGGACATCTCGATCCTGTAATCGGAAGGACTGATGAGATATTCAGAGTTATGCAGATCCTCTCAAGAAGGATGAAGAATAACGTATGTCTCGTTGGTGAGCCGGGTGTTGGTAAGACAGCAGTTGTTGAAGGACTGGCCCAGCTTATAGCTGCCGGTAATGTTCCAGAAGATATGAAGACCAGGAAGATTTATGCTCTTGATCTTTCAGGTATGGTAGCCGGTTCAAGATACAGAGGTGACTTCGAGGAAAGAATAAAGAATCTTATCGCTGAGGTTAAGCGTGACGATAATATAATCCTCTTTATTGATGAGCTTCATACTATCATCGGTGCAGGCGGAGCAGAAGGAACTACAGATGCTTCAAATATCTTAAAGCCTGCCCTTTCAAGAGGAGAGATAAGGGTTATCGGTGCAACAACTCTTGCTGAGTACAGAAAGCACATAGAGAAGGATGCTGCACTTGAAAGACGTTTTCAGCCTGTAAATGTAGAGGAACCTACAAGAGAGGAGACTCTCGAGATTCTTCATGGTCTTGCTAAGAGATATGAGGAGTTTCACGGAGTGACCATCACTGAAGAGGCAATGGAAGCTGCAGTTGATTACTCCATTAGATATATCAATGACAGATTCCTGCCGGATAAGGCTATCGACCTTATCGATGAAGCTTCAGCCAGAAAGAGACTGGGCGGTTATGGTAAGGAGATTAAGAAGGCAAACTTCGCTGAAGAACCGGATTTTGAGAAGCTTATGGTAAAGCTTCTGGCTGAAGGTGACTATGAGGGCGCTGCAAGCCTTAAGAAGGATATGGAAGACGCTGAGGCTCGTAAGGCACGACGTGCAAAGAGAAAGTCGGCTGATACTGTTCCTACGGTAGATGCTGAGGATATTGCTGGAGTTGTATCTGTATGGACCAAGGTTCCTGTTTCAAGAATATCCACCTCTGAGCAGCAGAAGCTTCTGAAGCTTGAGTCAGTACTTCATAAGAGGATTGTAGGTCAGGATGAGGCTGTGGCTGCAGTTGCCAGTGCTATTAAGAGAAGCCGTGTGGGACTGAAGGATCCAAAGAGACCTATCGGTTCATTCCTGTTCCTGGGACCTACAGGTGTTGGTAAGACAGAACTCTCTAAGGCTCTTGCTGAGGCACTCTTCGGAGATGAGAAGAGCATGATCAGAGTTGATATGTCTGAGTACATGGAGAAACACAGCGTATCCAAGATGATAGGTTCACCTCCGGGATATGTGGGCTTCGATGAGGGCGGACAGCTGTCTGACCGTGTCAGAAAGAACCCATACAGTGTACTTCTTTTCGATGAGATAGAGAAGGCGCATCCGGATGTATTCAACGTACTGCTTCAGGTTCTTGATGATGGTATGATCACTGATTCAAAAGGCAGAAGAGTTGATTTTAAAAATACTATCATCATAATGACTTCAAATATCGGAGCAGAGAAGATAATCGAGCCTAAGTCACTGGGCTTCAGAACTGAGGAAGAGAATGCCGATAATGCTCATAAGGAGATGAAGGATGGGGTTATGGAAGAAGTTAAGAAGCTCTTCCGTCCGGAATTCCTGAACCGACTTGATGATATAATCGTATTCAGATCTCTTACGGAGGAGAATGTGAAGAATATCACAACCCTTCTTCTGAATGAACTGAAAAAACGTGCTGAGGCAGGTCTCGGCATAAAGCTTAACTTCGGTGCAAAGGTAAGAGATTTTGTATTCAAGAAGGGTTACGACAAGAAGTTTGGTGCAAGACCTCTGAGAAGAGCTATCCAGACCTATATAGAAGACACCCTGTCAGAGGAGATTCTGGCCGGTAACATATCCAGAGGGGATAAGGTATCGGTATCAGTAAAGGATGATAAGGCACATTTCACTAAAAAGTGAAAATAATAATTCTTTAAGATGTATTTAAATTGATTTTATGATAAACTATAAGTGGAGTTATTCTCCGGTATTAGTTTTTTGGGAGGTATTATAGAAATGGCAGTTATTGAGGAACTCATCCGCGAGGAAGAGAACGGATCACTCAGCTTTGGTAACTACGAGCTTGCATCCAAGACAAAGCAGGACGGCTTTGTGTATAATGGAGACAGCTATAAGATAAAGACATTTAATGAGATAACCAAACTTGAAAGAAATGGTATGTTCGTATATGAGTCGGTTCCGGGAACTGCAGTACACGGTTTTATGACAAACGGTGAGAAGGTTGTCATGACTATTGAGGGCAAGGAAGACGCACAGGTTACATTAGAGCTAGAGCCTGAGAAGGAATATAAGGTACATGTTGGCGGCGTATATGTCGGAAAGATGAGTACCAACCTTGGAGGAAAGCTTGTTCTCAGCGTTGGATTTGAGGAAAATGATTCAGTAGAGATTATAGTAGAAAAGCAGTAATGAAGAGCGAATCCGGTGCGTATGCATCGGATTTGTTCGTTATGATAGAAAATGTTGCGCCGTAAGCACCGGGTTTTGGTGTGCGGCGTTGAGGGGGCTTTATGGCAAAGGATAAAAAGATATTCTTCTGCAAAGAGTGTGGATATGAATCCGGAAAATGGCTGGGCCAGTGTCCGGGATGCGGCGAATGGAATACATTTGTAGAGCAGGAAGTTAAGGTCCAGAGGGGGAAGAGTACCACAGTGGGACTGGCAGCGGCAAGACCGAAGCCTACCAGTATAAAAGAGGTTTCTTCTGCTCAGGAGACCAGAATAAAGACAAATATAGGTGAGCTGGACCGTGTTCTGGGAGGAGGAATCGTAAAGGGTTCTCTCGTTCTGGTGGGTGGTGCTCCGGGAATAGGTAAGTCAACACTTCTTCTGGAAATGTGCAGGAACCTGGTAAAGGAGGACACAAAGATTCTCTATGTATCAGGCGAGGAGTCAATGTCACAGATAAAGATGAGGGGCGAAAGACTTGGTGCCTATGATGACAGACTGATGCTTCTTGCAGACAGTGATATAGATAATATTGAAACCTCTATAGATGACTGTAAGGCTGAAGTAGTAATAATAGATTCCATTCAGACTATGGAGGCATCGGGAGTTGATTCAGCACCGGGAACAGTAACTCAGGTAAGAGAGGTTACCTCAAGACTGCTTCAGATAGCCAAGTCCATGGGAGTTGCTGTATTTATTGTTGGCCATGTGACGAAGGAAGGAACAGTGGCAGGTCCGAGAACACTGGAACACATGGTGGATTCGGTGCTTTATTTTGAAGGTGATGACAGTGCCGGCTTCAGACTGCTGAGGGCAGAGAAGAACCGATTTGGTTCTACTAATGAGATAGGTGTTTTCAATATGACAGATAAAGGTCTCGAAGAGGTGGATAATCCATCCCAGATGTTCCTGAACGGAAGACCGGAGGATGCATCGGGTTCAGTGGTCATATGTACCATTGAAGGCACAAGAGCTATCCTTGTGGAACTGCAGGCACTCTGTGCAGATTCCAGTTTCAATATGCCGCGTCGTACAGCAGTAGGTCTCGACTATAACAGAGTAAATCTTCTGATAGCCGTGCTTGAGAAGAGAGGCGGAATATCCCTTTCAGGCTGTGACTGCTATGTAAATATAGCGGGCGGCATGAGAGTCAGCGAACCATCAGCAGATCTGGGAATCATATGTGCCATATATTCCAGCTTCCGTGACAAGACCATAGGAGATGATATCGTAATAATCGGTGAGGTCGGCCTTGCCGGAGAGATAAGAGGAGTCAGATCCTGCGGCCAGAGAGTCAGAGAAGCAGTAAAGATGGGCTATAAGAGAGTCATGATCCCTAAGTCCAACATGACAAAAGACCTGAAGGATATAGAAGGCGTCGAGATAATCCCCGTCGCCACCATCCGCGAAGCCATGGAAGTAGTAAAATAGCTAAGCAAAAACCCGTCCGAGTCACCATTCCAATTGTGTGATCTCGGGCGGGTTATTTGCTTTGTATACTGTTATCGAAATATTACTTCTTACAGCGCAGCTTTGAAGGCAGCCAGAAGCTCATCGTATGTCTCATATGCAGGGAACTGTGGATAGTCCTTCTTGATAGCATCTGTTGTTCTGAACAGGAAGCCTGCCTTACTAGCTTCGATCATAGCAAGATCGTTGAAGCTGTCACCTGTTGCGATTGTATCGAAACCGCAGCTCTGAAGTGCACGTACAGTTGTAAGCTTTGACTTCTCGCAGCGCATTTTGAAACCTGTGATCTTTCCATCAGGAGCAACCTCAAGTGTGTTGCAGAAGAGTGTTGGCATACCAAGCTTCTTCATAAGAGGCTTTGCGAACTGCTCAAATGTATCACTGATGATGATTGTCTGTGTAGCATCGCGAAGCTCATCAAGGAATTCCTTAGCGCCCGGAAGCGGATCAATCTTTGCGATTGTTTCCTGAATCTCCTTAAGTCCGAGGCCATGCTCCTCAAGAATCTTAAGTCTCCAGTTCATAAGCTTGTCATAGTCGGGTTCGTCTCTTGTGGTCTTCTTAAGTTCTGGAATACCGCTTGCTTCGGAAAATGCAATCCAAATCTCCGGTACAAGAACACCTTCAAGGTCGAGACATGCAACATTCATACCCATTGTATATTTCCTCCGTATTAACAGATAAGTTTTAGTAACGGCCCAAAGAAAGATTCCCTTTCCCTAGGACCGTATAAGTATAACAGATAGAATTGTGCGATGCAAACGAAACAATTCTACCTGGCGAAACATATACAGAACAATTCTGCTTGACTAAACAGGGCAGAGTGATTATTCTTTTAAACCGTGAGGAAGAATAAAGATGGACATAAAGATAAAAAACATGAATAACCATATAAAGGGAATACTCTGTATCATAGCTGCGGCGGCAGGATTCTCCTTTATGACTTTCTTTGTCAGAATATCGGGAGATCTTCCGACTATGCAGAAGGTTTTCTTCAGAAATGCAGTAGCCCTCGTAATAGCTGTGATAACGCTTATACTGAGTGGAGAGAGTTTCCGTATAGAGAAGAGAAACAGAATGGACATTTTTATGAGATGTCTTTTCGGTACTTCAGGAGTTATATGTAATTTCTATGCAATCGACAGACTGGATCTTTCGGACGCGAATATGCTGAATAAGCTTTCACCGTTCTTTGCGATCATTATGTCGATTCCGATCCTGAAGGAGAAACCTTCCAAGACAGATGTGGGTGCTACTATCATAGCATTTATAGGAGCGCTCTTTATCATCAGACCTACAGGAACTAACCTGCAGCTGATACCGGCGCTGGCAGGACTGTATGGTGGATTTGGAGCGGGTCTTGCATATGTCTTTGTAAGAAAGCTGGGAAAGAAGGGCGAGAGAACACCTATAATTGTAATGTGTTTCTCCCTGTTCTCGTGTCTTGTGGCACTGCCGTTCCTGATAATTGATTATCATCCGATGGAACCGAAACAGCTTCTGTGCCTGGTTATGGCAGGTGTGTCAGCAGCAGTAGGACAGTTCGGAATTACATCGGCGTATAAGTTTGCACCGGCAAAGGATATATCTGTATTTGATTATACACAGGTTATATTTGCGGCACTTTGGGGAATCCTGTTCCTGAATGAGATTCCGGTGCTGTTCAGTATTATAGGTTATGTAATAATAATTGGTGTCGCTGTATTCCGGTGGCATATAGCAAGAAAAGGAAGCCAGGCAAACTGAGCTTCCTTTTTTGTGGAACACTTTGCAAGCTGATGCTGCATTCTTTACGGACGTCTGGCATCTGGATGACGCGTTCCAACCGCCCATAATAGGGCTCTGGAACGCGCACCAGCCTGCCAGACTGACTACAAAAGTCTGGAATGTGCACCAGCCTGCTATAAAATTATATAATATAGCTTGACAGACAATATTATACATTGTATAGTATTATACGAAATCACAAAAGGAGGCGTGGAAGTATGACTTACCAACTTACAGCACCTTTGCTTGATGCATGCGTACTTGGAATCATCGCACAGGAAGATTCTTATGGATATACTCTAACTCAGAGAGTCCAGGGGGTGGTTGACATTTCAGAGTCAACGCTTTACCCGGTCCTCAGAAGACTTCAGAAGGAGAATCTGCTGACAACCTATGACCAGCCGTATCAAGGAAGGAACAGAAGATACTATAGGATCACTGATCTGGGCAGAACAAAGCTTACTTACTACAGATATGAGTGGGATGATTATAAGCAGAAGATAGACAGCCTTCTTCAGGATACATCAAGTAAAAAGGCTAAAAAAGAAGAAGGGGATCAAGTGGTCAGGGAGGTATGAGATGAATAAGGAAAGATTTATGATAGAGCTTGAAAGGCTGCTGAGAGGTCTTCCTTCAGATGAGAGAGAAGACGCCCTGAATTATTACAGGGAATACATAGAAGATGCAGGCTTCAGTGATATAGATGATGTAACTGATAAGCTCGGTACACCTAAGCAGGTTGCCAGAAGCATACTGGGTGAATCGGTAGAAAAGCATGTTGAAGTTCAGAGAGAGAAGAAGGATGTAAGATCGGGGGCTTCAACACTTTGGAGAATCCTTCTTTATATATGTGCAGCACCATTTGCTATTCCGGTGGTTGCTGTAGTTGCGGCACTATTTATCGCACTGGTGGCAGTAGTATTCAGCGTTGGAGTTGCACTGGTATGCTCAGGTGGAGCTATGATATTTGCGGGAATTATTCTTATCCCGGCAGTCTTCTGGTCACTTACAACACCACAGGTGATGATTGTTATTGGAGCAATACTTGTGCTTATTCCACTTGGTGTTATCTGGTGTATAGGTTGCTATAAGGTTTGTGGAGTTATGCTTAAGGCAGTTGCAGGACTTGCCAGAAAGATGTTTGTAAGGAAGGAGAGATAAGGTGAAAAGACTGATATATACTTGCGGAGTCCTTATCGCAGTCGGAATAGGACTGGTTATATCCGGATTCATTCTTTCGGGAAAGAAGGGCTTTGCTCTGGATTATAAGAATAAGAAAATGCTTTATTCAGAGGATGAAACGGTTAAGGATACAATCGAATTTGAAGCCTTTGATGAGGCAGAGATAAATATACCATATGCTTCTCTTGAGATAATAGAAGGAGACAGCTATAAACTTGAATATGCGGCTGATAAGAATAATGATCTTAAAGCTGAGGTTAAAGATGGAAAGCTGATACTTAACTATGGTAATGCATCGAGATCATTCAACTTTAATTTCGGTTACTGGGATGGAGAGAGATACTTTAAGCTTTATGTTCCTGAGGGAACTGCTCTTAAGAAGGCTGATATCGTGCTTGGTTCAGGATCGTTCACAATGGAAGATATCGACATAGCAGATCTTAAGATTGATGATGATTTCGGATCAGTTGACATAAAACAGATGGACTCTGAAAAACTTGATATAAACTGTGAATCCGGTTCAGTAAAACTTTCAAATATTAATACGGGAGATCTTAACATAGTAGATGACTTCGGAAGTGTAAATCTGGAGGATGTAAAGGCTGATAAGTCCAAGTTTGATCTTGAATCAGGAAGCCTTAAGCTGAAGGGTTTTGAGTCATCAGATATTGAGGCAGATTCAGATTTCGGAAGCATTAATTGTGATCTTAAGGGGGCAGCAGAAGATTATAACTATGATCTCAGAACCGAGTTTGGAAGCATAACTCTTGATGGTGATAATGTAGGAAAAGAGGAAGATGGCTTTGATAAGGTTTATGTTGGCGGAAACGGTGACAAAAAGATACAGATTAAGGCCGAGTCAGGAAGTATTAAGATTGATTTTGAGTAAAAAGCTATGATAGAATATAGCACGGGATTGTTCGAAGGGTTTCGAGGGATTCCGTGCTGTTTTTATGATTTAAATAGGGGGATTGAAATTATGATATGTCCAAAATGCGGTAGTGAGATACCGGACGGTTCCACAGATTGCTTTATATGTGGAGAGAATTTTGCTGCACCAAAACCTGCTCAGCAGCCACAGATGTCTCAGGGGGGCTATTATCAGAGCCCACAGCCCGGTGGAGATTTCTATGGTGATCCGATGCAGTATCCTGGAGAGACAGCAGTACCTAAGTCGTCTGCACCAATGGGGCTGATATTTGGGATAATCGGCCTGCTTATCATTATTGCAGTCGTAGTTCTTATCAGTTCAGGCATTTTTGCCAATAAGGACGGAGTATACAGTACTGATCAGCTGAAAGAAAGCTTCATGCAGTTAGTAGAGCAGGAAGGTATGAATCCGGCTGATTTTGAGAACTCAATTGATTTCAAATGTACTTTTACAATCGACAAGGGAAATGCAGTTCTATATATGGCATCATATTACGAAGGTGAAATGATGGAAGAAGAGAAGTATGAAGGAACTATATCTTTCATGGGAAGTAAATGTACTGTGAATTTTACTGATAAGTCAGTCGGAAAGCTTACAGGTACATATGACAAGGATACACAGTCAATTGCATTTGACCTTTCTGAAGAGGAACAGGAACTTTTCGGAGTAGAAGTACTTACTTTTGTAAAAACCACGGAATAAAGACAACATAGGAATCTGATATATGGAATGTTTGTTGATACATATCAGATTAAAGACAAAGGTTTACTAGGAGGTAACTATGGAAACAAAGGAACTTATTGAGGCAGGAAAGACTGCCATAGGTATTGAATTCGGTTCAACAAGAATCAAGGCTGTTCTTGTTGATGATGCAGGAAAGGTACTTGCTCAGGGTGGATATGGCTGGGAGAACCAGTATGAAAATGGTGTCTGGACTTATAGTCTGGATATGATATGGACAGGTCTTCAGACAGCTTATACTGAACTTCGAGAGGATGTTAAGAAGCAGTATGGCACAGATCTTAAGACTGTTGGAGCTATAGGCTTCAGTGCCATGATGCACGGTTACATGGCATTTGACAAGGATGATAATCTCCTTGTTCCATTCAGAACATGGAGAAATACTATTACAGAAGAGGCAGCTGCAGCCCTTACTAAGGAATTCGGATTCAACATTCCTCAGCGCTGGAGCATTGCTCATCTCTATCAGGCAATTCTTAACAAGGAAGAGCATGTTAAGGATATTACATTCTTTACAACTCTTGCAGGATATATTCACTGGCAGCTTACAGGAGAGAAGGTTCTCGGTGTAGGTGATGCGTCAGGTATGTTCCCAATTGACAGTACAACAAGAAATTACAATTCAGAATACATGGCTAAGTTCGATAAGCTTATCGAAGGCGAGGGCTTCGGATGGAAGCTGGGTGATATCATCCCTGGCGTTCTTGTTGCCGGAGAGTCAGCAGGTACTCTTACAGAGAAGGGTGCAAAGCTCCTCGATGTCAGCGGTACTCTTGAAGCTGGTATTCCTCTCTGCCCACCGGAAGGTGATGCAGGTACAGGAATGGTAGCTACAAACAGCGTAGCAGTAAGAACAGGAAATGTATCAGCAGGTACATCCATCTTCGCTATGGTAGTTATGGAGAAGGCTCTCAGCAAGGTTCATGAGGAGATTGACGTAGTTACAACTCCATCAGGTGATGATGTTGCCATGGTTCACTGCAACAACTGTACATCTGATATCAACGCATGGGCTAATATCTTCCGTGAGTATTCAGAGGCTATGGGTATCGAAGTTGATACTAATAAGCTCTATACAACACTCTTTAAGGCAGCTCTCGCAGGAGCTCCTGACTGTGGCGGACTTGCAGGTTTCAACTATTTCTCAGGTGAGCCTGTAACAGGTTTTGATGAGGGACGTCCTGTATTTGCAAGAAAGGTAAATGCAGATTTCTCCTTCGCTAATTTTATGAGATTCAATCTTTACTCAGCTGTTTCTACACTTAAGGTAGGTCTTGATATCCTTCTTAAGGAAGAGCAGGTTAAGGTAGATAAGCTCTTTGGTCACGGCGGATTCTTCAAGACTCCGGAAGTTGGACAGAAGATCATGTCTGCTGCAACAGGCGGTCCTGTAACTGTTATGGAGACTGCTGGTGAAGGCGGAGCATGGGGAATCGCAGTTCTTGCACTGTTCCTTATGAAGAAGGAAGGACGCAGCCTGTCTGAGTTCCTTAATGAAGTTATATTCGCAGGTGAAGAAGGCGTAGAGATTACAGCTTCCCAGGAAGAGATCGACGGCTTCGACAGCTTTATGAAGACATTTAATGCAACTCTTCCTATCGAGAAGGCTGCAGTTGAGACATTATAAATTATTAGGAGATAGACAATGTTAGAAGAACTTAAGAAGAAAGTTTTTGAAGCTAACTTAGAGCTTCCGAAGAGAAAACTTGTTACATATACATGGGGAAATGTAAGTGGTATCGACAGAGAGTCAGGAATGTTCGTTATCAAGCCAAGTGGAGTTGATTATGAGACTATGACTCCTGATGATATGGTTGTTATGGACCTTGAAGGAAACAGAGTTGAAGGAAAGTATAAGCCATCATCAGATACACCTACACATCTTGAACTGTACAAGAGATATCCGGAGATAGGTGGTGTTGTTCATACACATTCACCGGAGGCTACTGCCTGGGCTCAGGCCGGAAGAAGCATTCCTCTTTATGGAACAACTCATGCAGATTACTTCTTTGGCGAGATTCCGTGTGCAAGAAGTCTTACAGAGGAAGAGATTAACGGCGAGTATGAGAAGAACACAGGTCTTGTCATCATCGAGACTTTTGACAGTAAGAACATGAATCCTATGTATACTCCTGGTGTGCTCTGCACAAATCATGGTGTATTTACATGGGGCAAGGACGCTGCAGAAGCTGTTCATAATGCAGTAGTTATGGAAGAGGTAGCAAAGATGGCTACCAGAACAGAGCTTATCAATCCAAATGTTAAGCCGGCTCCGGACTGTATCCGCGACAAGCATTTCTTCCGTAAGCACGGAGAGAACGCTTACTACGGACAGGACTAAGCAAGCAGGGAAGTTGTAACGGGGTTATAAAACAAGATAAATGATCAAGGTTTTTTTGGTAGAAGATGAATATGCCATTCGTGAGGGTATCAAAAAATCCATAAGATGGGAACGCGACGGATTTGAGCTGGTCGGAGAAGCCGGGGACGGAGAGGTTGCATTTCCAAAGATACTTAAAACTAAGCCGGATATCCTGATAACGGATATCCGGATGCCTTTTATGGATGGCCTGGAGTTATCGAGGCTTGTCAAGAAGGAGATGCCGGGCATCAAGATCGTAGTTCTCAGCGGCTACGATGATTTTAACTATGCCCGTGAAGCCATAAGTATCGGAGTGGAGGAATATATCCTGAAGCCGGTTTCAGAGGAATCTCTTATGGAGGAGCTGAAGAAGCTGGCCGATTCAGTGCGCGCTGAACGTCGTGATGATGAAGCGAAGATAAAGTATATGAGAGACCGTGAAGAGATCAGGATGCTGGAGCAGCAGAAGTTCCTGCATGATATGATCGACGGAAAACTTTCTATCCAGGATTCCCTTACACTGGGTAAGGAACTGGGAATAGATATAGCAGCTGAGTATTATTCAGTTGTCCTTATGCATGTATTCTCCAGAAAAGGAGAGAATAATATTGACGCTTATTCAGGCACGAAAGAGGAGATATACTCACGGGTCAAGGCCATCTATAATGACGTAGAAAATGTATATCTGTATGAGCAGGTCGGTGATGTACTGTGCTTCCTGGAGAAGGCTGATTCTTCTGAAGAGATGAGGGAGAGCATCCTTAAGGGAATCGAAGCCATCAAGACTGTCATGCAGGACTATAAAGACGTTCTCTATTTCGTATCCATTGGTAAGCCGGTGGAGAGAATAAGAGACGTAAATATATCTTACGAGGATGCCAGCAGGAAGTTCGCAGAACGTTATATGCTGGATGAAAGCTGTGTATTCTTCGAAGAAAACGGCTCAAGACCGGCGGCTGTAAGACATGACAGAAAGGGAATTTCAGCTGATATCGATCTTAACAGCATAGATATTAATATGATATCCCAGAAGACCATACTTCATTTCCTGAAGAATGGTACCCTTTCGGAGATAGATGCCTTTACAGATGAATACTTCGCAAGCATGGGTAAGGAAGCAGTCGAGTCACTGATGCTGCGCCAGTATGTTCTGGTTGAAGCCATGCTCAGTGCAGCAGTGTTCATGAAGGACATGAGTACTGAAGGCGGCACAGGCGGAGAGCTTCCGAAGGAACTCAGTAATCCTATGGAATATGTATCTTCGGCAGAGGATGCAAAGGATTATATAAGAAGACTTCTTACAAGTATGCTTGAATACAGAAATAAGATTTCTGATATGAAGTATACAGAGACTATAGAGAAGGCCAAGGCATACATTCAGGACAATTATCAGAACGATGATATGTCACTTCAGACTGTGGCCTCCTTTGTAAATGTAAGCACAAATCATTTCAGTGCGATCTTCAGACGTGAGACGGGAGATACCTTTATCGATTATCTTACATCAGTCCGTATGGAGAAGGCCAAGACCCTTCTCGTATGTACTGCCATGAAGACATCGGATGTAGGTTTCGAAGTAGGTTACAGAGATCCGCACTACTTCAGTTATATATTTAAGAAGACAGTAGGCATGTCGCCTAAGGAATACAGAAAGTCCAAGAAGGAATCATAAGAGATACTATGTCGAGGGGTGAAGCAGCAGCTAACAAAAAGAAGAAAAACAGCAGGATACAGTCCAAGCTGGTAGCCTATATATGGGCATGTGTAATCCCATTTATAGTTTTGTTTGTATTTGCTGCGGTTCAGCTTATCAGTTACTATCAGAAATATGATCGTCTGGTAAGAAATATTACCAGTGCCAACTTATTTAACATGGATTTTAAGGATTCCATGGACGAGATGATGTACAGGATTATCATCGGTTCTGCCAACTGGACAGATCCGGAGAGGAAGCTTGAAGGAGAAGATCCTAAGGGACTCATAGAAGACGCCAGAATACATTTTACTGAGCTCAGGAATAAAACCACTGAGCAAAATGTTCAGGCGGATCTGGATGCTCTTATCAAGCTTCTGGGAATCCTTGATGAGCGTGTTGACGATATCCTCGCGAACGTTGAGGAAGGCGGACATTATGACGAGAATATGGAAATGCTCGACATGAATATCCGTACCCTTACATCGCTTATTCAGGATGATATTCAGAAGTACATTTACGATGAAGCAACTAACATGGAAATGCTCCGTCGTCAGGTTGCAGCAAGTCTTGTAAGCTCCATAAGAGTGCTTGTCCTTCTGCTTATAGCAATGATAATAATAATAGTTATCTTGTCCCGCAGACTCTCACAGAGGATCACACAGCCTATCACTGAGCTTTGTGATATGACTGAGAAGTTTGCAGGAGGAGACTTCACGGTTTCCTATCATACAAACAGCAACGATGAGATGGAGACTCTTGCAGAGAGCTTTAACAGCATGGTTAAAGAGATTGAAACGCTGATCGACGATATCCACAGAGAGCAGGAGAACGCAAAGGACGCAGAGCTGAGACTCCTGCAGGAGCAGATCAATCCGCATTTCTTATATAATACGCTGGATGCGATCATCTGGATGACAGAGTCAGGTGAGAACAAGAAGGCTATTCAGATCATACAGGAGCTTTCGAGCTTTTTCAGAATATCACTCAGTAAAGGTCAGAGTGAGATTACCATCAGCAACGAGAAAGAACACGTAAGAAGTTATCTTGAGATTCAGCATTACAGATACCAGGATATTCTTGAATATGAGATCAATTTTGATGAGGCAATCCTCGAGTATCATATCCAGAAGCTTACACTTCAGCCTATAGTTGAAAATGCACTCTATCACGGAATTAAGAATAAGCGCGGTATGGGTAAGATTAGTGTTACAGGTACCATGGATGGAAATGATATCGTATTTACTGTTGAGGATAATGGTATCGGCATGAAGCCGGAGGAACTGGATGAACTGAGAGATCTTATCTCAGGACGTGTCGTAAAGGATGATGCCAAGGGCTTTGGTATGGCAAATGTAGAAAAGCGTCTGGAGATGCTTTATGGCGCCCGGTATGGGATGACCGTTGAGAGTGAATATACAAAGGGAACAAAGGTAACTGTAAGAATTCCTAAAGTATAAGTATAGGTGAACTTAGTGTGTTTAAGAGAGTATCGGTGTTATGAAAATGTTTTCAGGAAAGCGAAAACTGAATAAAAGACTTCTGGGATTAGCTCTTTCAGCTGCGATGATCTTTGGAACAGCAGGCTGTACTGCCGGCGGAACCACAGAAGCGGAAGAACCAAAGAAGTATATAAGTGTAGGGTTCTCTCAGCTGGGTGCAGAGTCTGACTGGAGAGTTGCCAATACGGATTCTATAAGAGGAAGTCTCTCTCGTGAAGAGGGCTTTGATCTTATGTTTGATGATGCCCAGCAGAAACAGGATAAGCAGATAAGAGCCATAAGAAACTTTACCCAGCAGGAGGTTGACTGTATAGTACTTGCCCCTGTTATGGAGACGGGCTGGGATACAGTACTTGAAGAAGCAAGAGATGCAAAGATTCCGGTTGTTGTAGTGGACAGAATGGTTGATGTGGAAGATGAGACTCTGTTTACTGCCTGGGTCGGCTCGGACTTTAAGAAAGAAGGAAGAGTTGCCTGTGAATGGCTTAACGAATATACGAAGGCTAAGGGAATCAGTCCTGAGGAACTGAATATAGTGGATATTCAGGGAACACTGGGAGCTACGGCTCAGATAGGACGTACCGATGGCCTTATGGAAGGTGCCCAGAAATACGGCTGGAATATAGTTGCAAGCGAACCGGCTGACTACACAAGGGCAAAGGGCCAGGAGGTCATGCAGAAGCTTCTGAATGAATATGAGAATATAAATGTAGCCTATTGCGAGAACGATAATGAGGCAATAGGAGTAATAGATGCGATAGAAGCTTCAGGAAGAACTGCAGGTACGGATATCGCTAATGGAGAGATACTGGTTATATCTTTTGATGCTGCCAACTCCGGACTCAGTATGGTAATGGAAGGAAAGATTGCTCTTGATGTAGAGTGTAATCCTCTTCAGGGAGAAACTGTAAAAAACCTTATAAATGCCATAGAGAATGGAGAAGAGTTCGAGAAGTATACTTATATTAAAGAGAAAGCATTTACTGTGGATGAAACTGTAAAAAGTGTAAATCTGAATGGTGAAGAATATGACATTACACTACTGACAGATGAGATATTACGAGAGAGAGAATACTAGATATAGTGGTGTGAAGTAAAATATCCAACAAATAGAATATTAAATCATTAAATAATGAACCGGACGTAAGAAAACAAAATATTGAAATAAAATATCCAACATTTTGAGTTGGTTTATTAAAAATCAAAAAGTAAATATTTGAAAAATCTTGAAGGATTATTCCGTATAACAACCCTCCTTATTCTGATATAGTCTGTATATCAACAAACAGACCATATCATATGAATATTAGGAGGGTTTAATTCTATGAGAAGATTTGGTAAGAAACTTGTGGCAACAGCAGCTGCAGCAACTATGGTACTCGGACTTGCAGCTTGTGGTGGAAGTGGATCAGGATCAGGCGGCGCTACAGAGGCAGCTGGCGGCGGAGCAACAGAAGCAACAGAAGCAGCAGCTTCTGGTGGCGGAGACGGTAAAGTTATCGAGGTCGGTATCATCAACAACGATCCTAATGAGTCTGGTTATCGTACAGCTAACGATAAAGACCTTAAGGCTATGTTTGGTGACGGAAACTCAACAACAAACGGATATCATGCACAGTATGCATACAGCTTAAAGAATGATGAGCAGATTGCAGCAGCTCAGAAGTTCATCCAGGACGGTGTTGATTATCTTCTTCTTTCAGCAGCTGATACATCAGGTTGGGACGGCGTTCTCAAGGATGCTCAGGCAGCTGGAGTACAGGTAATCCTTTTCGACCGTACAATCGACGCAGATCCAAGCCTTTATGCAGCATCTATCGTATCCGATATGGATAAGGAAGGTGAGCAGGCAGCTAACTGGCTCAAGGACCAGAATCTCAGCGAGTATAACATAATCCACCTTCAGGGTGTTATGGGTTCAGCAGCTCAGCAGGGTAGATCAGGAGCTCTTGATACACTTGCTAAGGAGAACGGATGGAACATCGTTACACAGCAGACAGCTGAGTGGAATGCAGAGAAGGCTCAGCAGATCGTTCAGTCAGTTATCGATGCAGGAACAAGCTTCAACGTAATCTATGCAGAGAACGACGATATGGCTAAGGGTGCTGTAGCAGCACTTGACAAGGCAAACATCTCACATGGTGTTGGCAAGGACGTAGTTGTTATCGGTTTCGACTGCAACAAGTGGGCACTTGAAGAACTCCTCAACCAGAACTGGAACTATGATGGACAGTGTAATCCATTCCAGGCTAAGTACATTGATGAAGTTATTAAGACACTCGAGTCAGGCGGAACACCTGCAGAGAAGACAATCATCATGGAAGAGAAGGGCTTTGACGCAACAACCATTAAGCAGGAAGATGTAGATAACTACGGTATCTAAGCTTAGGATCATATGGGGTGCGGCATAAGAAGTTATGCCGCACCTATTTTTATAAAAGATGACTCTTCAGCAGGTTATGCTGAAATACGATATTAGACAGAAGAGGTGGAAGAGTGAAAGATAAGGCAGTTCTGGAATTGCATAATATACATAAAAGCTTTCCGGGTGTAAGAGCCTTACAGGGAGTTGACTTTACACTGAGTGAAGGAGAGATACATGCTCTCATGGGAGAAAATGGTGCAGGAAAGTCCACTCTTATTAAGGTTATTACCGGTGTTTATGAAAAAGAAGAAGGAGAGATATTCCTTAAGGGAAATGAGGGAGCGGTAAATATACATTCTCCGCAGGATGCTCAGAATCTCGGAATAAGTACAGTGTATCAGGAAATCACACTGTGCCCGAATCTTACGGTAGCCGAGAATATGTTCATAGGCAGAACGAAAGGCAGCCTTACCAACTGGAAGAAGATGAATGAGGAATCCGACAGGATCCTTCAGTCACTTGATATTCCGGCCAAAGCGAATCAGCAGCTTGCAACATGTTCGCTGGCAGTACAGCAGATGGTTGCCATAGCAAGAGCGGTAGATATGGACTGTAAAGTCCTGATACTTGATGAGCCTACTTCTTCTCTTGATGACAGTGAAGTACAGAAGCTTTTCGGTCTTATGAGAGATCTGAAGAGCAAGGGCGTAGGAATAATCTTTGTCACGCATTTCCTTGATCAGGTTTACGAGGTATGCGACAAGATAACGGTTCTCCGTGATGGTAAACTGGTAGGAGAGTATAGGATAAGTGAGCTTCCGAGAGTTCAGCTTGTATCCAAGATGCTCGGTAAAGAACTGGATGATCTTTCGGATATTAAGGGTGAATCCGAAGGTTATGAGATTGACAATGCAAGTGCTCCGGTATTTGAAGCAGAACAGCTTCAGAGTGATGCCGGAATCAAGCCGTTCGATTTCTATATCAGGAAGGGTGAGGTTAACGGGTTCACAGGACTTCTCGGTTCGGGAAGAAGTGAATGCGTTCGTGCTATCTTCGGTGCCGATCGTGTTATAGGAGGTAAGGTAAAGAAGAATGGTAAGGAAGTGAGGATTACCAAACCGCTGGATGCCATGAAGGCAGGTATAGCTTATCTTCCTGAAGACAGAAAGGTAGACGGTATCGTAGGTGATCTTTCGGTAAGAGAGAATATAATCCTTGCAGCTCAGGTGCTTAGAGGATTTATGAAGCCTTTTTCAAAGGCTCAGACATATAAGTTTGCAGATGAGTATATAAAGCTTCTTGATATTAAGACAGCTTCTGCGGATACTCCGATCAAATCACTTTCGGGTGGAAATCAGCAGAAGGTTATAGTAGCAAGATGGCTGCTTATGCATCCGGAATATCTTATCCTTGATGAGCCGACACGTGGTATCGATGTCGGAACAAAGGTTGATATTCAGAAGCTTGCATTGAAACTGGCAAGCGAAGGAATGAGTATTACATTCATCTCATCGGAAACCGATGAGATGCTTCGTACCTGTTCAAGACTCATAGTAATGAGAGACAGGAAGGTTGTAGGAGAACTCAAGGGAGACGATCTTACACAGAGCGGAATTATGAAGACAATCGCAGGAAATACAGAAGATAACGGAGGTGAAAGTTAAAATGGGAAAGAAGAAAGTTCTTTTTAACAAACAGCTCCTCATTCCGATCGCTGCTATCGTGGCCCTGGCACTTTTCAACCTTATAGTTGATCCGTCGTTTTTCGATATAGAAAAAGGATATAACAGTGCAGGTGATCCGGTACTTTCCGGATATCTTATAACGATACTTGACTACGGTTCAGAGCTTGCAATCCTTGCAATCGGAATGACACTCGTTACAGCAGCTTCAGGCGGACAGGATATCAGTGTCGGTGCAGCTATCGCCATAGCCGGTAGTGTTATTCTCAGAGTTCTCTGCGGAACAGAATCAAGACCTGAAACTTTAAAAGCACCTATAATTGTAGCTTTCCTCGTAGCAGTTGTGGTAGCTATGCTGTTCGGTGCATTTAACGGAATACTGGTTGCTTACTTTAAGATACAACCGATGGTTGCGACGCTTATTCTCTTTACAGCAGGACGTTCAATCGCAGCCTGGATCAATAACAACGAGCTTCCGATCATAAGCGATCCGTCCTTCGGAATCTACGGTGGATATATTCCGGGAATTCCTATCCCGACACCGTTCTTTATAGCAGTGGCATGTGTGATAATCATCATGCTGGTATTAAAGTTTACAACATTGGGACTTTATACTCAGTCAGTTGGAATCAATGAGAGTTCTTCAAGACTGAACGGTATCAATCCTCAGTTTATAAAATTCCTTACATTCGTTATCCTCGGTATATGCGTTGCAGTAGCCGGACTTATCAAGGTAAGCCGTCTTTCAACAATCAACTATTCAGTTATAGCTAAGGATATAGAAATGGATGCAATCCTTGCGGTTGCACTCGGAGGAAATGCACTTTCAGGCGGTAAGTTCAGCATGACAGCATCAATCCTGGGAGCATATGTTATTCAGTTCCTTACAACAACACTTTACAAGATGAATGTAAATTCCGACGCACTGTCTGCATATAAGGCAGTAGTCGTAATAGTACTGGTTGTTCTCAGTACACCTGTAGTTAGAAAGAAGCTGTCTCAGCTTGGGGCAAAAATATTCCCTAAGAAGGAGGTGGCGTAAATGGAAAAGTTTAAAAAGTGGTTCGGAAAGACCAGTGATACAAACCTGCTTCTTACCATTACAATTATTGTATTCTTCATAATGTATATCGGAGCAATCGTATTTCAGGGAAAGGGATTCTTAAAGCCACAGACATTCTTTAACATTTTAAATTCAAATGCAGCACTTATCATTACAGCCTGCGGCATGAGCCTTGTAATGATCTGTGGCGGAATAGATATCTCCGTCGGTGGTGTGGTTGCACTTTGCAGTATGAGCTGTGCAGTATATCTGGACAGAAATATACTTCAGCCTGAAAAATACAATACACCGGGAAGCGTAGCGGTAGCATTCTTTATTGCTCTTGCAATCGGTGTTGCTTTCGGACTTATACAGGGATTCCTGGTAGCATATCTGGAAATCCAGCCGTTCATAGTAACGCTGGCGGGTATGTTCTTTGCGAGAGGTATGACCACTATAGTTCATACAGCTCCTTTCAATGTTGAGAATGAAAACTTTGTATCACTTAAGGATACGAGAGTTGTTGTTCCGGGCTTCGGTTCGGTAAACAAACTCGGTAACTATGTAGATGCTTATGTTGAGATAGGCGTTATAGTAGCAATATTAACAGTAATAACACTTTTCGTTGTTCTGAGATGGACACGCCTTGGCCGCAGCTTCTATGCAGTAGGTGGAAATGCACAGAGTGCTCTGATGCTTGGAATTAATGTAAAGAAAACAAAGTTCATGTCACACCTTATCTGCGGAACATTAGCAGGAATCGCAGGCTTTGTATACTTCATGCATGTAGGATCCGGCTCGGCATCTCATGCAAGTGGTATGGAAATGAACGCAATAGCATCCTCCATCATCGGTGGCACAATGCTTACAGGCGGTGTAGGTAATATAATCGGAACACTCTTCGGAGTTCTGTCCCTTTCAACTATTCAGAATATAGTTGCTTCAGCCGGACTTGGTCAGGCTTGGTGGACAGGTATAACCATAGCCGGAATGCTTTGTTTATTCCTCATAATACAGAGTGTGGTTATGGCAAAGAAAAAGAAGCTGCTTACAAAGTAAACAGATTCATATTAAACTCGTAAACTATCATAAAGTTAAAAACTTCTTCAACTAACCTAGATC
>ONEC01000005.1 GCA_900316715.1 uncultured Eubacteriales bacterium
ACTTTGAGGACCAGCAGGTTCTTAAGGGTATAGATCTTACTATACATAAGAACGAATTCCTGACACTTCTCGGCCCATCAGGCTGTGGCAAAACCACAACTCTCCGAATCATTGCAGGGTTTGAAGACCCATCAGGCGGAGAGGTTCTTTTTGATGGAGTTGATATAACTAAAATCCCATCTTATAAGAGAGAGGTAAATACTGTATTCCAGAAGTACGCTCTTTTCCCATTCCTTAATGTATTTGATAATGTTGCTTTCGGTCTTAAGATAAAGAAGATGGATAAGACAATTATAGAGCATAAGGTTACAAATATACTTGAGCTCGTTGGTCTTTCAGGCTTCGAAAAGAGAGATGTAGACAGCCTCTCAGGCGGACAGCAGCAGCGAGTAGCAATTGCAAGAGCGCTTGTTAATGAGCCTAAGGTTCTTCTGCTTGATGAGCCTCTGGGAGCTCTTGATGCCAAACTCAGAAAGAGCATGCAGACTGAGCTTAAGAAGATACAGAGAGAGGTAGGGATTACATTTATCTTTGTAACCCATGATCAGGAAGAGGCTCTTTCCATGTCTGATACCGTAGTAGTTATGAATGAGGGTATCATACAGCAGGTTGGTTCACCTGAGGATATATATAATGAACCTGAGAACAGATTTGTAGCCAGCTTTATTGGTGAATCTAATATAATCGAAGCTGTTATGAAGAAGGACCTTCTCGTAAGTTTCGATGGATATGACTTTGAATGTGTAGATAAAGGCTTCAAGAAAGACGAGGATGTTGAGGTTGTTATAAGACCTGAGGATATCGATATAGTTAAGCCGAAGGATGCTAAGCTTACCGGTACCGTTAAGTCAATAGTCTTCAAGGGTGTTCATCACGAGATAGTAGTTGAGACTGCTAACAGAGACTATCTGATACATACAACTGATTACTTTAAGCCGGGACTTAATGTAGGACTTAAGTTCGGACCTGACGACATCCACGTTATGTACCGTATGGACTGGGATTAAGAGTCTGTTGGTATAAAGGAGCATTAACATGAGACATTTTTCTAAGCTTGTAAGACCGTATCTTATCTGGTCTTTACTTATCATAATGGTACCGCTCATTCTTATAGTGCTGTATTCTTTTACTACGGGTGGAAATGAGCTGGTCAACATCAGATTTACTCTGGAAAACTTTAAGAAGATCGGTGAGCCAATCTATCTGGACGTTCTTAAGAAGTCCTTTAAGCTTGGCTTTGCTTCCGTGGCAATCTGTCTTGTTGTGGGTTATATACTTGCTTATTTCATAACAAGATTTAAAGAAAATGTGCAGGATCTTCTGATCCTTTTCGTAACTATCCCTATGTGGATAAATACACTTCTCAGAACTTATGCATGGATAAGCCTTCTTTCTGATAACGGACTTATCAATTCATTTCTGGGACTTTTCGGACTTGACGCAGTGTCCTTCATGTATACGGATTTTGCAGTACTGATGGGACTTGTAAGTGATGTACTGCCGTTTATGGTTATTCCTATTCATACTTCCATCAGGAAGATTGATCCATCACTTATAGAGGCATCCCATGATCTTGGAGCTAACAGATTCCAGACCTTTGTAAGAGTAATACTTAAGATGTCGATTCCCGGTGTTATTAACGGAGTTATGATGACATTCCTGCTTTCGATATCTACATTCGTCATTCCGAAGCTTCTCGGAGGCGGACAGTACATGCTTATCGGTAACCTTATTGAGAATCAGTTTATCTCAGTAGGTAACTGGAACTTTGGTAGTGCACTATCAATAATCCTTACAGTTATTATCCTTATCGGACTTACTCTTATGAAGAAGTTTGACAAGGAAGAGAAGGAGGAAGCAGAATGAAATCCTCCCGTAAAGCTAAAGCTATCTATATTATCTATATAGCGTGTGTATTTGTGTTCTTCTATCTGCCGATAGTAGTAACAATGATATTCTCATTTAACAGTTCCAAGTCCCTTACTCATTTCAGCGGTTTTTCGCTCAGATGGTATGAGAGACTTATAAGTGACGGTTCCATTGTTAAGGCGGTATATGTGTCTCTTACCATAGCGGTATTTGCGACTATCATTTCAACCGTTCTCGGAACTCTTACAGCGATAGGACTGTCTAAGAATAAGAAGGTTATAAAAGAGCTGATTCAGAATATCAACAATATTCCTATTATGAATCCGGATATCGTAACGGCTATCGGCCTTATGATCCTTTTCTCATCCATCATGATGCCAAAGGGTTATGCGACCATGCTGCTTGCTCATATCGCCTTCTGTACGCCGTATGTTATAACGAGTGTGTATCCTAAAGTAAGACAGATGGATCCGAGCGTTGCGGATGCGGCCATGGATCTCGGTGCAACACCGCTTGAAGCAATCACCAAGGTTATCATACCTATGCTTAAGGACGGAATCTATGCCGGTATACTTCTCAGTTTTACCATGTCCTTTGATGACTTTGTAATATCATACTTTGTAACTGGTAATGGTGTAGAGAATATATCCATCGTCGTATATAACATGACGAAGCGTACAAATCCTACTATAAATGCACTCTCAACAATAGTTATTCTCGTTATCATCATTATGCTTGTTATATCGAGATTTATCCCTGCAGCTCATAAGGGCACAATGAAGAGAATACTGGCAGTTATGACTGTCGTTGTTGTAGGCGTTATGATCATTACAGGTCTTTCCTCATCAAAGAGAGTTCTCAGAGTATTTAACTCAGGAGAGTACTTTGAGCCTGAACTTATGGAACAGTTTGAGAAGGAATATGACTGTAAGCTTATATACGAGACATTTGATTCCAATGAGAGTATGTATACAAAGATTAAGAGTGGTGCCGAGTATGATGTGCTTGTAACCAGCGATTACATGATCGAACGTCTTATTAAGGAAGAACAGCTTCAGCCTATCGACTGGTCGAAGATTACGAATAAGGATGCCCTCGATCCGGATGTAATGGACTTTGCTTTTGATCCGGATAATGTATATTCCGTACCTTATTACGTTGGTACAGTTGGAATTCTCTATAATCCTAATGTAGTTGATGAAGAGGATCTGGAAGCAGGATGGGAAATTTTGAGAAATCCAAAGTATAAGGGCGATATCTACATGATCGATTCAGAACGTGAGTCATTCATGGTTGCGCTTAAGGCTCTTGGATATTCCATGAATACTGATAATTACGACGAGATTGATGAGGCATATAAGTGGCTTATAGATCAGCGTGAGACTATGGATGTTGTCTATGTTGGTGATGATGCCATCGATAACATGGTTTCAGGCAACAAGTCAATCGCAGTTGTTTATTCGGGAGATGCCGCTCTTATCATGGCAGAGAATGACGAGCTGGAGTACTTCGAGCCTGAAGAAGGAACGGAAGAGTGGTGTGACAGTCTTATCATTACTGAGAACTGTGAAGATACAGATCTTGCCCATAAGTTTATAGATTTCACTCTTCGCGAAGAAGAGGGTATAAAGAATGATATCTTCATCGGTTATACATCACCTGTTACTTCGGTTAGAAAGTATATGGCGGAAAACGACTATGAAGGTCTTGAGTCCGCATATCTTCCTGAATTTGGAAGACCTGGAAATGAGGTCTTTAAGTATCAGGAGACAAAACTTAAGGAGCATTACAGTGATCTTTGGACAAAAGTAAAGGCTTATTAAATATCTATTAATATACCGTAAATATACTAACTTATTGCTGAAAAATCTGTGATAGTATGTTAGAATAGGGTTTGGTTTTTTCCAAACCTTATTTTTACGATAGATACAGGATTTTAAAGAGGTATCGGTTTTGGGTGATAAGCACGGATTTAATAAAGATGATATTAAGAAGGGCATAATACTGGCGGCCAGCTTGTGTATTGTTATAGTGTTCTATTATCTTCTTGGTAAGATAGGACTGCTATTTATGGCCATAGGTAAGCTTATCAGTTCTATGAGCAGTATTATTGTGGGATGTGTGATCGCATTTCTCCTTAATCCTGTCATGAATCTGATGCATAAAGCATTTATATCGTTATACACGAAGATGTTTAAAAAGTCTTCGGAAAAGAAGATATATAAAGCTGCAAAGACAACAGCCATAGCTGTTACGATCATCCTGTTTGTGGCACTCATCGTCGGATTCCTTCTGGTTCTTATTCCTGAACTCCGAGACAGTGTAGTAAAGTTCACAGATAACTTTGGAACATATATCAATAATATTCAGAACTGGGCTAACAGATTCCTGAAGAATTATCCTCAGGTTGAGCAGATATTCAACACAAACCTCGATAACTTCGAGACCATGCTCATGAATCTTATCAACCAGAAGCTCATTCCTAATATGGATACCATCGTTGTTTATGTATCTACTGGTATCGTAGGCGGTGTAAAGATTGTTCTGGATATTCTTATCGGACTTATTGTTGCTGTTTATCTTCTTGGCAACAAGGATACGCTTTGTGCTCAGGGCAAGAAGCTTATCTACGCAGTATTTGATAAGGAAAAGGGCAACACGGTTCTTCACGGTTTCGCCTATGTAAACAGTGTATTCGGTGGATTCCTTAACGGTAAGATCGTGGATTCTGTTATTATCGGACTTCTATGTTCGATAGTGCTTCAGTTCCTGAAGATGCCTTATTCAACACTTATAAGTGTTGTTATCGGATGTACAAATATCATACCGTTCTTCGGACCTATTATCGGAGCAGTACCTTGTGGAGTCCTGGTACTTGTGGATAATCCGAAGAAATGTATCGTATTTATCATATTTATAATTATTCTTCAGCAGATAGATGGAAATGTAATCGGTCCGCTTATTCTTGGCGATTCAACCGGTCTTTCCGGCATGTGGGTTCTTTTCTCTATTCTTATCGGAGGAAAAATGTTTGGATTCCCTGGAATGATCCTGGGCGTTCCGGTATTTGCATGTATCTATACTCTGAGTACGATCCTACTTAGAAATGCGCTTAACAAACGAGGGCTGAATAACTCGACGGAATACTTTGTGAAGCTGCATGGCTTCGATGAAAATGGTAATCCGATAAGTACCACGAATGTAAAACGCGAGAGTGCAAAGGAACGTAAGAAGAGACTAGATAAGTTTAACGAGATTCAGAACTCGGTACATAAAGTTACAGAAAGCGTCATCCATCATGGTAAATCGAAGGGTGATGATATAGAGGAGGAAAAGAAAGATGACTCAGTTTAATCACAAGCTCATCGAAAACAAGTGGAACAAGAAGTGGGAGGAGAGTCCGATCAATGTAAATGACGGAAAGAAGCCTAAGTATTACTGTCTGGATATGTTCCCATATCCATCAGGCAACGGCCTCCACGTGGGACACTGGAGAGGATATGTTATATCTGATGTATGGAGCCGTTATCAGTTAATGCATGGAAAGTATGTTATCCACCCTATGGGTTGGGATGCATTTGGTCTTCCTGCAGAGAACTATGCTATCAAGAACGGTGTACATCCTTCAATATCAACAGCAAAGAATGTCGCATCTATCAAAGAGCAGATCAAACAGATTTCTGCAATCTATGACTGGGATATGGAAGTAAATACTACTGATCCTGACTATTTCAAGTGGACTCAGTGGATCTTTTTACAGATGTTCAAGAAGGGACTTGCTTATGAGAAGGAGATGCCTATAAACTGGTGTCCATCATGTAAGACAGGTCTTGCTAACGAAGAGGTTAAGGAAGGTAAGTGTGAGCGTTGTGGCGCTGATGTTACTAAGAAGAACCTTCGTCAGTGGATGCTGAAGATTACAGCATATGCTGAGAGACTTCTTGCTGATCTTGACAAGCTTGACTGGCCTGAGAAGGTTAAGAAGATGCAGTCAGAGTGGATCGGTAAATCTCAGGGTGCTGAGGTTAACTTCCCTGTAGATGGAAGAGACGAGGTTATTACAGTTTATACTACAAGACCTGATACACTTTACGGAGCAACATTTATGGTTCTTGCTCCTGAATCAGAGCTTGCTTCAAAGCTTTATACACCAGAGACAGAAGCTGCAGTTAAGGATTATATCTATCAGACATCTCTTAAGTCATCTATCGACAGAATGGCTGACAAGGAGAAGACAGGTGTATTCACAGGCTGCTATGCTATCAATCCTCTGAATGGAGCAAAGACTCCAATCTGGCTCTCTGACTATGTACTTGCTGATTATGGTACAGGAGCTATCATGTGCGTACCTGCTCATGATGACAGAGACTTTGAATTTGCTAAGAAGTTTAATCTTCCTATAATTCAGGTTATCGCTCCAACTCTTGATGATGTTCAGGATGGAAATGAGATGACTGAAGCTTATACAGCTGCATCAGGTGTTATGGTAAATTCCGGTGAATGGAACGGAATGGAGTCAGCTGTACTTAAGAAGGAAGCTCCAAAGATTATAGAAGAGAAGGGTTACGGAAAGGCTACAACTAACTACAAGCTCCGTGACTGGGTATTCTCAAGACAGAGATACTGGGGAGAGCCTATTCCTATTGTTCACTGCGAGAAGTGTGGATGCGTTGCAGTTCCTGAAGAAGAACTTCCACTCAGACTTCCTGATGTAGAGAAGTATGAGCCAACAGGAACAGGTGAGTCACCACTTGCAGCTATTGAAGAGTGGGTTAACTGTACATGTCCACAGTGTGGCGGCCCTGCTAAGAGAGAGACAAATACTATGCCTCAGTGGGCAGGATCATCATGGTACTTCCTCAGATATGTGGATGTAAATAATGATAAGGAACTTGTATCAAGAGAAAAGGCAGATAAGTATCTTCCTGTAGATATGTATATCGGTGGTGTAGAGCATGCAGTTCTTCACCTGCTTTACTCAAGATTCTGGACAAAGTTCTTATATGATATCGGCGTAATTGGTTTCGATGAGCCATTTAAGAAGCTCTTCAATCAGGGTATGATCTGTGGTAGAGATAAAGTTACAGGAAAGCCTACAAAGATGAGTAAGTCACTTGGAAATATCGTATCTCCTGACGATATCGTTCGTGATTATGGATGCGATACACTGAGACTCTATGAGCTTTTCGTAGGACCACCTGAAGCTGACGCTATCTGGGATGATGCAGGTATCGATGGTATCTACAGATTCCTTAAGAGATTCTATACAGTAGTTACTGAGAATGCAGATAAGAATGTTGCAGAGACTCCGGAGCTTCTTAAGCTCCGTAACGGACTTATCAAGGATGTTACAGAAAGACTTAATTCATTCAGCTTTAATACTGTTGTATCTGCATTTATGGAGTACAATAACAGCTTTGCTGCACTTACAAAGACTACAGGTGTAGATGTTGAGACTCTTAAGACTATGGTTCGTCTTATTGCACCTTTCGCACCTCATCTTGGTGAGGAACTCTGGGAGGTACTTGGCGGAACAGATTCTGTATTCCATACAGAATGGCCTGAGTTTGATGAGAAGCATCTTGTAAGCGATACAATAACACTTCCTGTACAGGTAAATGGAAAGACTCGTCTTACAGTAGATGTTCCTGCAGATGCTGATAAGGATGCAATTATTGCAGCAGGTATCGAAGCACTCGGTGCAAGACTTGATGGTAAGACTGTTGTTAAGGAAATCTATGTTCCTAAGAAGATCATTAATATCGTAGTGAAATAATGAATAAAATCTTCAGTAAAATATTAAGAAGAAACAGTATAATGATCATAATGCCACTGGCGATAGTTGTATTTACAATATCGCTGGTGGCATTCCAGCTGTCAGAACTCCGGGAATACCGGAGTTTTGAAATGCATGATGCTTCCAGCGCGGATACATTTATATCTGCGGGTGAACTGAATGTTACTTTTGAGGCTTCCGGACTAAAGAAGGCGGGCTATGATTATCTGAGAGATGATAAGAAAGCAGGAGAGTATTATTACCTGTTTGAGGATAATCATGTATGGCTGTTTGCACTGAAGGATATTCCGGGAAGAGACCTGACGGAAGGTAAGCATGTTCTGAATGTAAGACTTACAGTGGATGAACCTGTTATGAACCAGATCGTTCAGGATTATTCAACAGAGCTTAAGACGGACAGCCGAAACTTTACAGGCTTTGTGGATCCGGTAATCTTTAATGAGTTTGAATATCCTGAATTAAAGATAAAGATAATCAAATATGTTTATTACGCAGGAGTTGTTGTTGCAGCTCTTACGGTTCTTTATCTTATTGCTATACTCAGCAGTCCGGCAGCAAGCTTTCAGGCCAGATTCCTTACGAAATATGGAAGCAGAAGAAAGATTATCAAAGAGCTGGATAATGAACTTGAAGAGAAGCTTCTTTATAAGGGTGAAAATACATACATTACAGAAAACTATCTTGTGGCTGCTTATGTAACACATGTAGATGTGGTGAGGCTGGATGATATAAGATATCTGTCCAAGCATGTAGAAGAGCTTAAAGAGGTATTCAGAAAGAAGGTCATCTATAAGCTTACAGCTTCAAATGTTGAAAAGCTTTACTATGAACAGTGTTTCAGCAGTGAAGAGGTTCTTGATAAGATAATATATTATATCAGACGTGATGATATAGTGGATGAGACGGCTGAACTTGATAGGGAGAATTCTCATCAGAAAGCTGATGGGGATCCGGGCAAGGTAACAAGAGAAGAGACCAAGGAATTAAAGAAAGAACCTAGAAGACCAAGATATATAATAGATAAATCTGAATTAGATGATACAGATGAAGAAAACGGCAGTAACTGATATGTTACTGCCGTTTTTATAGTTCATAAACTATGATTATTTATCTAAGTGGTCGTATGGTTTAATGGTTGTGATAGTTCCGTCTTCAGCGATATCAAGCTTTGTATACTTAACGCATCTCTTATGAGAGCATCCATCTGAAAGCTCAGCGTCATGATAGAAGAGATACCACTCACCTTCAATCTCAACGATTGAATGATGTGTTGTCCATCCAAGAACAGGCTCCATGATTCTTCCCTTATATGTGAAAGGACCTACAGGGCTGTCGCTTTCTGCATAGCAGAGGTAATGTGTTGTACCGGTTGAATATGAAAGATAATACTTTCCGTTGAACTTGTGCATCCAAGGACCTTCGAAGTAACGTCTGTCCTCATCCTTAGCCTTAAGTGGCTCGCCGTTCTCATCAAGAATCTGGATCATCTTAGGCTCGGTAACGAACTTAGTCATATCTTCACTGAACTGTGATACGATAGGTCCGAGTGCGTTCTCGTCGCCTTCAGGACGATGCTCATCAGGATTGAACTTTCCTGACTGCCACATTTCAAGCTGACCGCCCCAAAGACCACCGTTGTAGCAGTAGATCTTTCCGTCATCATCCTGGAATACTGCAGGATCGATACTGAAGCTTCCCTCTATATAATTATCCTGTGGCTTGAAAGGACCAACAGGTGAATCTGATTCTGCAACACCGATTCTGAAGATGTCATCCTTATCCTTTGCAGGGAATACAAGATAGTACTTGCCATTGAGCTTGATAGCATCAGGAGCCCAAAGCTGTCTGCTTACCCATGGGATATCCTTCTCATGAATAGCCATACCGTTATCTACACAGTCACTGTCAAGTGAATCCATAGAAAGGATGTGATAATCCTCCATCTTGTACTGTTCTCCGTCATCGTCCTCTTCAATGTCGAGATCAACGTCATGAGATGGATAGATATAGATCTTTCCGTCAAATACATGAGCAGAAGGATCAGCGGTATAAATGTTCTTAACTAATGGTTTTCTTTCATTCTTTCTCATACGATACCAACTTCCTTTTTAAATGATATAGTTTCAAGATTTCTATATTAAAATAACATAGTGGTATGGTAAATGCTAAATAAATAATGCCATATATTTTACAAAAATTGCTAAAATTTATAATATTGTTATAAAATGTTAAAATTTATAACAATTGTCAGATGAACAAAAAAGAGCAGTGGCATAACCACTGCTCAGTAATTTATTAGTCAATTTCGATATTATCGATCTCTTTGCTGATTTCTTCTGTCTCAGCTTCAGCTGCCTTGAGAATGTCCTCAAGCTTATCAGCAGCAGTAGTAACTGCATCGCCGATTTTCTCCTTAGCTTCATCTACAGCTTCTTCAACCTTTTCTTCAGCTGCATCAGTCTTGATCTCTACATAATCTCTTTTTTCAGCTTCGCCATCTTCGTTAAGAACAATCTCGTCATCTTCGAAAATGTTATCATCATCGGTTGCTGACCAAGGAGAATTCTTATAAGCGTCTACAGCCTTATCCTTAAGATCATATGCCTTATCCTTAGCTACAACAGCAGCTTCCTTAGCCTTATCCTTAGCGATTGCAGCAGCTTCCTTAGCCTTCTTTGTTGCATCTGCAATCTTTGTATCTACATCATACTTTGAATTGAGATTCTGATATGCTTCAGTTCCTCTTATCTCATCCTTGAAAAGATAAGCTACACCTGCTACAGCAGCAGCGGCAGCGGTAACTCTGAATAAACCACCTAATAGACTTCTTCCCATACTCAATACCTCTTTCTGTTATAAATTAACGTAACTATGGTTAATTGTAATACGGAGCAATTGAAAAATCAAGGAAATAGTGATAATCTTTAATGCAGTAAAGGCAGGTAAAATATGGAAAACACAATTAATGAATTAAAGAACAAAGCAAACGAAAGATTAACTGAACTAAAGAAAAAATCAAGTCTGATATCAGTTCTGAGACTTATAAGTTTTGTAGGCGGTATACCATTTCTGATCGCCGGCATTTCCGATAAAAAGGGTATGTATATATTTGCAGGAGCGTATCTTCTTATTACGTTCTTCTTTTTGATCTACGTACATGCATGTTTTAATAAAATGATCTCACATGATGAGACCTATATAAATGTACTGGACAGATATCTGAACAGGCTTAATGGAAACTGGATGCAGGAAATAGACGATGGAGGAGAATTCCTCACGCAGGAGGATGTATTATCCCGTGATATAGACCTTCTCGGAAAGAATTCCCTGTATCAGTACATTTCAATAGCACATACACCGAAAGGAAGACGCAGACTGGCAGATACACTTAGTTTAAAGACGGATAATCTTTCTGTAAGATCCGAGCGATATAAGGCTGTAAAGGAGCTTTCTCTGGCTGATGAATTCAGGTATGAATTTGAAACCAGAACTATGAAAAACAGCAAACTTCTTGAGGCTCCGGAGGTTGTGGAAGAGAAGTTCTCGGGATGGATGTATCCGCTTATGCTGATTGTTCCGGTGATCAATATTGTTTCTCTTATTATGGTCTTTGGTTATGGCTATAATCCGGGACTTATACTGGCAACCTTTGTGGCAGGCCTTGCAATAACATGGATACCTAAAGGAAAGCTGGATGTACTTTCTGCTCCTGTATATGTATACGGAAAGACGGCAGGCGACTTTTATGAGATTCTGAATGAGATTAATAAGTCAGAGTTCCGGTCTGGTATACTTTCTGAGCTGAAGAACAGAGTTACAGGTCAGAAGGGAATTCTGAAGGCGGTAAAAGATATGCAGCGTATGGGAGATTTTGCTGCAATATCCTTTAATCCTATCATTCATATGCTGCTGGCAGGATTTATAGGCTGGGATTTTTATCTGGCCAGAAGAACGGTTGCCTGGACGGCAAAGAATAAAGATATATTTACAAACTGCGAAGATATAATTGCTGAATTTGAGGAACTGGGAAGTCTTGCGGTTCTTTCAGCTGTAAGAGAGACAACTGAACCTGAGATCATAGAAGATATGAAGCTCGGCTTTGATGAAATATATCATCCTCTTATAAACAGGGAAAAGGTTGTTTCAAATTCCGGAAATCTCGACGGACATATAACCATAATCACTGGATCCAACATGTCCGGAAAGACTACATTTATGAGAACAATTGCTGTAAATGCAGTGCTGGCTTATGCCGGTGCAGGTGTATGTGCAAAAAGTTTTAAGCTGCCTATCATGAAGCTCTTTACATCCATGAGGATTACGGATGATGTCAGCAGCGGTATATCTACATTCTACGCTGAGATACTCCGTATAAAGAGGGCAGCAGACTATGTGGAAGCCGGTTCTGAGCCGCCGGCATTATGCCTTATTGATGAGATATTTAAGGGGACGAATTCAGCCGACAGAATAGTGGGTGCAACTGAGGCTGTAAAGAAGCTTTCTTCAGGGAAATGCATGGTTATCCTTACAACCCACGACTTTGAGTTGTGCGATATACAGGAGGCAGACGGTAGGCCTGCAGACAACTATCATTTCGAAGAATACTACGAAAATGACGAGATTTTATTTGATTATAAAATGAAATCGGGCAGATGCACCACAAGGAACGCAATTGCCTTGTTAAAAATGGCAGGAATTGTGAAAAACTAACAAATATTTCTGTAAAAAATTGACAAAATGACGTTGATATAATTCGCTATATATATTATAATTTTAGTGTGTCGATAGTGTGTACACAGCATTTTTTATAGTTAGGAGGAATACAGAGATGGCTTTACCGGCTAATATTACTGGAAGTGACAACAATGTTCTCTCAATTGCAGCCTCAAATAACAAAAGTCTTCTTATCCGTTTCCTGAATGAGCAGGTTGAGGACGGATTTTATGCTCTTGTAATCGACTATCTTAAGGATAGTAATTTTGATCTTAAGACTATGAATGTCGAGGATGATGTCAGAGCACAGTGTTCAAAACTTTATGAGTTAGGCGATTTTGTAGATGAGAATATCAAAGCAAAAGAGAGGTACGAGATTGACGAGTGGATAGAACCACTTTTCAGTTTTGTTTATGGTGATATCGATCCTTCTGATATTGATGCACCTATTAATACAACTGGTATTTATCGTTACAGCATCTGGCTTATATACTTATATCAGAGAGAGAAGTTTGGCGAGGCTATGCGCCTTATAGGTGAGCGTATCGCACCACTTCTTATCAATGTAAGTTACCAGATTCTTGAAGATGATGAAAGACCAAAGAACTTTGACAAGGCTCTGCTTGGATACCTTGATCTTATTAACGTTGTTATGGAGATGGGGCTTCCAACATCACTTGCTAATTCAGAGGCATATCTTTCAAACCTTGAAGTTCTTTATGATTATATTGTTGAGGATCCTCATGTAGGAAACGATTATAAGACACAGCTTTCAATCGGCCTCTTCAATACATTTATTGCTAACAAGGATTATAACAAGGCATTTGAGTTCTATGGACTGAATGCAGAGTATATTCCTATTGATAATCTTGCTGTATACGAAAGCTTTAAAGAGCTTATCAGGAATGTTAATAGTACACAGGACACAAGCGTACTTTCAAGAAATGTTCTTACAGCTATTTCTAAGCAGGAACTTTATAACAAGAGAATTGATACTCTTATCAATGAAGTATCTGCATTTGTTAAGAAGGTTTATCTCTATATCGAGAACGAGCCTGATATGAAGAAGCATCTTCAGACTCTGGGAGCAGGAGCTCAGCTTACAGGTAAGACCAACATTTTCGAAGGTCTCTATGAGTACAACCTCGTATTCTATGAGTGTGGTATTAAGGAACTTGTAAACTCTGATGTTTCAGCTCGTCCATGGGAAGAGAAGTATGAGATTCTTGAAAAGCTGTATACAACACTTAACGTTGTGTTTGATGGATACAATGTATATGAGCTTTCAAATAAGATTGAGCATCAGTATGTTGAGATTACATGGATCAATGACTATGTAAATGCAAATCCATCACTGCTTAAGATGTTCTTTAGTATCAAGGAGAAGATTAAGGCATTCAAGGTTCGTAAGAATGCTATCCTTGAGAAGTCAAAGACAAATTATGAGATCAAGCAGATGATCGATGATCGTCAGAAGACACTTATATTCCTTGCAGCTGAAGATATGGTTGCTAACGGACTCAACGGCGGAAGAATCGCAATCATTAACAGTGATTATGATCCTAAGACAGCTGAGAAGTACCTTATCAAGACTTATGCTGATGTTTCTGTACCAAGTAAGTATAGAAAGGCTGATGTGAATGCAAACGGAGGTGGTGGACTCTTTGGACGTAAGGTTGTTACCACTATGGATCCGGATCTTCGCAAGCTTCTTGATGATTCTAAGATTGAAGAGATGCTTCTTAAGTCAGAGTGGCTTTGGAATCAGTATACACATAAGGGAGCACCTGAGCAGACACCTCAGGAGGCTACATACAGTGTAGTATGTCTTATCAAGGCAGTTGAAAGACTTATCGATAAGAAAGCTGGAACAGTTGCCAATAAGGCTGATACCACTCCTAACAAGAAGGTTATCATCACTAAGACAGGTAAGGTTATTGAGCTTTCAGATGAGAGCAATCCTTCACCATCAAGCAGCTCACAGCCAACATCAACTGTAGTTGAGAATATCAACAATATTCAGGCTAGTCTCAAGGATAAGTCTGATGAGAATACAGAATACGTTAAGGAATATGTTAACGCATGGCTGGATATGCTTCTCAAGGCTAAGTTCGATATGGATACAATGCTTACTCTGTTTGAGGCAGAGGAGATCAGAAACAGATCTTATCAGGTACTTAAAAAGCTTAGAGCAGATATGCTGTAAGATATTTAACTAAACATGATTTTACGGGGCGTCAGATTAATAATCTGGCGCCTTCTTTTTTTATGATTTGTGCAATAAAATTAACGGTGGTTAATGACTTGTCAGACAATATGTGATACAATGTTTATAAGTATTGGTTAATCCTATAATTAATATTTTGGGGTGGATTATGGCTGAACAGGATAGGGTATTTTTTAAGATTGCGGAGGCTTTACTTGTTGATTATTCGAGTGTTTACTATGTAAATGCGGTAACTAACGAGTATTTTTGGTATTCAGTTAATCCGGAGTTTCATTCACTTAGTCTTGAACAGGGTGGAGATGATTTCTTTAAGAATATAAAGCGTGATTGTAAACTGGTTATTTATGAAGAAGATCAGCATATATTCTTAGAGGATATTCAAAAGGATAAGCTGCTTTCTGATATGAAAAAGGGAAGCATGCAAAAGATTGAATACAGACTCATTATTAATGGTGTTCCGACCTGGCATTCTCTTAGGCTGATACGTGGTATAGAAGAGAACTCTGATTACTTTATACTTGGAGTAATAAATATTGATGAAGAACATAAGCGAAGAGAATTAGAGAAGGAAAACAAGCGTCAGAAAGAAATATATAATCAGATAACCTCGAGTTTAGCCGGTCATTATGATAATTTGTATTACGTTGATGTTGAAACAAGTTATTATTTTGAGGTTGCTTCGACTGATGAATATAAGAAACTTAATGTTCCGCCTGAGGGTAATGACTTTTTTGCCGAAAGCAGAAAAAATATAAGAAAGTATGTTCACCCTGAAGATCAGGATAAGGTTATCACTTTTTTTTATAAAGATGATGTGTTTCTGAATTTAAAAAACAAGACGTCTTTTTCCCTAGAATATCGTCTCGTTATCGATAATAATGTAAAACATGTAAGATATACAGTGATTATCTCCAGAGATGGAAAACATCTTATAGTATGTCTCGAAAATATAGATAAAGAGGTTGAAACAGAACTTGCGTTAAAAATCAGTGAAAAAAAGAGTGTTACATATACTCAGATAGCTGAAAGCCTTGCTTCAAATTATGATCTTATCTACTATGTTGATTCGGCTTCAGAACATTATACATTGTTTACCACACATAAAACTTATGGTGGTCTTGAAGTCCGTGAAGAAGGAGAAGGGTTCTTCGGAACGGCTGTTCAGAATGTTGACAGAATAATACTTCCGTCTGACAGAGGGCGACTTAAGATCTTTTTAAATAAAGATAATTTTATATCCGGTCTGGAACATGCCAGACAGATGATTGAGGATTATCGAATGTATGCTACCGGCGGGAATATTCAGTATACACGATTAAAGGTAATGTGGTCGTCTGACCATACCCATTTTATAATATGTGTTGAGAACAGAGATGAATATGTAAAAAGAGAAAAAGAACATATCGAACAGCTTACAATGGCCAACGAACTAGCCAGACGCGACGGACTTACGGGTATAAGAAATATAACAGCTTACCGTGAGACGGAAACGGAGCTGGATAAAAAGATCGAAGAGAGAAGTGATGAACAGTTCGGGATAGTTGTATTTGATATTAATGATCTTAAGGTAGTAAATGATACACAGGGACATAAAGCCGGAGATGAATTGATCAAGGAATCATGTAAACTTGTATGTCGTACCTTTAGTCACAGTCCTGTATACAGAATCGGCGGAGATGAGTTTATTGTAATCCTTAAAGGAAGTGATTATAACGATAGGATAAGTCTGTTTTCGGCGTTTAAGAGGCAGGTGGAGGAAAATCTCAGAATAGGTGAAGGTCCTGTTGTCGCTGCCGGAATGACTGATTACAGAAGACTGGAAGATAGAAAAATCGCCGACATGTTTAAGCGTGCTGACGAGAGCATGTATAATAATAAATCGCATCTTAAAGATGAGAAAATCCGCCTTGAATTAAGGGATGGTAAAAATGATTCGGGATATAAGAGCGTACCGGAAGATAGGAGAACAATCCTTGATACATTATTTAAAGCTTTTGATGTTGTAGCAGAGGGTACATATGTATATGTATGTGATATGAAATATGATTTTTCCAGATGGTGTAAGAACTGTGTTGATACATATGGACTGCCATCGGAATATATGTATGGTGCAGGGGATATATGGGAAGGCTGTATACATCCGGAAGACAGAGAAGGATATCATAAAGCGATAGAAAATATATTTGCCGGTGATTCATCCGGACATAATATGCAGTACCGGGTTAAAAATCCTAACGGTGAATATGATGTTTGTACGTGCCGAGGTATAGTAATGCGTGATCTTATGGGAAATCCGGATTATTTTGCAGGGACTATCCGTAACCACGGATCCCAGGGACATATCGATACTCTTACCGGACTGAGAAATCAGTACAGATTTTTTGAGGATCTCGACGGATATATTAAAAGAAGTACGGAATTAAATGTATTGCTGCTCGGTATAAGTAAGTTTTCTGAGATTAACGAAATATACGGTTATCATTTCGGAAACAAAGTACTTCAGCTGTTTGCAAGAAAAGTTCTTGATACAACGGGAAACACGGGACATTGCTACAGACTGGACGGAACTAAGTTTGCCGTGATCAGTAATTCGTTATCTGTTGATGAGATAAAGGAAATATATGAACAATTTCGAGATTTCTTCAGAGATAGTTTTGAAGTGGAAGGCAAGAAGATCATACTTAATACAAACTGTGGACTGGTGGCCGTAGATCATTTCGATTTTGATTCACAGACTGTATACGGATGTCTCAATTATGCTTACAGCGAATCCAAATCAAGACATCAGGGAAATCTTATGGAGTTCCAAAATGATCTAAATGATTATAATCGTCACAGACTTGAGAAACTTCATGATATACGTGCTTCCATAATGCATGGATATAAAGGTTTCTATCTGATGTATCAGCCTGTTGTTGATGCGAAAACGGAGAAACTGATAGGCGCGGAAGCACTCCTCAGGTGGAAGAATGATACCTATGGCGTTGTTCCGCCGGATCAGTTTATACCGCTCCTTGAGTCGGACCCGATGTTCCCTGAATTGGGCGAATGGATAATCAAAGAAGCTATTATAGCTTCGAAGAAGATAATCGAATCGGAACCGGATTTTGTGATAAATGTTAATCTATCCTATACTCAGCTGGAAAAGCCTGATTTTGTGGATATGGTATTCAGGATATTGGATGATATGGAGTATCCTCCGGATCATATATGCTTTGAAGTTACGGAAAGATGCAGACTGCTCGATATAGATCATTTGAAAAATGTTACGGCACGTCTGAAATCCAGAGGAATTCTTGTTGCTCTGGATGATTTCGGAACAGGATTTTCGTCGGTCGGAATAGTCAAGGAACTTCCGTTCGATATCATCAAAATTGACAGAGGATTTATTCAGAAGATTGAGGAAAGTAAGACCGACAGAGAATTGATAAAATATTTCTCGGGACTTGCTTCACTTTACGGAGCCAAGGTCTGCGTAGAAGGAATAGAAACCGAAGGTATGAGAGATATACTTCAGAATTTCGGTGTCGGCAGTTTCCAGGGATATTATTATGCAAAACCTCTGATGCTTGATCAGTTTTTTGAATGGCGAGACTCATTCTTTGATAAAAGAGGGTGACGTCTGAGATATAGTTTTATAAGAGGAGATTCAAGTCGTCTTTTGAGGATGATCTGAATCTCCTCATGTTTATCTATAGGCTTTACCAGGATTGAATGAATCTTCGCGTTATTGGCTCCCCATATATCCGTAAAGAGCTGATCACCGACGAACAGAGTGTTTGAGGTATCTGTTCCCATTCTGCTCATTCCTTCAAGGTATCCCTTGGCAAGAGGCTTAGCAGCCTTATATACATATTCGATACCGAGACTGTCTGCAAAACTCTTTACACGTTCTTCGTCATTGTTTGAAATAACACAGATTTTCAGGCCGACCTTTTTCATTCTTCTGATAAGGCTTACGGCTCTTTCATCAGAAGGAAAATCATGAGGTACGAGAGTGTTGTCTATATCAAAGAGAACAGCTCTGTATCCGAGATTATAATACTTCTTGAAATTGATACTATAGGTTGAATCGTAATATTCATCCGGAAAAAGAAATTTACCCATTTATATATTCCTTTAAAAGTTATTTATTAAAAAATTCATATACTTTTTCTGCAGCCGCAGAGTTCATGCCGTCAACTTCGGCCAACTCTTCTACGGATGCGTTTTTTATTGCTTCGATATTCTTGAAGTAGAGGAGAAGAGCCTTCCGCCTCTTCGGACCTATACCGTCGATATCATCCAATATGGAATGAATCTGTTCTTTGGATCTGAGTAATTTATGATATGATATTGCAAATCTGTGTGTTTCATCCTGAAGTGCGGTTATCATATTTATGGCTTCGCTTCCTTTTGGAAATTCCAGCTCCACATTTTTATAGTACAGACCTCTGGTCCGGTGGTTATCGTCCTTGACCATTCCACATACAGGAATATCGATTCCGAGACTGTCCAGAACCATTTCCGCTACATTTACCTGACCCTTACCACCATCCATCATAAGAACGTCCGGAAGGACTGAAAGCTTTTCGTCGGTAAAACGACGGGAGAGAACTTCCTTCATGGCTGCGTAGTCGTCTGCACCTTCGAGGGTTTTAAGCTTGAACTTTCTGTAGGAGTTCTTCTTTGGTTCTCCGTTTTCAAAAACTACCATGGATGCAACCTGATTATATCCGGAAATATGAGATATATCAAAAGCTTCCATACGTGATACCTTATCAACGCCTATAAGATCTGCGATATCCTTGCAAGCTCCGATGGTACGTTTTTCGTGACGCTTTATACGCTCAATATCCTGAGAGAGTACAAGTAGGGCATTATCCTGTGCCAGCTTCATAAGAGCCTTCATTTCGCCCTTCTGAGGTACATGGATATATACACGCTGACCCTTCTTGTCCTCAAGAAATTCCTCTATAAGCTTTTCCTCACAGAGAGGAGATACAGTTATTATCTCCTTAGGTACAAATGGTGTTGAATTATAATACTGCTTTACAAATTCAGTGATTATTTCAGAATCGCTGTCAGATTCATCTATTGACATATGATGATTATCGCGTCCCAGAAGATTACCGTCTCGTACAAAGAAGATGGATATTACTGCGTCGGTGCTGTTTTTGGCAATTGCAATAATGTCCTTGTCATTGCCGGTGGAATTGCTTACCTTCTGACGTTCCATAACGGTATTTATGCTGTCGATGAGATTTCTTTTTTCGGCAGCTTTCTCAAATTCCAACTTTGAAGCATGGTCCTGCATTTCCAGCTTCAGGTTATCTATTATATCTTTATAATTTCCATTCAGGAAATGCATGGCTGATTCAATCTGCTTTCCATATTCTTCAGGAGTGATAAGCCCTGCGCATGGAGCAGAACACTGACCGATCTGGTAATACAGACAAGGACGCTCAGTGAGATCAGATTTGTTAAGATCTTTATTACAGTTCCTGATCTTAAAGAGCTTTTTGATTAGAGCAACTGTATCATGAACGGCTCCTCTGTCGGTGTAAGGTCCGAAATACTTGGACTTATCACGTGCCATTCTGTGGCTGTATACGACTCTTGGAAAGCGTTCGCCGACGGTCACTTTGATATATGGATATCCCTTATCATCTGTCATGAGAGTGTTGAATCTTGGACGATGTTCCTTGATGAGGTTGCACTCGAGCACAAGAGCTTCCATCTCAGAAGACGTAACGATATATTCGAAGTAGGATATAAGGCTTACCATTTTAGCAATCTTAAGAGAACCGTTATGACCGTGACCTTTTCGGAAATATTGCCTTACACGGTTATGAAGATCCACAGCCTTTCCGACGTAGAGGATTTCCTCGGTTGAGCTGTGCATAATATAAACACCGGGACTGTGAGGCAGTTTACCCAGTTCTTCTTCAAAATTGAAAATGCTATCGCTCACGACAAATCTCCTTGAATCTCATCAGCCCGGCTGCGGGACTTTCATGTATATCTGACCGAGCATTATTTTATCATATCTTATTTAATTAGTGAAATAATATAGTGAGAAATGGTCTGATATATGGTATTATATCTTAGTGCCCCAAGAAAGGTACAGCAGTCTGATATACTTCATGACGAGGAGGTAGTGATGGAGGCAGAATATAGTGTTACACTAACACAGTTTATAAATAAGATGAACCTTAAGAATCATACACCGGAGATTAACACGGATAAGATTCTTATTACCGATCCTGATATTAACAGACCGGCTCTTCAGCTTGCCGGATTCTTTGAACATTTCGATTCTTCCAGAGTACAGATATGCGGAAATGTTGAGCATGCCTATCTTGCTGATATGCATTCCAAGGAAGAGAATATAAAGATCTTTGATCAGCTGTTCTCATTCCCGATTCCATGTCTTGTATTCTGTAGAGATATTATTCCTTATGATTTTATAATTGAAGAAGGAAAGAAGCACGGTATTCCTATTCTTACAAGTGCGGCTACAACATCGTCTTTCGTACATGAGTCAGTTAGATGGCTTCATGAGGAGCTGGCTCCCAGAATCTCTATTCATGCTGTTCTTGTCGATGTTTTCGGTGAAGGTGTTCTTATCATGGGAGACAGCGGTATCGGTAAGTCAGAGGCTGCCCTTGAGCTTATAAAGCGTGGACACAGACTGGTTGCTGATGACGTTGTTGAGATTAAGCAAATAAGTGATGATACACTTATAGGTCAGTCGCCGGAGATGATCAGGAACTTCATCGAGCTGAGAGGTATCGGAATCATCGATGTTAAGACTATGTTCGGTGTTGAGTGCGTTAAGCTCTCACAGCAGATAGATTTGGTTATAAAGCTTGAAGAGTGGAATAAAGATGCAAAGTATGACCGTATGGGACTTACGGATCAGTATACAGAGTTCCTTGGAACAAAGGTTGTATCACATGCAATACCTATAAGGCCTGGTCGTAACCTGGCTATCATAGTTGAGTCTGCGGCTGTCAATCATAGACAGAAGAAGATGGGATATAACGCAGCTCAGGCGTTTTATAAAAGGATTACAGAGAATCTAAAATAAGTTACTAAAATATATAACATACACGGAGGGTTTATTATGTCTAAGTTTGTATTCGGAGTAGATATCGGAGGTACAACAGTTAAGATCGGTCTTTTCTCTATCGAGGGAGAACTGCTTGATAAGTGGGAGATCACAACAAGAACTGATGAGGGTGGTGCCTATATTCTTTCTGATATTGCTGAATCAGTTAAAGCTAAAATGCAGGAAAAAGATATAACATCAGATGATGTTAAGGGTGTAGGAATGGGAGTTCCGGGACCGGTAAAGGAAGACGGTACAGTTATCAAGTGTGTAAATCTAGGCTGGGGAATCTTCAATGCAGCAGAGGAACTCAGTAAGCTTCTTGGACTTCCTGTAAAAGCCGGTAACGATGCAAACATGGCAGCTCTCGGTGAAATGTGGCAGGGAGGCGGAAAAGGCCATAAGAATGTTGTATGCGTAACACTTGGTACAGGTGTTGGCGGCGGAATCATTCTTGGCGGTAAGATGCTTGCAGGTGTTAATGGCGCCGGCGGAGAGATCGGTCATATTACAATTGATCCTGAAGAAACAGATGCCTGCAACTGCGGCAAGAAGGGATGCCTGGAGCAGTATGCATCCGCAACAGGTATTGTAAGAATGGCTAATAAGCTCCTTAATGCTTCTGATAAGCCTTCAAAGCTCAGAGAGGTTCAGTATATATCTGCAAAGGAAATCTTCGATGCAGCTAAGACAGGAGATGAGCTGTCACTTTCACTTGTTGAAGAACTTGGAAAGAAGCTTGGCTTTGCCCTTGCATCCATTGCCTGCGTAGTTGATCCTGAGATCTTCGTTATAGGTGGTGGAGTATCCCGTGCAGGTGCAATTCTTATAGATACAACAAAGAAGTATTTCCAGCAATATGCATTTCATGCATGCAAGAATACAGAGTTTGAACTTGCAAAACTTGGCAATGATGCAGGAATGTACGGTGGAGCATGTTCAGTGCTTGAATAGCTTAATATGTCAAAATTAACATAAAAAAACTGGAAAACCGTATTATTTCAGCTTTTTTACCATATTGAAAAAAGATATTTTATAGTTTAGTATTATACGAGCAGGCGTGTGCCTGCTCGATTTTATGGTTATGGTGGATAACGATGATCGTACTGGATAACGAACCGATGATGAAACACACCACCTTCAGAACAGGTGGACCTGCTAAAAGGTTTATAAAAATTGAATCGGTTGAAGATATATTAAAAATTTCAAATGACAGTGAATATTCGGATGATTTCCTTATTATAGGCAACGGAAGCAACCTTCTTGTTTCAGATAAGGGAATAGATACAACAGTTATTCAGATATATGATATGTTTAATTCCATCAGTCTGATCGATGATGTAACTATTCATGCTGATGCAGGAGCCCTGCTTTCAAAAGTAGCAGTTTTCGCAAGAGATAACAGTCTTACCGGATTTGAGTTTGCTTCAGGTATTCCGGGTACAGCAGGTGGGGCTGTGTTTATGAATGCAGGTGCATACGGCGGTGAGATGAAGGACTGCGTAGTTAAGGTATATGCAGTTACAGATGGCAAAGAGGTAGTCTTTACCAATGAAGAGATGAAGTTCGGTTATCGCGAAAGCATAGCTATGCAGAAGAATATGATCATCACTGGAGTAGATATCAGACTTCAGAAGGGTGATAAGGATTCTATTACTGCTATGATGAATGACCTTAACGGCAGAAGACGTGAGAAGCAGCCGCTGGAGTATCCAAGTGCAGGTTCAACATTTAAAAGACCTGAAGGATATTTTGCAGGAAAGCTTATCATGGACAGCGGTCTGGCCGGATATTCAGTCGGTGATGCTGAGGTTAGCGAGAAGCATTGCGGATTTGTAATCAATAAAGGTCATGCCACATCTGATGAGATATATAAACTCATTTGTAATGTGCAGGATATAGTTAAAGAAAAAACTGGAATTATGTTAGAGACTGAAGTAAGACTTATCGGTGAGTTTTGATTCAGGTGTTAGTTGTTCATTTCTGAGGGGAAGAATATGCGTTTTATAATTGTAACAGGCATGAGCGGAGCAGGAAAATCTACAGTCCTTAAAGCACTTGAGGACATGGACTATTTTTGCGTTGATAATCTGCCTGTTATTCTTATAGAGAAATTTGCAGAGGTTTCCCGAGATAGTAATTTCAATCAGGATAAGATTGCTATCGGTATCGATATCAGAAATGGTGAAGCTCTCGGTGAACTTTCATCTGCTCTTGACAGACTCAGAGATGATAAGTTTAATTATGAGATTCTGTATCTTGATGCAACTGACAAGGTTCTTGTTAAAAGATACAAGGAAACAAGAAGAGAACATCCGCTGGGACGTGGCGGCAGAATAGAGAACGGAATTAAAGAAGAGAGAAAGAGGATAGAATTCCTGAAGCAGATGGCAGATTATACCATCGACACAAGTAATCTTCTTACAAGAGAACTTAAGGCTGAAGTAAGACGTATCGTGAAGAAGGGTAAGGATTATACCAACATGATCGTTACCATCATGAGCTTTGGTTATAAGTTTGGTATTCCTCAGGATGCTGACTTTGTATTTGATGTGAGATTCATGCCAAATCCATACTACGTTTCAGAGCTTAAATCAAAGACAGGAAATGATCAGGAAGTAAGAGACTATGTTATGAATTCTGATGCTTCAAAGGAGTTTATGGAGAAGCTTTCAGAAATGTGCAAGTTCCTTGTTCCTAACTTTATAGATAACGAAGACAGACATCAGATAATTATAGCTGTCGGTTGTACAGGTGGCCGCCACAGATCAGTTACAGTTGCAAATGAGCTGGGTGAAATGCTGACCGACCTTCCGTATTCTACGAGAGTCTTCCATAGAGATATTGCTAATGACAGTTATGTTAAGGGTGAGGTTTAAATGTCCTTTTCCGCAGATGTTAAAAATGAACTTATACTGAGATCCGATAGTGCCGTGCATTGTCGAATTGCAGAGTTAGCTGGCACGCTTTCGGTTAACGGACGTTTTGTAGATAAAGAAGATGGAACAAAATATTTATCTATAAGATCCGATATACCGGCGCTAGCAGATAAGCTTTCAAGACTTCTATATAATGTGATGGAGAGAAGATTTAACTTTGATCCTTCATATGTAGAGTCTAAGCACGGATACAGGATAATAATAGAAGATGAAATGATTCTGCAGGAGCTCATAGAGAAGCTCAAGCTGTATAACGCAGATGTATATGTTGAATCAGGAGAACTTGTTACAGAGAGGACCTGCTGCAAGAAGGCTTATTTAAGAGGTGCATTTCTTGCAGGAGGATCAGTATCCAGTCCGGAGAAAGCATATCAGCTGGAGATTGCATGTACAACTGAGAATAACGCAGAACGTCTTACAGAGATACTTTCATCTCTTCATCTGGAATCGAAGAGTATAAAGCGTAAGAACAGATTCATCGTATATATTAAGGACGGAGATACCATTTCAGATTTTCTGGGAATGACAGGCGGTATGAATTCCCTTATGGAATTTGAGAACATAAGAGTTCTTAAAGAAATGAGAAACTCCATAAATCGTACAGTTAACTGTGATACCGCCAATATAAATAAGGTTGTTAATGCTGCGTCAAAGCAGATTGACGATATAAAGCTTATTGAGGAAAGAAGAGGACTTGATAGTCTTCCGGAGCAGCTGAAAACAGTTGCCGAGATGAGACTGCTTAACCCGCATCTTTCACTCGCGGAGCTTGGTGAAAGACTGAGTCCCCCTCTTGGTAAGTCCGGTGTTAATCACCGTCTTGCTAAGATCAGCAAGATTGCAGACTCAATGAGATAATCTATTTATAAGGAGATTTGTTATGACTACAAAGAAGATTGTTGTGAAGTTACCTAGTTATGCTGAAGCACGTCCTGTTGCAGAGATCGTACAGACAGCAAGCAGATTTGACAGCGAGATTTATCTTATTTCCGGTAATAAGAAGATCAATGCAAAGAGTATAATGGGCATGATGAGTCTTGGTTTATGCAACGAAGAAGAGATTGAGGTTGAGGCAACTGGTAATGATGAGCAAGATGCTGTAAATGCTATAACAAATTATATAGGTTCTGTGGCTTAAACTACTAGCATTAGTCTCGGCTTTATGGTAAAATAACTCTACATGATGTTTTTACGATATTTGTCGGAGGTAGATAGGTTATGGGATTTTTTAGCAGCTTGAAAGAGAGGATTCCTATTCTCTCAAACTTGGGTGGTGGAAAGAAATCCAATAAGAGTTCTGTTGAACTGCAATATGACAAAGCTATGAACCTTCTTGAGAACGCTAACGGAGTTGGCGCTGTTGAGGTTCTTGACGGCATTACTGACATAGGTATGAACGATGAGACTTATCGTCAGTTTGGTCTTGATGCACTTAATGTGTTAGGTGAGCTTTTTGAAAATGGACGTTACAGCAATGCACGTATAGAGAAAGACCTTAATCGTGCTGCAGGATACTACGAGAAGTATGCAAAGCTGACTAACGAATCAGAGATGATACTCAAGGTTGCAAAGACATATCTTGATGCTCAGAACTTTTCTAAAGCTATAACCTATTTTGAGAAAGCTGCTGATGCCGGTGTTAAGTCTGCATATATGAACCTTGGTTCTATATATGAGAACGGTCTCAGCAGAATAGATGAATACGGTAACAAAAGTGAATTTGTTATTCCGGTAGATTATGATAAAGCTAAGTACTGGTACAGAAAACTTTCTGATCTCGGTGATGAGAATGCTATGAAGGCGTATGACAGAGTTGATTATGCTGCAAGTCATACAGATTCTCTCGAGTTCGAGGAGAAGGATAAGATCTATTCAGAGATTTCTGAAAAGAGAAAAGAGAAGGGCAAGGAAACCCGTTATAAGGTTATCGATCCTGCATCTCTTCAGTATCAGTATACATATGTACATAATCAGGTTGATGGTTATATCCATAAGCTTCCTAAGGACTGGGTTAAGACTATCAATGAAGAAACAGATGAAGAATACTATGCACCTAGTATGACATACAAGGATTTCGAGATGTATGTAAGCTATGACAGTATTCCAAGAGATTCCAAGAAGACTCTTGAGAATTATCTGAGATACTGCAATGACGCTTTTGATGAAGAGCTTCAGCTTAAGTCATACATTACAGAGTATGCAGATGGTATCTTCACAACCTTCTATCATAAAGAGATGAACAAAGGTATCGTTACCTTCGCTTTCTTCCAGGGTAGAAGACTTGCATGTATGAGATTCGTATGTGCAACAATGGAGATTATAGAGCAGTACGAAGAGATTATCTTTGAGACAGCTAACAGCTTTGCATTCATTGCTCCTACACGAGTTAGTGATCAGAGCCTTAACCGTAAGGATAATCAGTATTACAGCGAAGCTACATACTGCTATTATCTTGAAGACTATGAAGGCGCCATGAGTGCTGCAAAGCAGGCTCTTAAGCTTGGCTCTATCAAGGCCAGCTACCTTCTTATAGATCTTTACTTCGATAAGGATTCTCCATACTTTGATCTTGATAAGACTATCAGTTATGCAAAGCAGCTCTTTGATGCAACAAAGGATCCAGACCTTGCATTTCTGATCGGTAATATCTTTGATCAGGAATATAAAGATTATGCTAAGGCACTTAAGTGGTACGAGGATGCTAACAGACTCGGCCATAAGAGAGTTCCTTTCTATCTCGGTAGATTCTATTATTACGGACTTCTTAATACAGGAAGAGACGGAGACAAGGCACTCAAGTTCTTCCAGGCAGCTCAGAAGAATGGTATCACAGAAGCGGATGCTTATATCAAGGATATCAAGGATCTCAAGGGTGAAAGCCTTCAGCAGGCTGTTGAGAAGTGGGATAGAGCTGTTAAGGCCGGAAGTGCAGCTACAGCACTTAAGGTTGCTCTTATGAAACAGAGCCAGGTATTCTATATTGCTACTGATTATGAGATTGAGAAGGCCTTCCTTGAGGCGCTCGGGCTCGGAAGTTATCAGGCAGCATATGAACTTGGTAAGATATATGAGAGAATAGAATCACAGCCTAACTATTCAGGTGAGAAGAAAGCTCTCAAGTATTTTGAAAAAGCATATGATAACCACTTTGAAGATTTCGATAAGGAAAATCTTTACAAGGTTATTCAGTATAAAGAGGAAAAGGGAGCTACAACAGAGGAGCTCATTCAGCTGTACCTTGAGAATGCAGCAATGGCACATATCCCTGCTGTAGAGAAGATTGTTGATCTTGTTAAGTATCGTACTCCTCAGATTACAGAGCTTTATAAGAAGCTCGTTGAGAAGGCTGAGACAGGTGATGATGCAGCAATCGTTTCTATGTTTAAGCTCGAGAAGATGTATCCTGATCTTGTTATATCAGAGCCTAATGCTACAGATAAGGCTATTGAGAACAAGTTCTTCAGACTTCTTGTTCCTCGTCAGAGTACAGCGTCTATCAACGATGACGGTGGTACTATAAAGATTGCCGATTCAGTTATTGAGTTCGCAGTTGCGGAACTTCCTATCAAGGTTGATTCTGAAGATGATTACCTTAAGATCTACAAGCTTATTCTTTCAGAGTATCTTCCTGATGATAATGCAGAGATCATCATCGCTAACTCACGTATGATCGGTTCAGGTATGAAAGAAACCAAGGATAATGTATTCTCCTTCAGTATTCTGCTTATAAGTTCAAAGAACCAGTATCTCTTCAAGCTGTCATCACGTGACAGAAGAGAGATGATCTCATTCAAGGATGAGCTTATCAGAATAGCTAAGTCACTGGTTGAGTCCGGTGAGATCTACATTTCCGAGGATGGACACAGAAAGAATATCGGTCTTTCATTCCTTCTTAAGGCAAACGAGAACGGATTCCTGTCAATCGGTAAGCAGGAAGACTGATAATATAATATTTTATTACAGGGCAGGGTGAGATTCCCGACCGGCGGTATAGCCCGCGAGACCGGTTGTTCCGGTTTGAACCGATGAGATTTCGGTGCCGACAGTATAGTCTGGATGAAAGTAATAAGAAGAAGTTTATGCCCTGGGTAGATTCTATCCGGGGCATTTTATATTTTTTACTGGCATATAGTTTGAAAGGGGGACATTCGGGACAATGGCATACGATAAGAAGTATATGGAAAGAGCTATCGAGCTGGCTAAGAAGGGCGTCGGTGCAGTTAATCCTAATCCGCTTGTGGGGGCGGTTATAGTTAAGGATGGACGCGTGATCGGAGAAGGTTACCATGCTCAGTATGGCGGACTGCACGCAGAAAGACAGGCACTGGAAAATGTGACAGAATCTCCTGCCGGAGCAGAGCTTTATGTTACACTTGAACCTTGTAATCATACAGGTAAACAGCCTCCATGTACAGATGCTATTCTTGAAGCAAAGATTAAGAGAGTATATATTGGATCGGATGATCCTAATCCTCTGGTGTGCGGCAAGGGTGTATGGCGTCTCAGAAGTGCCGGAGTTGAGGTAATCACACATGTTATGAAGGATGAATGTGATGCTCTCAATAAGCCGTTTTTCCATTATATAACTCATAAAACACCTTATATTATTTATAAATATGCCATGACAATGGATGGAAAGATATGTACATCTACAGGTAAGAGCAGATGGATATCCAACGAGGCTTCTCGTAAGGCTATTCATGTACTTCGTGATAAATGTACAGCCATTATGGTAGGAATAGGTACGGTTCTGGCGGATGATCCTATGCTTAACTGCCGTATAGAAGGCGGTCATGATCCTATAAGAATAATATGTGACAGTCATCTCAGGATTCCTATGGACTGTAATATAGTTAATACTGCAAATGAGATAAAGACCTATGTTGCAGCTCTTAAGGAAATTGAAAATGAGAAGAAAGATAAGATAAATGCACTCAAAGATGCCGGTATCGGAACACTGCTTCTTCCGGCAGATGATTTTGGGCATATAGATGTAAATGCTCTTGTTATGCAGCTTGGAAGAATGGAGATTGACAGCCTGCTTCTTGAAGGCGGCGGTCAGCTGGGCTGGAGCATGTTCAGGGAAGACCTGATAGATGAAGTTTATACCTTGATATCACCTAAGGTATTCGGTGGTACAGGTGCATCTCCTGTAGGAGGAGAGGGTATTGATGAAGTTGAAAATGCAGCGCATTTCACTCTCAGTGATACCAGAATCCTTGATGGAGATATGATGCTACATTATGTCAGAAAGAAGGAAGACTGATGTTTACCGGAATAATTGAAAAGGTTGGAAAGATTAAAAAGATAAATAAGCTTTCCAAAGGTGCTGAGATAACCATCGAAGCCGGAAATCTTCTGGATGATGTGAAGATTGGTGACAGTATAGCCGTTAATGGTGTATGTCTTACTGTTACATCAATGTCCGGAACACTCTTTACGGCGGATGTTATGGCAGAGACCCTGAGACGTTCATCTCTTGGCGAGTTGAGTTCAGGAGATGGAGTTAATCTCGAAAGAGCCATGAGTCTTCAGGGAAGATTTGGAGGCCATATAGTTTCAGGTCATATAGATGGAACAGGTGTTATCGAAAACTTTGAAAAAGAAGATAACGCTGTATGGGTAAGTATTAAGGCTGACAGCAGCATACTTCGGCTTATTGTTGAAAAGGGAAGTATAGCCATAGATGGAATAAGTCTTACGGTTGCCTATGTAGATAAGGAAAGATTCAAGGTTTCTGTTATTCCTCATACGGGTGAAGAAACAACACTGCTGAAGAAAAAAAGAGGAGCAGTGGTAAATCTTGAGAACGATATCATAGGTAAGTATGTGGAAAGACTCCTGTTTACAGGTGGTAATGTAAAAGGAGGACAGCCTGACAGGGCTGAAAATCTTGAGAAAAATAAGTCCTTTGCCGAGCTTTTATCAGGCAATGGATTTATATAAATACAAACGAGGTGTTACATAAATTGGAAGAGAATATGTTTAATTCAACTGAAGAGATTCTTGAAGATCTGAAGGCAGGAAAGATTGTTGTAATTCTTGATGATGAGGACAGAGAGAACGAAGGGGATGTCATAGTTGCCGCAGAGTTTGCTACAACAGAGAATGTAAACTTTATGGCAAAATATGCAAGAGGACTTATCTGTATGCCGATGGATGAGAGCTATGCAGAAAGACTGGATCTTCCTCAGATGTGTCCTGTAAATACAGATAATCATTTGACTGCATTTTCTGTATCTGTCGATCATATATCAACAACAACCGGTATATCGGCAGAAGAAAGAGGAATTACAGCAAGAGCTTTTGCGGCAGAAGATGCAAAGCCTGAGGATTTCAGAAGACCGGGACATATGTTTCCGCTTCTTGCAAAGACAGGCGGCGTAATTGTAAGAAAAGGACATACAGAAGCTACTGTGGATCTGTGCAGACTTGCAGGTCTTAAGCCTGTGGGACTCTGTTGTGAGATAATGAAGGATGATGGAACTATGGCAAGAAGAGATGACTTAATAGAATTTGCCAAAGAACATGGCCTTAAGATATCTACGGTTGAAAAGCTTATTCAATACAGGAAGGAAAATGAAACACTTGTTGAAGAAGTTACAAGTGCAGCTCTTCCTACCAAGTATGGAGATTTTATCATCCATGGATTTATCAATAAGGTTACAGGCGAACATCATGTGGCTCTTACTATGGGCGATGTCAGTGATGGCGAACCTGTTCTTGTAAGAGTTCATTCAGAATGTCTCACAGGAGATGCCTTCGGATCACTTAAGTGTGACTGCGGTGACCAGCTTGATGCAGCTATGAAGAAGATAGCTGAAGAAGGAAGAGGAATTCTGCTTTACATGCGTCAGGAAGGAAGAGGTATAGGACTTATTAATAAGATAAGAGCTTATGCACTTCAGGATAAGGGACGTGATACTGTTGAAGCAAACGTTGAGCTTGGTTTTCCAGCAGATGCCAGAGATTATACTATAGGAACACAGATCCTTGTTCAGCTGGGTGTAAGAAAGATGAGACTTCTTACCAATAATCCGTTAAAGGTTTATGGCCTTCAGGGATATAATCTTGAAATAGTTGAAAGAGTTCCTATTGAAATAGAGCCTCAGGAAAAAGACCGTTTCTATCTTGAAACAAAGAAGATAAAGATGGGTCACATACTGCAGGATGTATAAAGATAACATTTAAACTATATATACACATTTAAAAATATAAGAGGTAATTATCATGAATAAGATTGAAGGAAAAGTAGTAGCTAGTGGAATTAAGGTTGGTATTGTTGCATCAAGATTTAACGAGTTTATAGTATCAAAACTTGTAGGCGGTGCTATGGACGGTCTCGTAAGACATGATGTTAAGGATGAGGATATAACAGTAGCATGGGTGCCTGGAGCATTTGAGATTCCTCTTGCTGCTAAGAAAATGGCTAAGTCAGGCAAGTATGACGCTGTTATCTGTCTTGGAACAGTTATCAGAGGTGAAACAAGTCATTATGATTATGTATGTGCTGAGGTTTCAAAGGGAATCGCTCAGGTAAGCCTTGAGTCAGAAGTTCCTGTAATGTTCGGTATTCTTACAACAGATACTATTGAGCAGGCTGTTACAAGAGCCGGCACAAAGGCTGGAAACAAGGGTTATGATTGTGCTCTTGGTGCAATTGAGATGGTTAATCTTATGAAGCAGCTGTAAATAAGAGACATTTTATTATGAACATTCTCTTTTTTGATATTGATGGAACATTAATTACTACAGATGGTACCAGGTATTTCCCTGAAGATGCCAAGGAAGCTCTTAGAACAGCCCGTCAGAACGGAAATCTCTGCTTTATAAACACTGGAAGAGTTTTCTCCAATGTGGATGATTTTATAAGAGAAGTCGGATTTGATGGATATGTATGTGGCTGTGGAAGCTATATCAGATATAAGGATGAAGTCCTGTATCATAATAAGATATCGAAGGATGTATGCAGAGAAGTGGCATATAAATGCAGGGAACTGGGCATGAATGCGCTTTTTGAATATGCTGATTATACCTGCATCGATAATGAGATGAGCAGCCCGGAGAGAGACAGACTGGTGGATTATTTCACTGAAGGCGGTAAAAAACTTATAACAGATATAGATTCTCCGGAGTTTATATTTGATAAGTTTAGTGCCTGGTATGATGAGAACAGCCGTCTTGATGAATTCCAGAAATATATAGCAAAGTATTTTGATTATATAGACAGAGAAGGAAATTTCTGTGAGCTGCAGCCCCTGGGACATTCCAAGGCGAGCGGCATAGAATTTCTCCTTGACTATTTTCATATGCAAGTGGATAATTCATTTGTATTCGGCGATGGTAATAATGATTTACAGATGATGCGCTACGCAGGACATAGTATCTGTATGCAGAACGGAAGTGAAGATGCCCTTAAGGCGGCTGAATATGTTACAGGTTCTGTTACGGAGGGTGGTATAGCAGGAGCGCTTAAACATTACGGACTTATATAATGAATATAGAAAACAATTCACAACAGGATAATGGCGAGATAACAAGACTTAAAGATTTTAAGCTGATGGAAGAGTTAAAGATTGCTCTTTCAGTTCCAAGCAGACTTTCAGAACTTGGTGAAGTTACAAAGAAAACCTTTGTAAAGTATGTAATCTTTTTGTCGCTGCTGATATCAGTTATCATCTATCTGATCCCTTCGATTGCTACTGTAGCAGGATTTGGAGGGTTCAGATCTCTTTTCATGGAAAAAATGCCGGCTTTCAAGTACGAGAACGGTACATTAACAGCTGAAAGAAAGTTTGATATGGTTATATCAGGCTATCATCTGTATGTAGATACAAGCCAGTCGGAGGTTTCTGCGGCATCACTCCCTTCAAATGGTATGTATCTTGCATTTGGAAGCAAGACGGTAAGTTTCATAGTTGTCCAGAAAAATGCAGTAAATGATTTTTCAAATATTCTTTATAAGATAAATAATAAAGAAATGTTTCTAGAAGGTATGGATAATGCTTCCTTTGCAGAAGCGTCTAATACTTTCTATATATCATCCTTTATGTTCGCTATATTCTATGCGCTTTTAATGGCGTTAAAATATATTCTTCTTGCAATGATATATACAGGAATACTCTGGGTGGCATATAAGGTTTCGATAAAGAATATCTATGAATTTGAAGCCTGCCATATTTCATTTTATGCACAGACAATAGGTATACTTTTTGTGAGTATTAATAAAGCTCTGGGATATATGATACCTGGTATGCTGGCATCAATTGCAGGAATCTTTATAACCTTTAAGCTTATAAGTTACACGCTCAAGGTATATAGGGAAAAGAATAATACTGATTCAGAGGAACGAGGAATATTCCCGGGGGATAATAAATGGAAATAGAAAGAAAGTTTCTTATTAAATATCTTCCGGAGAATCTGGAAAGCTATCCTCATAATGAGATAGCTCAAGGGTATATCTCAGTATCTCCTGTTATAAGGATCAGGAAATCGGATGAAAGATATATACTTACAGTAAAGTCTTCCGGATTTTTATGCAGAGAAGAGTTTGAGACTGAGATGACAGCTGATGAATTTAAAAAGCTCAGCTGCAAGGTGGAAGGTAATGTTATATCTAAGACAAGATATAAGATACCGCTCCCTGGAAATCTCACAGCCGAGCTTGATATATTTCATGATGATTTTGAAGGCCTTGTATATGTGGAAGTTGAATTCAGTGATGTTCCTTCTGCAGAAACCTTTCAGATCCCTGATTTCTTCGGCAGGGAATTAACAGAAGAAGCAGGTTATTCCAATTCTGATCTCAGTTCCATGAAGAAAGAAGATATAAAACCTTTCATAGAGAAAAATATGAACTAGTTTTCCAAAGCGGATGTTATCGTTGGTAACATCTGCTTTTTTCTTGATACAACACCGTTAAGTGTTATATGACCATTTCTTGCAGGTGTTCCAAATCCGCGCTCCAGGATACGTTCTGCATTACCGCCAAAGAAGAGGACTTCGGAAGACTCTTTCATAATGTTGGTAAGCATGACAAAGATCATATCCAGCTTATCGTCATTCAGTGCTTTTTCAAGTTCCGGTTCAATACGCTCCCTGATAATATGAAGCTCATTAACATCCATTGAACTGATCTGTCCGATACCGATGGTAGATTCTCCAACAGAAAACTTCTTGAAATCCTGATGGATGATCTCTGTAGGAGTTTTGCTTCCGAGATTACTTCCGGCGCTGAACATTTCTTTAGCAAGTTCTTCTTCATTAACTCCTGCAATCTTTGCAAGAGCAGCACCGGCTCTCTTATCTATCTCTGTACAGGTTGGAGAACGATAGAGAAGAGTATCGGATATAATAGCAGAAACCATAAGCCCTGCCATATCAGGTTCAATCTCAATACCATTTTCCTGATACATGTTATAGATTATAGTACTTGTAGAACCAAGGGGCTGATTACGGAAGAAGATCGGCTTACCTGTGGTTATAGTACCGAGTCTGTGATGATCGATGATCTCTCTTATCTCAGCTGCTTCAAGTCCCTGAACAGCCTGGGCCTTTTCGTTGTGATCAACAAGAATAAGCTTTTTCTTCTCAGCACCCAGGAAGTTTCGTCTGGATACCATTCCTGCATAATGTCCGTTAGAATCAATAACAGGGAAATATCTGTGTCTGGTCTGGGCCATTACAGGCTGAATATCCTCAATATAATCATCCACCTTAAAGGAGATGAGATTATTCACCTTCATGAAACTTCCGACAGGCATGCTCATGTTTATGAGTCTGGCTACAGTGAAAGTATCATAAGGGGATGTTATGATCCTGCAGTTTTTCTCTTCGGCAATCTTCTGGATAGAAGGGGACACATTATGGCTTCCGCATACTATAATACAGGATGCACCCATTTCTATGGAACAGAGCTGGGCTTCGTATCTGTTTCCGAGAAGTACCATATCGCCGTCTTCGATGAACTCTTCGAGCTGCTCTGCATTTCCGGCGCCGATAAGTGTCTTGCCTGTTTCAAAGGCACCGGCAACTTCGCCGGTTATCATGGTTCCGTCAATGGTCTGCACTATATTGATATAGCTTGTATTTGTTTTTGACAGCATGTCTGATTCGAAGATGGCCATATTTGTTTCTACGATATCACTGGTTGTTATAATTCCCTTGAGATCTCGTCCTTCTGTTATACAGAGGGTAACAACATTGTTTTCTTTCATAATGTGCCATGCTTCTTTAAGTGACATCTCACGGCTAATACCCGGAAGTGTTTTTATCTCCATATCTCTAACCTGGGTACGGACATCACCGATAAATTTAGGTGCTTTTATATTAAAACGATCCAGTACATACTGAGTTTCAAGACTGATATTTCCGCATCGCATAGCCTGATATGTATGCTCTGATGAAGTAAGATTTTTCAGATTAGCATATGCTATAGATGCAGCAATTGCGTCAGTATCCGGATTCTTGTGGCCTATAACGTAGGTCGGTCTGTCAGATTTGCTCATCTTATAACCTCCTGATGTAACAATACTTATTTATTATAGTTTATTTTCATATTTTGATAAAGACAAAAATTTATGCTATAATCGTTGAACGGTTAGTAAAATAATACAAAAGTCAGGAGAATATATCATGGCAGATTCAAAGGAGTTTTTAGATAATATCAAGCTTGAGAAAGTACATAACAAGGACTCAGAGATAAAGAAGGTTATCGGTGTTGTCAGTGGTAAAGGTGGAGTAGGTAAATCCCTTGTTACATCCATGCTTTCATGCATAGCAAATCGTAAAGGACTTAAGACAGCTATCATGGATGCGGATATTACAGGTCCATCTATACCTAAGGCGTTTGGTGTTCATACTAGAGCAGTAGGAACACAAGACAGTATACTTCCTGTAGAGACAAAGTCAGGTATAAAGATGATATCCATGAATGTACTTATGGATGAAGAGACACAGCCTGTTCTCTGGAGAGGTCCGGTTATAGCAGGTGCTGTTGGACAGTTCTGGAATGATGTAATCTGGGGCGATATCGATGTTATGTTTGTTGATATGCCGCCTGGAACAGGTGATGTTGCACTTACAGTATTTCAGCAGCTTCCGGTAGATGGAATCATAGTTGTTTCATCTCCTCAGGAACTGGTTGAGATGATCGTGGCTAAGGCTGTAAGAATGGCTGATCTTATGAAGGTTCCTGTACTTGGACTTGTAGAGAATATGTCATACTTTAAATGTCCGGGCTGTGGTGAAAAACATTATATCTTTGGTATGTCCCGCGCAGATGAGATAGCTGAGCAGTATAATATACCAAGAGTTGCCCGCATCCCTATCAATCCTGATTTTGCGGCTTTGGTTGATAGAGGAGAGATTGAGAAATTCAGCGGTGAATGGCTTAACGAACTTGCTGACGAAATACTTTAATAGATTTCGGGGTTAATAAAATGAATGTTCAGGTAGATGATTTAGTACGTATAACTGAAGGGGAACTTATCACATCGGATAATACTGATAAGGAAACCGTAGGTAAAATTGTTTTAAGAAATATAGCTACGGATTCAAGAAAGACTGATGAAGAGAGCATGTTTATAGCCTTTAGAGGTGAAAATGTCGATGGACATAAATTCCTTACATCAGCCCTGAAGAATGCACCGGCAGCTCTTATAGAAGAGGATTTTGGAACAGAAGGTCTTGCAGATCAGAAGCCGGAAGACGGAAAAGCTTATATCAGAGTAGATGACTGTCTTGCAGCTCTACAGAAGATCGGTAAATATATGAGAAGCCTATATAAAGGCGGCCATATAATCGGAGTTACCGGAAGTGTAGGAAAGACTACTACAAGAGAGCTTATATCCCATGGACTTGCAGCATCTCTTAAGGTTTTCCATACAGAGGGTAATAATAACTCACAGATAGGTGTTCCTCTTACTCTTTCAAGAATACTTGATTCAGAATCTGATATATCAGTTCTTGAGATGGGTATCAGTGAACCGGGCGGAATGGATAAGCTTACAGATATGGTTAATCCTGATATCGCAGTGGTTACCAATATCGGTATTGCGCATATAGAATTCCTTAAAACACAGGAAGGAATCCGCGAGGAAAAGCTTCGTATAACAGGAAGAATGAATCCGGAGACAGGAGTGCTGTTCCTCAATGCTGATGATAAATTACTCAGGGATGTTAAGGGAAAGACCGGAGTTAAGACATTTTACTATGGAACAGAGCCTGATGCGGACTATAGAGCTGAAAATCTTTCCACAGAAGATGGAAAGTCAGTATTTGATTTCTGCTATGGAGCTGAAAGAATAAAGGTTGTTTCATCTGCAATAGGAAGACACAATGTCCTTAATCTTACAGCTGCACTTGGAGTTGCTGATTATCTCGGTCTTGATGTTAAGAAGACAGCACAGTCCTATAAGGACTTCAAAGGTCAGAGACAGAATATTATTAATACTTCAGCAGGATATACGATAATAGATGATACCTATAATGCCAGCGTGGATTCCATGAAGGCTGCCATAAATGTGCTGTGTAATGATGTTAAGACAGAAGGCAGAAAAATAGCAGTACTTGGAAGCATGTTCGAGCTTGGTGAAAGAAGTGCTGATTATCATAAGGAAGTCGGTGCATTTCTTAAAGATAAAGGAATTGACGAGCTGATAGTTCGTGGTGAAGAGGCTGAATACTATAAAGAGGGAAATGATATTCCGGCCAGAAGTTTTGATTCAAATGGCGAAGCTGCAGAATATCTTAAAACCGTTCTTAAAGCCGGGGATTCAGTGCTTTTAAAAGCTTCAAACGGAATGAAGCTGAAAGAGATTGTAGAGGGGATTAAATGATAGACAAGATAGTAAAAGTATTCGAGAATAATTATGTACTTGCCCTTATGTATGTTGTTTTGTGCTTTCTCATTGTAAAGTTGGTAGACAAGATATTTAAGAGGATAATCAGTCATAAAGAGGACAGCATAAAGCTGCAGTTTCTCAGCGGGATCATAAAGATTGCGATAATTATATTCTTCTTATTCAGAATAGCAGCGCTTTCAACTATTCTTTCCAGCTTTTCGAATACAATACTTATGTCCAGTTCACTTATTGTTGTTGTTCTGGGATTTATATTCCAGGAAGGACTCAGTAATATTATTCATGGTTTTATCATTACTGTATTCAGACCTTTTAAGGTTGGTGACAGAGTTGAGATAAACAATGGAACGGAAAGGCTTACCGGATATGTAAGAGAGGTTACGCTTCGCCATACTGTCATAACCGGTGTTATAGATAATGCAGAATATATTATTCCAAATTCGGTTCTGGATAACTGCGTTATCAGAAATCTTACAACAGTAGGAAATAATAAGTACCCTCTGAAGGTTTCAATAACATATAAGGATGCAGCTGATGAACATAAGCTGCGTCTGGCAAAGAGCATATTTTCAGCAGCAGTACTTGATAATGATCTTACAAGAAACTCAGTAGTTAACGATGATGGAGAATTAAATGTTAAGATTGATATGGCAGAAAGCAGTGTTGATCTTACAGTATTTGTAGAAACCAGAACGGCGGAGGAAAATTTCCTTGCTGCAACCCAGATAAAAGAAAAGATACTTAAGGAATTTCCTGAAGCAGGTATTACTTTTGCTTATAATCATCTGGAAATTAGTGGTAGACTTGATACATGAGATTATGATAAAATACCTGTGTTGTTTTTTCTAAATCAATAATAAATGAGGGTAAAGGAGAGAAAATATGATTTGTCCAGTATGCGGAAATAATCTTCCGGACGGCTCAGCTTCTTGTCCAGTATGTGGAGCACAGCTTCAGGCAGCAGCACCACAGCAGGATTTCGGAGCACAGCCACAGCAGAATTTTGACCAGGGGTATGCGCAGCAGCCACAGCAGGGCTATGCACAGCCACAGCCAGGATTTGATCCTAACATGGGAGCTAATCCTAATCCGGGTTATGGTATTCCTACAGCAGAGGGAGCTCAGCCGGGTTCTAACAAGAAGGTTGTTATCGGCGTAGTTATCGCAGCTATCGCACTTCTTGCAATCGGATGTGTACTTTTCTTCGTTCTTGGCGGAGGCGGAAGCAAGGATAGAGATGGCCATTATGTATCATCATACATGGGAATGGTAGATCTTTACATTGACATTAATGGTGATAAGGCTGTGTTTGGTATGAAGGTTGCTGACGAGTTTGCAGAGCTCGCAGGTGATGATTCAAATGAAGAGTATGAGTGCAAGGCTAGCTGGAGTGGAAATACACTTAAGCTTACTGTTGAAGGCGATACTCTTGAGTGTCAGTATGATCCAAAAGCAAAGACTATCACCATTCCAGAGGATTCAGCCCTTGAGATGGGAGTCGAGCTTGTTTTCACTAAACAGGACTAATTAATATCTTAGATATAAGATGGACTATCCTCGAGGGTAGTCCATTTTAAGTTTATAATCAGATGAGGAGATAAACATATGGCAGCATTATGGGAACAGAACATAAGGAAGGTTGTTCCTTATGTAGCAGGCGAACAGCCTACAGACACAAATATTATTAAGCTTAATACCAATGAGAATCCTTACGGACCATCACCTAAGGTTCAGGAACTGGCAGATCATATGGATTCAGATGTTTTAAAGAAGTATCCTGATCAGACAGCGGGAGATCTTGTAAGAGCTATTGCCGATTATCATGGATTTAAGCCGGAAGAAGTATTTGTTGGAGTAGGATCAGATGATGTTCTTGCTATGTGCTTTATGACATTTTTTAATTCAGATAAGCCGGTATTGTTTCCGGATATAACATATTCTTTTTACCCTGTATGGGCTGAAATGCTCAGAATAAATTATAAGACACTTCCGCTTGATGAGAATTTCTGCATCAGACCTGAGGATTATAATGAACCAAACGGAGGAGTTATCTTCCCTAATCCTAATGCTCCTACAGCTGTTCTTATGGGAAGAGATAAGGTTGAAGAGATTATCAGCTCCAATAAAGACAGTATAGTTATTGTTGATGAGGCTTATATTGACTTTGCTGAAGAAGGTTCATCAGTTATAGATCTTACCCGTAAATACGATAATCTTATAGTTGTAAGAACATTTTCAAAGTCAAGATCATTGGCAGGTCTTCGAATCGGATATGCTGTAGCGAATGAAAAACTCATTAAGTTTATAAATGATGTTAAGTATTCATATAATTCATATACGATGAATACACCATCTATTGTTCTTGGAACAGCATCCATTGAAGATGATGAGTATTTTAAGGAAAAGGTGGAAGCTATTAAGAAGACCAGAGAATGGTTTACTGAAGAGCTGAAGAAGTTAGGTTTCAGAGTTCTTCCTTCAAGTGCTAACTTTGTTTTTGCATCTCCGAGAACAAAAACTGCTGAAGAAGTATTTGAAGAAGCAAAGAAGCGCGGAATATATGTAAGATTCTGGAATAAGCCTATAATAAAGGACTTCCTGAGAATAACAATAGGACTTGATGAGGAAATGAAAAAAGTAGTTGATTTTCTCAAAGAGTTTTGCTAAGGTTCAGATACCCCTATAACAATGACATATGCTCCCTCTGAACAGGAGGAACATATGGAAGAATTAAATATTTCAAGAGATAATGTATATCTGTCACTCGTTAATCATGAATCAAGTAAAGACAAACTGACGGATTCGCCTACCAGACGATTTCTGGATATGGATGTTGTTTACAGTTTATCGAAACCCGATCCGGTCGGCAGGAATGAATGGCTCAGTAATTCAGATATGGAGAAACTCGGAATGACAGAAGAAGAGCTTTATGAAACCGCTCTTCATAATACTATGCAGAGATTTCCGGCGAGAATTGAAAGACTTGAAGAAGTTCTGAAACATATGATGAGTTATTCCGATGAGTCGGCTGAATCGCTCGATTTATCCGAAGACTACATGTTTCCGCTGTATTTCTTCGGAAATGAATCTTATGAGGGCGGTTCTGCGGTTATTCTGTATGGCAATATTCTGAACAGAATAGCAGATCTGTTCGGGGAAGGTTTTTACCTGATACCTTCGAGTGTACATGAATATCTGATAGCGAAAGAAAGCGATGTAAATGATTCTCTGGATTACCTGAGTTTTATGGTTTACAGTGTTAACAGAACTTGTCTTTCGCCCGAACAGGTGTTATCTGATTCGGTTTATCATTATTGTTTTAAATCAAATTTGGTGTCGGTGGTTTCCTCGATATAACATTGACTCAGAGCAATATTTGTGGTATATTGTTCTAGTGTTCAGGGACGAACACAGAGTTTTATATTTGGAGGAGTCACAAAATGGCAAAGGGAACTGTAAAGTGGTTTAATGGAGCTAAGGGATACGGCTTCATTACTGATGAAGAGGGAAAGGATGTATTCGTTCATTTCTCAGGTCTTAACATGGAAGGCTTCAAGACTCTTGAAGAGGGAGCAGAAGTTGAGTTTGACGTATCAGAGGGAGCAAAAGGACCACAGGCTACCAACGTTACTGTTATTAAATAATCTTATCTGAGAAGTGATTTTAATAAAGTGACCCAAAAGGACTATTCGTTAGAATAGTCCTTTTTTCATAGATAAATCATAAGTTTTTCTTTAACATTATCTTAATTATTCTATGTTAGAATGAATCGCGTAAGGATTGACAAAGAGAGACAAAAACAATAAAATAAATCTATATGCGATTTAGTCGCAAAGGTAAAATTATTGAAGGAGGATCGTCTCTTGAGAGAAGATTTTATATCTGTTCAAGACAGAATAATCTCTTCTGCTATCGACCTTATCAGTGAAGCAGGACTTGGTTCGCTGAACTTTGACAACATTTCCATGAGAATCAATCTCTCCGGAGCTATGATATATAAGTATTACAGTGATACAAATGAATTGCTGGTTGATGTTGTTAAGACATATTTCAAGTTTGATCACGGTATATTTAAGACTATCAGTTCCAGAGAAGGGACCTATCTTGAAAAGGTTAATATGTATGTAGATGCTTATAGTTCATATTATGAGAGCTACTATACATTATCGACACTTGCGCTCCAGTATGAGGAACTGCTTCATAACACTTATACAAGAGATATAGTCCTGGCAGGAATAAAGGGAAGAATGAGTTTTCTGAAAGACCTTTTTCAGGGAGCTATTGATAATCATGAGATAGCTGAGGGCTTTTCCAGTGGAGAACTTGCAAATGCACTTACGGGGATTGCTATGATGTGCAAGCTTGACAGAAGAGTAAATTATAGAAAAGGCCAGTATAAAGCTCAGATTATGGGGTATATAAGCAGATGGATTGATTTATTGAAGGTGGAGGTTTAGGATGAAGGTATTAATAGCAGAGGATGATATTGCAAGCGGAAAGTTTTTATCAAAACTGCTTTCCAGATATGGGGAAGTTGTTCTTGCTACAGATGGTATTGCGGCAGTAGATGAATTTGTAAAGTCCGTATCAGAAGGCAAGGAATTTGACCTTGTATGTCTCGATATAATGATGCCAAAAATTGATGGGTATAAGACTCTTCAGTCAATCAGAGATGCCGAGAGAAAGCTTGGCATACCTAGAATATCAAGATGCAAAGTTGTTATGATTTCTGCACTTGATGAAGATTTTGATGCATCATATGCAAGCAATGATTACGATGATTATATCTGTAAACCTATAGATATTATGAAGTTTGAAAGCATTATTAAGAAGCTTGGACTTCTTGATAATTAAATTAATTAAACATTAGGTTTATGATCGGTATTTTATATGGATTTGTTTGAGTATATGAGACAAGAGGAGCAGAAGGTTAATGCTCCTCTTGCCAGCAGATTGAGACCGGATACCATAGATGAGGTTGTCGGTCAGGAACATATTCTGGGGAAGGATAAACTTCTTTACAGAGCAATAAAAGCGGACAGACTGGGTTCTGTCATTTTTTATGGTCCTCCGGGTACAGGCAAGACGACTCTTGCCCAGGTTATAGCGAAAACTACAAAGTCCGAATTCTGTGAACTGAATGCAACAGCATCGGGGAAGAAGGATATGGAAGCTGTAGTAGAAAAGGCTAAAGAAAACCTTGGAATGTACGGCAGGAAGACCATTCTTTTTATTGATGAGATTCATCGTTTCAATAAGGCTCAGCAGGACTATCTGCTTCCTTTTGTAGAAAATGGAACGGTTATTCTTATCGGTGCTACTACGGAAAATCCTTACTTTGAGGTAAATAACGCTCTGGTTTCCAGATCTACAGTCTTTGAACTGAAGCCTCTCAGTAAAGAAAATATTAAAACACTTATCAAGAAGGCGGTTTATGACCGTGATAAAGGAATGGGTGTTTATAATGCAGAGATTACAGAGGATGCAGCTGATTTCCTTGCGGATATCTCTGAAGGTGATGCCAGACATGCTTTAAATGCGGTTGAACTTGGTATACTGTCTACGGACAGGGATGAGAAGTCTGGCAAGATAGAGATTACACTTGAGGTTGCTGAAGAGTGTGTTCAGAGAAGATCTATCAGATATGATAAGGATGGGGATAATCATTACGATATTATATCTGCATTTATCAAATCTATGAGAGGTTCTGACCCGGATGCGGCCGTATATTATCTTGCAAAGATGCTTTATGGCGGCGAGAGTGTAACCTTTATTGCGAGAAGAATTATGATATGTGCCTGTGAGGATGTGGGAAATGCGGATCCTCAGGCTATTCAGGTTGCGGCTGCATGTTCTCTGGCGGTTGAGCGTGTAGGACTTCCTGAAGCACAGATTATACTGGCGCATGCTGCTATATATGTGGCAACGGCACCAAAGAGCAACTCTGTTGTGAATGCAATCTTTGCAGCAAATGAGGCTGTTAAGAACGTATCTGGTGCAGAGGTTCCGATGCATTTAAGAGATGCGCATTACAGCGGCTCAGCTGAGCTTGGACATACAGGCTATAAGTATGCTCATGATTTCCCTAAGCATTATGTGGAACAGCAGTATCTTCCGGATGCGCTTCTAGGAACAAGATTCTATGAGCCGTCAGATAACGGTCATGAGAAGTTTATACAGGAATGGTTTAAGTATTTACGGAGTGAAGAGGATGAAGCATAGTTTATTCAGCAGAATAATGGCACTTCTGGCGGTTGCAGTTATAGTAGCACTGATAGGAGGTGTTATATACTGCATAGTTACCGATAGTGAGTATCTGATGGCTATGATGTTTACAGCTATAATAGTTCCTCTTATCATATATCTTTTAGTTTGGCTTAAGAAGGTATTCAGTAAATCAGCTGACAGCGTAGACGACATTAAAGCACATGAGGACGTACCGAATAAAGATGGAAAAGAAGAGTAAAAAACCAATAGTCATAGCATTAATAATAGTGATACTGCTTCTGGCTGCGGCAGCGGCAGTTTACTTCATATGGTTTAGAGACAAAGGAACCCGTGTAAATAAAGACGGAAGACTTGTATATGTCGAGTCTGTTGAAGATATTACGGGCGCAGGCTATCTCGGACTTGAAACACGTTTTATGGGTATAGTTGAATCCCAGGAGACAAAGGGAGTTAACAAGGACAGCAATAAAACCGTAAAAGAAGTCTATGTTAAAGTCGGCGACAGTGTAAAAGAAGGAGATCCTCTCTTTATATATGATACCGAGGAGATGGAGCTTCAGCTTCAGCAGCTTAACCTTGATCTTCAGGGAATAAATAACAGGATTGCAAGTATATCTTCCAGTATATCCGATCTTTCGAATCAACGTAATTCAGCGACAACCGAGGATGAGAGACTGTCTCTTACCAGTCAGATAAACAGTTATAATGCGAGTCTTAACGAAGAGAAATATAATCTTTCGGTGAAGAATCTTGAGATCGAGAGACAGCAGGAGGCTATAGAGTCAGCTGCTGTTACGGCACCGATGGACGGAATGATCAAGGCTATTAATGAAAATGCACAGGGCTCAGAATATTCCTTTAATTCAGGAGACACAAGCAATGCATTTATCACCATTATGGCCGAGGGAGATTTCAGAATAAAGGGAACCGTTACGGAACAGAATATCTATTCTCTTAATCAGGGAACACCGGTGATCATAAGATCCAGAATAAATGATGATGTTTGGCATGGTTTTATAACCAAGATAGATATGGAACCGCAGAAGAATAATGATGGTGGTTATTATGATTCCGGAATGGGTGAAAGTACTTCTAAATATTCATTCTATGTAAATCCGGAAAATACTGACGGTCTTATTCTCGGACAGCATCTCTATATTGAGATTGATAACGGACAGAGTGAGAAGAAGGATGGAATGTATCTGCCTTCTTATTATCTCATTAATGATGAGACAGGTTACTATGTATGGAAGCAGGTGGATGATCATATTGAGAAGTCACCGGTTTCTGTCGGAGATTATGATGAGAATACAGATTCTTATCTTATAAATGGTGGTCTTGATAAGTCAGATTATATAGCATTTCCTGATGAAGGAATCGAAGATGGTTGTCCTGTAACGACTAATTATGAAGAGTATATGCAGCAGTTCGAAGAGGAAAATATCGGCGGCGAAGGTATGGACGGTGAAGAAGTTCCGTATGATGACGGTATGGGTGGAGAAGTTACGCCTGATGACGATATGGGCGGCAAATTCGGCGATCCGTACAGTGATTTTGATGAAGAGAACACTTTCAGCACAGATTATCTTACAGACGAAGAGCTTATGGATACACCTATAGACGAAGACGTTATTCCAAACGAAGGCGGACAGTAGAAGATAGACACGAGTATAGCAGCATTAAGGAGTTATTCGAAGTATGCTTCTGGAATTAACAGGAATATATAAAAATTATATTCAGGGTGGAATGGATGTTCCGGTTCTGAAAGACATAAATCTGAATATAGACGAAGGCGAATACGTGGCCATAATGGGTCCTTCGGGTTCAGGCAAGTCGACTCTCATGAATATAGTCGGTTGTCTTGATAAGCCTACGGAGGGAACATTTCTTCTGGACGGAGAAGATATCAGTAAGATGAATGATAAGCGTCTTTCTGCTATCAGAAATAAGTATATTGGCTTTGTATTTCAGAACTTTAATCTGTTACCAAGGCAGTCGGCATTACAGAATGTTGAACTGCCTCTTCAGTATGCCCATGTTCCGAGAAGAGAAAGAAAGGTTCTCTGCAAGGATGCCCTTGTTAAGGTTGGTTTGGAAGACAGAATGTACTTTAAGCCTACACAGCTTTCCGGTGGACAGAAGCAGAGAGTAGCCATAGCCAGAGC
>ONEC01000173.1 GCA_900316715.1 uncultured Eubacteriales bacterium
GTTGAGGTCCGTGATGGGGCTCAGCTTCTTCGGGGAATGGCAGATGAGCTGGCAGATGGAACAGATGATCTGCTGGATGGAGCGAAGGAATATAAGGATGGAGTAGATGAATTCAATGAAGATGTAAGAGGATTTCTGGATGATAATTATGAGGTGAATATACCGAATCTGGAAAGTTTTTATGAGAATAAGGATAATCCACGAATTGCCAGTGATGCAGCCAGTGATGTAATACTTAAGAAACTGGTAAGCCTTGTGGCCGGAGCAATTCTTGTAATGCTTTTCGCTTATGTAATCTCAGTTTTTATCATTCATCAGATTAATGAAGAAAGCAGCGTAATTGGAACACTTTATGCCATGGGAGTAAAGAAGAAGAGTCTGATAGCGCATTATGTTATGCTTCCGACAATCGTTACTTTTGTGGCAGGACTGATAGGAATGACGATTGGTTTCAGTAAGATTGGTGTGGACTTTCAGATGCTGGATGGTTATCTCTATTACAGTATTCCGCAGATGGATAAGGTATATCCGCTCTATATTATTCTTTACTGTGTAGTCATGCCGCCGGTTATATCAATAATCGTAAATGTACTGGTCATTAATAAAAAGCTTTCAAAGACAGCTCTTTCTCTTATTAAGAATGAGCAGGAGAATCTGGTCAGGGGAGCTGGAGCGGGAAGTTACAGTACAGCAGGAAAGCGCACCGGAAACTTCCTGAGACAGTTTACGGGAAGACAGATCAGCAGAGAGCGAAGAAGTGTGTTTACAGTTGTTATAGGAATGGTAGTTGCGCTGCTTATATTTATGATTGGTCTTAACTGTTTCGTGCTTTGTAATAACGTAAAGAAGGAGAATCTGGAGGATATCAATTATGAATATATGTATGTTCTTAAGTATCCGATGGAGACACCGCCGGAGGATTCAGAGGCGTGCTTCGTGAAGAATCTCTCCATGAATTATCTCGATTACTCTCTTGATGTAAACATTATTGGAATTGATGATGACAATAAGTATTATAACTTTAAAACCAGTGGAAATAAGAAAGAACTGGTGATAGCTTCATCGACGGCACAGAAGTATGATCTTAAGGAAGGCGATACATTTATACTGGATGATACATCAGAGGATAGAAGCTACGCCTTTACAGTTTCAGATATAGTTGATTATTCTATAGGACTTACGGCATATATGGATATAGACGAGATGAGAGAACTTTTTGGCGAAGCGGATGATTATTTCAATATGCTCGTCTCGGACAAAGACCTTATGCTGGATGGAGGAAGAGTATACTCTGTTACAAAAAGAGCAGACATAGAAAATGCAGCCGGAATCTTTGTTGATCAGATGATGTCGCTTATAGTTATCCTTATAGTGGTTTCGATACTTATATTTATTGCGGTTATGTATCTGATGCTGAATGTTATGATAGACAGGGCGGCTTTCGGGATATCCCTGGTAAAGATATTCGGATACAGAATGCGAGAGATAAGAAAGGTTTATCTGGACGGCAACTTTATTGCGGTTATAATTGGAGCCTGTATCGGAATACCTATAGTGAAGAAGATGGCAGATGCTATATATCCGTACTTTATAGCAAACACAGCCATGGGAATGAATCTGAAATTCCAGTGGTTCTTATATGCAGGAATACTTGGAGGAGTTGCACTTATATACTTTGTTATCAGCAGTATTCTTACGGGAAAGATAAAGAGGATAATTCCGGCGGAGGTGCTGAAAAACAGAGAATAGTACAGATGCAGTAAATGAAATATAAATATAGTTATTGACATCTAACTACAAAGTGATATAATTCATCTTGCGACCGAAACTGAAAAACGGTCGCAAGATTTTTGCTTTTTATGCGACCATAATCCGGAAATGGTCGCAAGGACGTGACGACGTCAAAAGTGCAAAGATCATAAGGCAAAAGGTAACAGAGCATTGGGAGGAAATGATATGCCGCCAAGAGTATTTACAGAAGAAGAAAAAGAAAAACTACGTGAAGCCATGCTGGATCAGGCAATTCCACTTCTTGAAGAATACGGACTTAAACATATGTCTGTAGATAAGATAACAAAGAAAGTGGGTATAGGTAAGAGTACATTTTATAACTTCTTCAGCTCAAAAGAGGAGTATGTGAGTTATGCTCTTGAACATAACAGGAAGAAGCTTTTAGATGAACTTGATAGGAAGTTTCCGCCGGGAAAAAAGATGAAGCCGGCTGAAGTTTTTCAGATGTGGTTTACATCGCTTCTTTCAAATAATTCAATATATAAAAACTTTTCAGCAGAGGATGAGAGGGCTCTTTATGAGGCGGATAAGGCACGAGGTAAGGAAGTGAGTCTTGAAAGAGAAACCTATATTGCACAGAGACTGATGTGCCATATGGAAGGTGTAAAGGAAGATTTAAATGTTGCACTGCTTTCGAATTATATCAAGCTTATAATTCTTGCTTATGAGAACAGCTATATGTTCCATGATGTGGAGATGGAGCATATGCAGACGGAGCTTAAGCTGCGTGTTATCGATATTCTATTTGAAGAGGATGCAAAAAAAGAATTAATAGAACTATTGTCCGGGAGGAAAAAATGAATAGAGAAAATGTAATAGTAGAGTTTAAGGACGTGGTGAAGGAATATGGTGAAGGCGAAGGCAGGCAGGTGGCTGTAAATCATATTGATTTCACAATAAATGAAGGAGAGTTTGTGGTTATTCTGGGTCAGTCAGGAGCAGGCAAGTCCACGGTTCTCAATATGCTGGGAGGCATGGATACACCGACATCGGGAACTGTTACGGTGGATGGAGCTGAGGTTTCTTCCATGAAGGATAAGAAGCTTTCAGATTACAGAGCGGACAAGATAGGATTTATCTTTCAGTTTTATAATCTGATACCGAGTCTGACAGCATATGAAAATGTAGCCCTGACAAAAAGCATAGTAAAGGATGCACTGGATCCCATGGATATG
>ONEC01000171.1 GCA_900316715.1 uncultured Eubacteriales bacterium
TTCTTATCATAACCTGTTCTCTTAGATATATTACTGGATGTGGTAGCCTTATAACCTTTATTATAAAAATCACTAGGCATATCATCAGGCTGAGTCGGATAGTGAGTAAGGAAATCATTTGCAGCAAGAACTACTGCTCCATACTGTCCTCCCTCACCTCCGTAACACAGATTAGTATCGAGTGTAACCTGACCTACAGTAGCGCAGTATCTGTAGAAATTGAGAAATGTATATCCTGAATTAAGGAAGTTGCTGTCAAGTTTTCCGATAGAATATGGATATTCTACTGATGGCTGTACAGCAAATCTGTTTGTTACATTTACACTGGCTGTTTCATTATACTTAGCAAGTATCTGGCTGGCACTTGGCTTAGGAACGCTTGTGTCACCACTTACCGAATAAACAGCCACGCCGTTGCTATAAGTTGGTGCCATATCATAAGCACCGCTTCTGTTTCCGGCTGAATAATCATCATAATGACTTGAATCTTCTATTGGAGGAGCTTCTGTCTCCTCTACATCGGTTTCAGCTGCGTATACTGTGCCGCTGTTCTTCTGTCCGAATATATTGCTTCCTGCAGGTGCCCCGATCACAAGGCCGGCTGCCATCATAAGCAATGCAATATTCTTTGAAAAGCTCTTTCTCATATTAACCCACTCTCCTTAGCTATCACTCCGTCAAAAACCGTTGTTGCCGGTCCTGTCATATAAACTACATTCTCTTCTCTATCCCATTTGATACGAAGATCTCCTCCCAGAAGTGAAACAGTTACTTCATTATCTGTGAGGCCGTTTAATATGCACGCAACTGTTACGGCACAAGCTCCTGTACCGCAGGCAAGAGTTTCACCTGAACCTCTCTCCCAGACACGCATTTCAACATGGCTTCTGTCTATGACATTTACTAACTCCGTATTCACCCTGTTTGGGAACATCGGGTGATTCTCGAAGTCCGGTCCGATTGCCTCAAGATCAATCTCCTTAAGGCTGCGTCCGGCTAATGGTCCTGCCTCAGCTGTACCAAGAAAGATCACACTATGCGGATTACCCATAGATACCGCAGTGGTATGGTACACATTTCCATCAACCGTAAATGGAACGTTTATTAAAGCTCCTGTTTCTGCATCAGGACTCTGTCCATCCTGCAGAGCTGCAGGTACCTTATCATACTGAAGGATAGGTGCGCCCATATCAACTGTAACTGAGCCAACCTTTCCGTCTTCCCTGAGATGCATGGAAAGCTTCTTAATTCCTGCAAGGGTTTCTACCGTAATATCGGTTTTATCTACTATCCCCTTGTCGTATGCGAATTTTCCGACACATCTGATACCGTTACCGCACATCTCTCCGCGTGATCCGTCGAGATTGTACATATCCATGCGGACATCTGCCACATCACTCGGACATACAAGAATAAGTCCGTCGGAACCGATTCCAAAGTGTCTTTCACTTACCAGGACTGCGAGTTTTGAAGGATCTTCTATCTTCTCTTCAAAGCAGTCAACGTATACGTAATCGTTACCGATTCCCTGCATCTTCGTAAATTTCATAAAACGTAACCTCTGTCTTTAGTCTGGGCCTTGTCAGAAAAACGGGACAAGTCGCCATCTAATATTCTAACATAATACAAAAAGGACCTCAACAAATTACTCTTCGTTGAGGTCCAAATTCACATAGTTTTTAAAATCTTAAGAATTACTCTACTACGTAAGGGATAAGAGCGATCTGTCTAGCTCTCTTAAGAGCAACTGTAAGCTCTCTCTGATGCTTAGCGCAGTTACCTGTAATTCTACGTGGAAGGATCTTTCCTCTCTCAGAAATGTACTTTCTAAGTGTGTTAGCATCCTTGTAATCAATAACCTGTTCCTTATCTGCACAGAATACGCAAACTTTCTTTCTTCTATGCATAGGTCTTCTTCTCATAGGTGCAGCACCTGTCTGCTCTGACTTATTGTAAGGCATCTTTTTATCCTCCTATTTTACTTAAATGGAAGGTCGTTCTCAATACCATTAGGAATCTTCATAAATCCTTCTGCACTTGCGTCAGCAGGTGATGCCGGTGCGGCCTGTGGCTGATATCCTCCGGACTCCTGTCCAGCATTAGCTTTGCTTTCAGCAAACTCCTGCTCCTCGACAACGACATCAGTTGTATAAACCTTCTGTCCGTCCTTATTGGTATATGATCCAGTCTGGATTCTGCCTGTTACAGCAATCTTTGTACCCTGCTTAAGGTACTTCTCAGCGAATTCACCCTGTTTGCCGAATGCAACACATCCGATGAAATCTGCTGACTGATCATTACCATCCTGACCACGTCTAGCGAATCTTCTATCTACAGCAAGAGTATATCTTGCTATGCACATCTGCTCACCACTTTGTGATTGTGAATACCTAACATCCGGATCTCTGGTAAGACGACCCATCAAAATGACTTTGTTCATAGGACACCCCCCTAATTAAATAACTAAGCGTCCTGTCTAACAATCAAGAATCTGATAACAGAATCCATGATACGAAGCTTCTTCTCGATACGAGCTGGAGCGTCTACTGGGCCTTCAAATGTGATGAAGTAGTAGTAGCCTTCCTTCATATCCTGGATCTCGTATGCCATTCTCTTCTTTCCCTGGTCATCAACAGCGATTGCGCCGCCCTCATATCTCTCGATATAAGACTTAACCTTTTCAAGAACAGCAGTTCTCTCGTCGTCATCAATCCTTGTGCTGACAACTAACGCGATCTCATACTTATTCATGTTTTGCACCTCCTTATGGACTATTTGGGTTCTTCGAAAAACGCAGCTTATGGATAGCAATTTCCGCCGAAGACACAAAGTGTCTGAGGGGGACATCCGCGAAGCGCATCACACGAAGTGTGATTCTAATCGCTGAGCGTCATCATTCGCCACGGCTTGTGCCGAAACTGCAGTGCATTCTAAAGAAGAACCAAGGATATTATAAATATATCACAGAAAAGCCCCGAGAATCTCTCAGGGCTAGTGCCCAGAACCGGAATCGAACCAGTGACACGAGGATTTTCAGTCCTCTGCTCTACCAACTGAGCTATCTGGGC
>ONEC01000012.1 GCA_900316715.1 uncultured Eubacteriales bacterium
AAAGACGAACGTCCGAGCATATATTATAGTTAAAACGAACGCCCCTGAAGCATGATGATGTGTCCCAACCGCCCATAATAGGGCTCTGGTACACACACATGCCTTCAGGGGCTGTTTATGTATAACTCCGAATATGATGTGTTTCATCAGTATATATAAAATCAGTCCGAGCAGGCTGGTGCGTGCTGCAGAGGCGCATTTCAGCCGGGTGCAGCGCGACATCCAGATGCTCGGACGTTCGTATTTTCTATATTAGTCTTTCGTATTGCGTATTATCTATTAGGCTGTGAGTTCCTGATATTTATGCTCCAGTTCGTCGTCAGTGATCATCGTCACACGGCCTCCGTCGTACTCGGACATCACCCACTCGTATATTTTGTGGATGAGTGGATCGCTCTTTGGAAGTTCCGGCTCTCCATGGCGGCGTCTATACTCATTAACCCAGAATCCTATTCCGGCAACACCGGAGGTGTTTGTTATGGATACTCTCGGTGGGCGGTTGAGGATAGCTGATGTATCGAAGATATTATAGATTTCCGGATCCTTCATCATTCCGTCAGCGTGAATGCCGGCTCTTGTAAGGTTGAAGGCACTTCCTACGAATGGAGTCATAGGTGGAATAGTGTAGTTGGTCTCGTTCTGGATATAATCGGCTATCTCGGTTATAACATGAGTATCCATTCCGTTCAGAGTTCCACGGAGAGAAGCATATTCAAATACCATGGCTTCAAGTGGAACATTACCTGTTCTTTCGCCTATTCCGAGGAGAGAGCAGTTAACTGCACTGGCTCCGTACATCCAGGCTGTGGTTGCATTTACAACTCCTTTATAGAAGTCGTTATGGCCGTGCCATTCTATCATTTCTGATGGAACATCTGAGTAGTGCTGCAGACCGTATATGATTCCTGATACGCTTCGTGGAAGTGCGGCTCCCGGATATGGAACTCCGAAACCCATGGTATCGCAGGCACGGATCTTCACAGGGACTCCACTGTCCTTTGAAAGCTTCATAAGGCTGTTTGCAAATGGTACGACAAAACCGTAGAAATCTGCACGGGTTATATCTTCAAAGTGACATCTTGGACGAAGTCCGGCTTCAATACAATCGGATACAATTCCGAGATATTTATCCAGAGCCTCTTTACGTGTCAGTCCCATCTTGTGGAATATATGATAATCTGAACAGCTTACAAGTATTCCTGTTTCCTTTATACCGATAGACTTCACGAGTTCGAAGTCTTTTTTTGATGCTCTGATCCAGGTTGTGATTTCCGGGAACTTATAACCCAGTTCCAGACATTTTTCGAGAGCACGTCTATCCTTCTCTGAATATACGAAGAACTCTGTCTGACGGATCATGCCATTTGGACCGCCCAGCTTATGGAGCAGCTCATAGATATGAACCATCTGCTCTGTGGTATATGGTGCACGGGACTGCTGTCCATCACGGAAGGTGGTATCTGTTATGAAGATATCCTCAGGCATGTTTTCGGGAACACGTCTATAGTTAAAGGCAATCTTTGGTGTTTCTGTGTAGGGAAACATTTCCCTGAAAAGCTCCGGTTCTTCTATATCCTGAAGCTGGTAAATGTATGGGTCCTGCTCCAGTTTATAGGTTTTGCTGCTGAGTACTATATCCTTCATGTTACTTCTCCTTCCATCATTTTCAAAAACGTATGTACAAGTATAAACAGATATTGTATTATGTGTAAAGTGAATAAAAATGATAATAATAATTCGAAATATCGATAATGAGGAACGAGATATGGATATACAATCGTTGAAAACCTTTATAACACTGGCGGAAACAAAGAGTTATACGAAGACGGCAAATCAGCTGTTTGTAGCTCAGTCTACGGTTACAAACAGGATAAATGAACTGGAGCGGGAATTGAAACTCAGTCTGTTCAGCCGTACAAACAGAAGCGTAAAGCTGACGTCGGAGGGGGAGAGGTTTAAGATTTATGCGGAGAAGGTGCTGGACCTTACAGAGAATACTCTGGCGGAAATGACGGCTGAACACAGATTTGCGAATCATATAAGGATTGGAAGTGCGGATTCCATATATGAAGGTCATCTGGCTCCACAAATAAAAGCATATAGAGATAAGTATCCGCAGAATTCACTGAAGATAACCATCGGTCTTTCAAATCATCTTCTGGAACTGCTTCAGGAAGATTTACTGGACGCGGTATTTGTATATATTCCGCTTAAGAAGTCGTCCTATCATTCTGAACTTTATAAGCAGGACAAACTGGTGCTTGTTACAGATATAAATAATAAGAAATACAGGAAGGGCATAACTCAGGAACAGCTGATAGAAGAGAACTATCTGATGTGTAACTTTGCCCTGCAGGATGTAGGACAGTATATCAGACAACTTTTCCCGAGATTTCATCAATTTGAACTGGAAATTGATGACTGTATGAAAATAGTGCCATATCTCCTCGGAAAGGATAATTATACATTCCTTCCGAAGGATATGGCAGAGACATATATACGGGAGAAGAAGCTTAGGGAGATTCCGCTTATAGACTTCGATACTCCGATAATTAACAGTTATATTATTTATAAAGAATCTAAGAAGGATATTATGACAGAGCTGATAGGAACCTGTTAAGAGCAGCACGGCCATCATGAGTACATTTATAAACTCCTGCATCCTCCAGAACATGGGAGAATACGAGACCGACCTCGTCACGGATGATCTGTGCTAGTTTGTCGGCAGCAATATCAGCTGTGATTCCGTGGCTCCTGATAAAGCCTTCAGCCCACTCAGCATGTGGCGCAAGAGAAGGTACAGCACTTATAGATTCCTTTGTGAGATGTCCTGACAGAATAGCACTCTGTAGTTCGGACATCTCTTTTTTTAGTCTTGCAGGAAGTACCGCAAGACCCATAACTTCTATGAGTCCTATGTTTTCCTTCTTGATATGATGATACTCACTATGCGGATGATATACTCCGAGAGGATGCTCCTCTGTGGTTATATTGTTGCGGAGAACAAGATCAAGCTCGAAGAGTCCGTCTCTCATCCTTGCAATAGGAGTGATGGTGTTATGTGGTGTTCCCTCAGTTTCACTGAAGATAAATGCATCAGGATCGGAATAAGCTCTCCACTTTGTGAGTATAAGATCAGCTGCCTCAGCAAGATGTTCGGCTGAATCAGCCTGAAGCCTGAGAGTGGTGAGAGGCCATTTGATAACACCGGCATGAATATCTTCATATCCAGGAATGGTGAAATAACTTTCGAAAGGTGCTCTCACCATAGGGAATTCATAACGTCCGCCCTGGAAATGATCGTGACTGAGTATAGAGCCGCCGACTATAGGAAGGTCCGCATTTGAACCTGCTGTATAGTGAGGGAACTGTCTTACAAAGTCCAGAAGCTTCTTAAAGGTAGACTTATCTATCTTCATAGGAATATGTTCATCATTAAAGATTATGCAGTGCTCATTATAATACACATAAGGCGAGTACTGAAGGTTGTACTTCTCACCACAGAGAGAGATAGGAATGATCCTGTGATTCTGTCTCGCAGGGTGGGAGATATGACCGGCATAGCCTTCATTTTCCTTGCAGAGAAGACAGGCAGGATAACCGGACTTCTTAGCTTTTCCTGCAGCAGCAATGTCCCGCGGATCCTTTTCCGGCTTGGAAAGATTGATGGTTATATCCAAAGCGCCGAAAGAAGTTTCGGTAACCCATTTCTCGTCTCTTTGTATTCTATCTGTTCTGATATAGTTTGTGGCCTTGCTGAAGCTGTAATAGAAGTCAGTTGCAGCCTCCGGGCCTTCCTTATATTTCTCATAAAATGCGTGGCGCACCATAGATGGCGGCGGAGTGATAAGTCCCATAACAGCCGTATCATAGAGATCCTTTGTGGTTGTGGTAGGGTTCTCTAAAAGCCCGGTTTCTTCTGCATATTCCAGACAGTCTGAGAGAATCTCGTGAATAGCACGGGGAGCCTCTTCAGGAGAAAATTCATCCTGTGCAGGAGAGTAGTCTTCAACCCTGAAAAACTCCAGCAGCCTGTTGGAGCAGTATATGCGGTCGTCTTCAGCAATCAGATTGTTTGCTGTTCCATATTCTATTAATTCACTTATAAGATGATTTATATTCATAGCTCATCCTCCGATGTGTCAGATTACCATGACACAGCCTATGCTTCTGATCTTTAAGACATTGCATGAACCTTCACCGAAGAGGGCGTTCATGGTTTTCTTATAATCCTCAACGTGATCATTCTTTACAAAGGCCTGAATGGTTCCGGCAAAACCTCCGCCGTGAACTCTTACCACACCTGAGTTATCTGCAGGATCAGGAGAATCTGTATCAAGAACCAGTTCACTCACTGCGATTCCGAGAGTTACATTCTGGTGTGTTATATCATGGGTTGTATATACATTCTGCAGGTACTTGAAGGAAGAATCCGCAGACTTCTTAAATACCTGAAGGAAACGTCTGAAGTCGCCGGCTTTAAGGGCTTCAGCTTCCATCTGGGCACGCTTTGTCTCATCCATGAAATGTATGGCTCTGAGTGCAGCTCTGTCTCCGGCAGCTTCTCTTATCTTGTTTATGCCTGAGAGAATATCTTCATCAGATACATCACGAAGAACTTCCTTTCCGAATACAGCTGCGGCAGCATTCATTTCAGCCGGAACTGCTGCATAGTCAGGAGTAAGATCTGCGTGGCTTCCCTTTGTGTCTGTTATGCAGAGTGAATATCCGACGGTGTCGAGACTGAAATCAACTTTTTCTATTACAGGATCTGAAGGATCTTTGAAGTCGATGTAGCAGAGGCTTCCGACACTGCTGGCCATCTGATCCATGAGACCGCAAGGCTTGCCGAGATATACATTTTCAGAGAACTGACCAACTTTTGCTATTTCAACAGGATTTACATTTCCGTCATTATATAATCCGGATAAGATAACACCTATCAGGGATTCAAATGCAGCGGAAGAGGAGAGGCCTGAACCGCTCAGCACATCGCTTGTTACATAAGCACAAAAACCGCCGATGGCATATCCCTTACTCTTCATTCCGGCAAGAACACCGCGGATAAGAGCTTTAGTTGTTCCCTTTTCTTCTTCAACAGGAACAAGAGATGACATGTCTACATCGATCTGACCATAGCCCTTGGAGAAGAGGTGAACGGCACCCTCGCATTTAGAGGCTACAGCGATAGCGTCGTTATTGATGGCAGCAGCGAGTACCTGACCATGCTGGTGGTCGGTATGATTTCCGCCTATTTCAGTTCTGCCCGGTGCACTGAAGATGCTTATATCACAGGTTCCGAAAAGTTTCTCGAATTTCTCTATTGCATCAGCATATCTGGTTCTCTGGTATCCGAATGTGGACGGATCAATATAAAGCTTTGAGAATATCTCATCAAGTTGTCCGGTACTGATCAAATTATAAATAATGCTTGCGTCCATAAGTTAATCTCCTCCTATATCTTTTTATAGCTTGATTGTAGTAAATGTTTAGTAAAAAGTCAAGGTTATTTACTAAATTTATTTAGTAAATTTACTTGAAAATTTACTAAACGGGCCTTATACTAGTACATATCAAATTTCCGGACAGTAAGACCAATATGGAAACGTAAGAGGAATAAAGATGGCAACATTGAAGGACATAGCGGCCGCTGCAGGTGTTTCTCCTGCGGCGGTCTCTCGAATATTAAATGGAGATGATACGCTCAGCGTTGCGCCTGAAACAAGACGCAGGGTTCTTCTTGTCAGTGAAGAACTGGGATATCAGAAAAAACATGGAAATGCTCAGCAGTCAAAGACCGAGAGGCCTATGGTGCTGGGCATAATTCAGTGGTTTTCTGCTGAGGAAGAACTTCGTGACAGCTATTACCTTACGGCTCGTAAAGGTATAGAAGATTTCTGTACGAGAAATCAGATAAATATGTTGAGAGTCTATAAGACTGATAAGTCCTACGCTGCATCCCTTAAGGGAGTTGACGGCATCATCTGTATAGGAAAGTTCAGTGAAGATGATGTTGCTATATTCAGAAGCATTACTGAAAATGTAGTCTTTCTTGATATGTCTCTGAAGAACAGAGATATATCAACTCTTTCGATGGATTTTAAAAATGGAATATATGATATGATGGACTATCTCACAGGTCTGAACCATGAGAAGATTGCCTTCATCGGTGGTGTGGAATATGTCGGAGATGGTAAAGAGATAACCGATGAGAGAAAGACCGCATATCAGTACTATATGAAGAAACATAAGCTGTCTACCAAGGGACTCCTTAGAGAGGGAAGTTTTGATTCACAATCAGGATATGAAGAGATGAAGAAGCTTCTTTCAGAGACTCGTCCGACAGCGGTCCTCTGTGCCAGTGATGCCATAGCTGTAGGAGCTATGAAGGCAGCTCTTGAAGCGGGTCTCAGGATTCCGGAGGATATATCCATAGCAGGCTTCAATGATGATGAGATGAGTCAGTTTACCACACCTTCACTTACGACTATCCATGCCCCGGTATATGATATGGGACAGTATGGAGCAAGTCTTATCATGGCATCAGGAAAGCTTAGTATATCAACGCCTGTAAGAGTAAAGCTTCCATGCAAACTGGTTATCAGGAATTCCTGTGCAGAAGCAAAGTTATAAAGATCGGTAACATAGATGAAAACAAGAATTCATATCACAAGAATAACTGCATATCTGGTTCAGCTGGCGATACTCATTATCTGCTACAATTTCCTGAGAAATCATTTCCTTTTTATACTGCTGATCATCGTGGCCGGTGCACCCCTTATGTCACTGGCCGGTGTTTTTGTGCTTAAAAAGGGACTGGACTTTACCATAAGAGCACCGGAAGAGACGGTAGAGAAGGGCGGAATGGGATATCTTATCATTAATCTGAGAAACAGGACTATTGTTCCTTCGCTGGATGCTGAGATACTTCTGGAATCAGAGAATTCATTTTATGGTGATTCGGGAACAACTATTATATCCGTTCCTATAAGATCCCTGGGAAGTTATGAGAAGTACATCCCGATAAAGTATTCTATGAATGGAAGATACAGCTACAGAGTATCAGCCATACGATTCAGGGATATTCTGGGAATAATATCCCTTAAGAAGAAAGTAGACAGGAAATGCGAGATAGCCGTACTTCCTTCTTCAGATAACAGACGTGAATTTAATACATCAGATATATCCAGTGGAATGACTGAGAGTGAAGAGACCATGAAGAAAGGTCATGATTTCTCTGATGTTTCTGATGTAAGAGAATATATTCCGGGCGACAAGCTTATGAGCATACACTGGAAGCTTTCAGCGAAAAAGGATATGCTCATGGTCAAGGACAGAGTCGCAATGTCAGATCAGCAGATGGTAATAGTTACTGAGCTGGCTGGAAGAGATGAAGATGTTGATGAGATACTTACTCTGACATACGGAATATGTAAAGCATTTATAGAAGAGCAGGTATATGTGAGACTCATGTGGTGGAGTGAGATGGCTTATGAGTTCCACGAACAGCAGATTATGAGTGAAGATAATCTGAGAGAAAGCTTTCAGGCTATCTATTATGAAAAGATATACAGGGATGCGGATAAGACACGCTTACTTATGAGAAGCATCAAGCCTGAACTTAAGGCATATGTGGATATATGCATGACAGATAAGGGACCGGATGCAGTTGTTGTAGAACAGGATTAACTATAGAGAGTTTTAATTATGGCGGATAATGGATATAGTGATAACAATTCCATATTTGAAAGATACCGCAGCTACAGACAGGAGATAAATGACGAGAAGGCCAGAAGGCAGGCGGAGTATGAATCTATGACCGCAGCTGAAAAGAAGGCTTATCGTAAGGAACAGAGATCTGCCTGGCTGAGAGAAGATACAGCTCCTGTTAAAATGTGCAAGGGCGCTGAAATCTCTGATGAGGTATACACCATCAGCGAGAACAGATACTATACTCTTATTCTGAAGGGAATAATAGTGTATCTTCTTACAGCGGGAGGAACAGGCTGCTATCTTACGGCCATGGGCATAAGCTTTAACCAGATAATATATAATCTGGTGATACTGTTTACTGCTATTCTTTGTGCTGTACTTTATCATAGCTGGAAGTCTGAAAACATAGGATATCTGGTATTCTTCTTTTTCTATGCCTCTGTTCTTGTAATGTTTAAGGACTATATCAACTCAGGTTTCTATGCAATCATCAATGATACGCTGGACTGGGCTTCGGTATATTTTAATACTGAAGGTCTTCAGTACTATAACGAGCGTATATCCAACAGATATGCGGCAGTTACGATAGCGGTAACCCTTATCGGTATCGCCATCAATATTCTGCTTAACAACTATATCCTGAGACGTGCAAGATATATAATCGCAATCGTGCTCACTTTGTCACTTAATATGGTTGCATTTTATATGGGTAAAGAACCTTCAGGCATCTATGCAGCCATGGTCATCGGCGGAATAGTTATGACCTACTTCCTTAAGTCAGGAAGGCATTTCTATCTGAGCCGTAATGACCATATCTTTAAGAGGTCGAGAAGAGGACTTTCTTATGGACTGGACTGGCATTCACTTGTCAGCATGATCTTAGTGGCATCGGTATATGTAATACTTGTGGTTACTGCCGTATCAGCATTGGTTGATAAATCTTCATTCTCGCTGTTCCATCCGGAGAGTGAAGAGAAGAAGATTTCCAAGGAATATGTGCAGAATCTTATGATGCTTGGAATCGGCGGAATCTTTAACTTCTATGATAATACCGGTGGTCTTGCAACAGGTAAGCTGGGTGGTGTATCGTCGATACAGCTGGATTATAATACCGATATTACAGTGGAGTTTACACCATACACAGAGAGTCGTATGTACTTCAAAAATTTCATAGGTCTGGAATACAGTCCATATGAAAATGTATGGAAACAGCCGGATGATTTCTACTTTGCAGAAGAACATGGAAGGTATGAAGCCGATGCGCTGGAGAAGGCCTTTCTGAACGGTTATGAGTATTCCAACAGAGGAACAATAAGGATTAAAAATGTAGCGGGCGATATCAGACCGTACATTCCATATTATACAAATGGTGACGTGGATATTCTCAACAGAGGAGAGGAAGTAGTATATACTTATTATCCGAGAGTTGATGAGAATAAGACTGTTGTTGACAGACATACAATAGATAAGAGATATCTTTCTATTCCACGTCAGAACGAAGAGGTTATAAGAAACTTTTGCGAGGAAGCAGGATTCAGCGGCTCAAAAAGTGATATAATACAGCAGTTGGAGGATTATTATCAGGAAAATATTCCTTATACCATCCGACCGGGTGCAACTCCATGGCGTGAGGATTTCATCAATTACTTCCTTACAAAGAACAGGAAAGGCTATTGTGCGCATTTCGCCAGTGCGGCAGTTCTCATATTCAGATATTATGGAATACCTGCAAGATACTGCGAGGGCTATGTAATAGACTTCGGACAGATCATGGATGAAGGTGAACTGGTAGAAGGAAAGAAATACGAAGATTACTTTAGTGGATATAACAAGCTGGGTGAGACAGCACTTGTAACAGTTGATGCTTCAGATGCAGACGCCCATGCCTGGGTTGAAGTTTATGATGATAACTATGGATGGATAGTTGTGGATGTTACTCCCGCTTCAGGAATAGACGATGAGGATTACACCAGCTTCTGGGATACCTTCAATAACCTGTTTGGTGATGGCGGAGATTCAGAGCAGAGTGGTGAAAAGATCGAGACGCCAAACATTTCCGATTTCAGGATAAATGATAACATTATCAAGATAATCGGAATCATTGTCGGAGGAATAGTACTTCTGACATGCCTTATATTCATTGGAATTAAGGTGGCTCCTTTCTTCATATATCACTTTAAGTATAGTGTGGCCGGTAAGGATGATAAGCTGATCCTTAAGTATTCAAGACTTATATCGAAGGCTAAGAAGAGAGACAGCAGGATGAAGGGACGCATAAATTACAGGACTCAGGTAAGGTATATGGTAAAGCATTATACAGACGGAACCTGGGATAAGGAGAAGCTGACAGATATTTTTGAGAGAGCAGGTTTTTCTAACAGGGAGGTCGGTGATGCAGACTATAAGTACGCAGATGATTTCCTTAATTCAATTCATATAATAAGACAATAATAAGAAAACAGAGGTTTAATTCATGAAGAAAGATGGCAAGATCAACAAGAAACTAATAGCAATACTGATAGCCTGGGCTATAGGCTCCGGAGTAGGCTGGCTGGTAGCAGAATATGCTATAAGAGCAGTTTAGGGGGAGCATTGAGATGAATAACAGAAAAGGATTTAATTTCGGCTTCTTTGGATATCTGCTGCTGATTCTGTTAGCATTTAATGGAGGAGCGATCCTTACATTTATACTTAGATTTAATATGCTGGCGCAAAGACCTTATGATCCGATAAGAGTTAAATGGTCTGAAGAAATGGGTACAATCTATACGGATGAAAAGGCGGCCGATGAAGGCGTGCTGTACGATCTGTATGTACCAAAGAGTATCGATACTTCAAAGGAACAGACTCTTGTTATGTATATCCACGGAAGCAATTTCTCCAGTGGTGACAAGAGTGATGGGGCTCTGATCTGCAAGTATCTTGCATCAAAGGGATATGTTGCAGCATCAGTTAACTATACACCTATTATACAGGGCAACGGTAATACTATTTCAACAGCGGTTGAGGAGCTTTACAGAACTGCGGGAGCAGTTGTAAAGAAATGCGACAGTCTTGGAATCAAGTTTAAGAACATGGCTGTAAGCGGTGTTTACGGTGGTGGAACCATGGCACTTCTCTATGCCTATAAGAATCCAGAGAAGTCGCCGGTGCCTGTAGAACTTGTATTTGAACAGACAGGACCGACAAGCTTTAATCCGGATGACTGGGGTTATTCCGGAGAAGAGGCAGTGGCACTGGTTAATCTTATGACAGGCAGCAGCTTTACTGTTGACGATATAGGAACAGATGCTTATAGAAAGGCTTATACAGACATTTCACCTGAGACATATATAAAGAACGAAGGGGTTTCAGCGGTTCTTGCTTATGGTACAAGGGATAAGCTGATACCGATATCCATGCCGCTTAAGTTCTCGGGAGCACTGAAGAAGACGGGAACAGACTGTACGATCATAGAGTACACGAAGTCAGGCCATACCATGGCTCTGGACAGCGACAAGAATAAAGAGTATTACGAGACTGTAGATAGATATTTAGAGCAGCTTGTGGTAAAATAAGTTTTGGTCGGATGTGATCCGGGCCATGACATAAATTTATTTCAGGAGGTTAAAACAATGGGAGCAGAAGACATCGGAAAGAAGATTGAGGAAGTTAAGACAAAGATCGACAGCGTTCTTGATAAGACAGATATTGATGAGAAGATCAAGGCTAACGCTGGTGATATCAAGAAGGGTGCAGGCACAATTCTTGACAAGACAGATATCGATGATAAGATCATTGACAAGGCTAAGGAAGTTGTTGGAAAGTTCAAGAATGGCAAGGAAGACAACGCCTAATCTGTAAGCAAGATAGTGCTTGAAATTATCTTTAAAAAAGAGTATCATAACTCACGTGTCTTACGGCAGGTATTTCGTATTTGAGATACCTGCCGAATAAAGACAAAGGCTATAAGTATTATATAGCGGCGTGTGGCTCAGCTTGGTAGAGCGCTACGTTCGGGACGTAGAAGTCGCAGGTTCAAATCCTGTCACGCCGACACTTTAAAGATTTCGAATTATTTCGGAATCTTTTTTTTCAGGAGGAACAAAATGCAGCTTAAAAAAGACGACAATTCATTTCCAACAAATCAACCTAACAATTATCCGCCAAATCCACCTTTTAATATGCCTGATAATCAGCCATATATGCAGAACCCGATGGATTATGACATGGGTGACACATATAAGCAAAACAATGTAAATGCATTTGAAAGCAACATGAAGGTTAATTTAGGTTCAAGAAATGTTGTTTTTAATATCCGTTCGCTGACTATAATAGGCTTTATCGCTATTTATATTTTTGTTCTGATATACAGCTATGCAAAGATTAAAGAAACTGTTGGAGACACAGAGGGTCCGCAGCTTGCTGAAGGATATGTAAAAACTGTAGATTATTCAGTACAGAGAGTTACACAAAGCGGCGGCGGAGTTTCTGTAACTTCTAATGAAAAGGTGTATACAGCAACTTACCAGTTTGAAGTAGATGGAGTACAGTACAAAGGTACATACGATTCGCTGGATGCTATTGAGCCGGGAACGAAGATTTCTGTTGTATATGATTCAAAGAAGCCTTCAGATAATCACAGACAGACGGCTGAGGAATCTGTAAAGCCTCAGACTAATTCGAAAGCGAGTATAGCCGGTGCGATGCTGATTATAGCATTAATCAGTGGTGTAGGACTGTATTTTACATATTTGAGACTACGGGTATTTTTAAGTGTAAAATTCTAATGGGATAGTGTAGAATAAAGATTGTTGAATTAGTTACACTATAAGAAAGAAGATAAGTTATGAGGATATCAGAAAGCTGTGCAGAGTGCCTGTATGAACGTCAGAAGAATAAGACGGATAACGAAGAGTATCTGGCAGAGGTAAAGCAGTTAATAGATAACAGAAGAGAGGAAGATACCAGTCCGTATATGGTATATCTCTTTAATAAGGTTCATGTAAGATATTTCGGTACGGGATCGGATTACAGTGATATAAAGAAGCATTATAATGATCTGGTACTCGGAATGGAAGATAAGATCATGGAAGAGATTGAGAACGCAGAGGATCCACTTGCCAGATCTCTTATGATGGCCAGAATTGGCAATTATATTGACTTTGGGGCGATGGACAATGTGGATGAGGAAGAGTTCCTGGGACTTATCAGTAATGCTGAAATGAGAGATGATGATAAGAAAACCTATGAGTCCTTCTTATCAGCGTGCAGCAAGGCGAAGACATTTCTTCTGATATGCGATAACTGCGGTGAAATAGTTCTGGATAAGCTTATGATAGAACAGCTGAAGAAGAGATTTCCTCTTCTTACAGTCAGGGCAATGGTCCGTGGCGGTCAGGTGCTGAATGATGCAACGATGGAAGATGCAGTATATTCAGGACTTGATAAGGTGGCAGAGCTTGTCTCAAATGGTGAGCCGGTAGCAGGAACCATATATGATATGCTGCCGAAGGATGCAAAAGCAGCCCTTGACACAGCGGATGTTATACTTGCAAAAGGTCAGGGGAATTACGAATCCATGTCCGGTCAGGGACGGCATATATTCTATGAATTCTTATGCAAATGCGATCTGTTTATAAACAGGTTCAATGTTCCGAAACTGACAGGAATGTTTGTTGAAGATTGGGGTTAGAAGAAGAGTAAAGAGGAACGGTTAAGGAAAGCTTAAAGTGATTAAAAAGGAGAAGACTATGACACAGTATGAACGTATGGAAGCCGGACTTATATACTATCCGGGTGATAATGAAATATTTACTGAACAGATGAAGTATCAGGATAAACTCTGGGAGTTTAATCAGCTCAAACCCTCACAGTTTAAAGAGAAGGAACAGTATATGCAGGAGATGTTTGCAGAATGCGGCAAGGACTGTTTTATAGAACTTCCTTTTCATGCAAACTGGGGCGGGCATCATGTGCATATGGGAGATCTGGTGTATGCAAATACTAATCTTACTCTTGTAGATGATGGGCATATATACATCGGAGATAAGGTTATGTTTGGTCCGAATGTAGTTGTTGCAACCGCAAATCATCCGATAGACGCAGAGCTGAGAGACAGAGGGCTTCAGTATAACAAGGATGTTCATATCGGTGATAATACGTGGATCGGTGCAAGCGTTGTTATAGTGCCGGGAGTTACAATCGGCAAGAATGTAATAATCGGTGCCGGCAGTATAGTAACTAAGGATATTCCTGATAATGTGGTTGCAGTAGGCAACCCATGCCGTGTGATCAGAGAAGTTGGCGAGCATGACAGAGAGTATTTCTACAAAGATGAAAAGATAGACTGGGAAAATCTCGGTTAAATTTAATTAGTTGACAATTGATAGTCGCTGTAATAATATGTTCAGCAAAGCTGTGAAAAGAAGAGTAAGCTGTTAGGACCTTTACAGAGAGTCGGTGTATGATGAGAGCCGGTAAGGAAGCAGCAGCCGAACATGGTCTTGGAGCCGCGTACCGAGGCATGGATGTGCTTAGGCTACGACGGGTGCGCCCGTTACAGTGCTAGACTATCGATGGATCATTTCCCGTCCGTAGTTGATGAGGCTTATACCGCGAGGTATAGGTGAATTAGGGTGGTAACACGAAAGCTATAGCTCTCGTCCCTGAATTTATATTCAGAGAGGAGGGCTTTTTTATTTAGAAAATCGTAACTGTTCAGTAGGTTAAGAGTATTACAGAATCGTTCATGAAAACTTACTGAACTGTAAAACAAGTTTATCGTAATAGTTATCACAAAGGAGGAAATGAAAATGAATAGAAAAATTTTAGTTGGAGGAGCATGGCCATACGCCAACGGCTCATTTCATATAGGACATCTCGCATCTCTTCTTCCGGGAGATGTAATAGCAAGATATCATAGAGCATGCAAGGATCAGGTATATTATGTTTCAGGCAGCGATTGTCACGGAACCCCGGTTGCTTTAAGAGCAAAGGCGGAGGGAAAGACTCCGCAGGAGATTAGTGACTTATATCACGAAGAGTTTGTGGACTGTTTTAAGAGACTTGGTTTCAGCTATGACTGCTATACCAAGACATCAGATAAGCATCATAAGGATTTCATTCAGGAATTTCATAAGAAGCTGTATGAAAGCGAACTTGTATATGAGAAGGAAACACCACAGGCATATTGTGAGGAGTGTAAGAGCTTTCTTGCAGACAGATTCGTAACTGGTCTATGTCCTAAATGCGGTGCTCCGGCAAGAGGTGATCAGTGTGATGCCTGCGGTACGGTTCTTGATCCTGAAAATCTTAAAGAACCTATATGTGCAACCTGTGGAAAAAGCATTACATTCAGAACTTCAAAGCATCTTTATATCGCTATCTCAAAGCTGGAAAAGGAATTGAAGGAGCTGTGTGAAGGCGGACAGGACTGGAGAAAGAATGCTGTTGCATTTACAGAGAGATATATAGGTGAAGGCCTGAGGGACAGAGCGCTTACAAGAGATCTGGACTGGGGTATTCCGGTTCCGAAAGAGGGATACGAGAATAAGACCATATATATCTGGGCTGAAAATGTTCTGGGATATCTGTCAGCTGCAAAGCGTGTAACAGAGGAAAATGGTGAAAGCTTCGAAGAACTGTTCGGCAAGGATGCAAAACATTATTATGTTCATGGAAAGGATAACATACCGTTCCATACAATTATTCTTCCGGCGCTGCTTATAGCTCATGGAGCGGGATATCATCTGCCGGATCAGATAGTATCAAGTGAATATCAGACACTGGAAGGAAGAAAGATATCTACCAGTCAGAACTATGCAATCTGGGTTAAGGATGTACTGGACAGATATGATCCGGATTCTCTCAGATACTATTTCCTTGCAAACGGACCGGAGAAGAAGGACGCGGATTTCTCCTGGACAGAATATGTGAACAGCCATAATGGAGAACTTCTTGGCGCTTATGGTAATTTCATCAATAGAAGCCTCACCTTTATCAACAAGTACTTTGACGGAATAGTACCGGAAGGTACTCTTTCAGAAGAGTGGGATGAGACACTGCATAATCTCTATGCTGATACAGGCAGAAAGATTGAAAAGGGAAACTTCAAGGATGCCATCGAAGGAGTATTTGAAGTGATACGTAAAGCCAACAAATACTTTGATGAGAAGGAGCCTTGGAAGACAAGGACAAGAGATGTCCTAACATGTAAGAACACACTTTATGAGTGTACCCAGATAATCGCAAACCTTGCGGTTATACTGGCACCATTTCTCCCTTTCTCATCAGAGAAGGTTCTCGGATGGCTGAATATATCTAAAGACTGGGAGTATAAAACAGTTCCGGCAGGATATGCCCTTCCGGAAATACAGATACTTTTTGAAAGACTGGATAAATCAGTAATAGAAGAGGAAAGAGCAAGACTGAATCTGGAATAAACTATGTGATATTAGGCAGGCAGCGGTATGGGCCGCTGTCTGTTTTTGCATTATATTGATAAAAAGATTATTGACAGATACATTGCAGGATGCTATGATATTATCATAATGATAAAAAGAGGCGAGCGATTGCGTTGAGAGAGGAAAAATAGATGAAAAAATTAACCAGAAAACTAGCATGTGTCATGATGGCACTGATGCTTTTAGTAGGAGCGTTAACCGGGTGTTCAACGGAGAGTGATACCCAGTGGTATCTGCATAAAAGTATATCTTTACAGGAGAAATATGGTACTCTTCCGCAAGAAGGAACCGTAGGTAATCTTGATTATAGAATTTTGGAGAAGGATGCTTTCTCCTGTTACGAGTCTGAAGCAGGATATTATATCGATATGCTTGAAGAGCCGGATTCGCCTTACTTTATTGTAATTACATTAGGATCAAAGGCAAAGGATGCAGTTGAGATTGTGGATCTTGGAATGGATGGCACAACACTTCAGATTGTAATTGCTCATGCAGATGCCACAGGTGATGAATCAGATTCAAAGTCTTCACCATGCTGTGTATTGCAGGTAAACCAGATGCCTGGAAGCATTGAGATACATGATAGAAACGGAAGAACATATGAGCTGATAGAAAAATAATGAAAGGCTGAATATGAAAAACTATTTTGAAAATAGTCCTAATGTGGATATTGTGTTTATAAAATAAGGAGTAACGAAGAATGGTACTTTTGGAAGGAATGGTTATTTTCATTTTGGTTGCTTATGCACTAGCTGCCATAGCCCCGCCAATCATATTTAACATTATTTGGAACAAAAGAGTAAAGAGCGGAAAGAGCAAGAGATTCGGTCCTCTCGGTATCATAACTATTATTGTTACCATTGCCGGTATTTTGTCGCTGCCGCATTTGTGCACCATGATAGCGGAATATTTCGGCTGGAAATGAAAGTTAATTGCATTAAAGAGCTTCAATCCAATAAGGGTTGAAGCTCTCTTTTTTTACTTTGAACAATAAATCTGTATAGCTTTATCTGCAAAGACACCGGTACCGGGACCACCCGCTTTATCGATGTTTTCGTTCATCTCACCGCCGGCACTGTAGGCAGATCCCAGTTGTGAGAGAATCTCCTTAGTGCAGGTATACATGTGTTCTGTTATATAATCCTGAAGCTTTTTTACCTGCTTCTGAACTTCTTCTGATTCCGGCGGAAGATCCTTCATGCCGCCGAACTCCGTGAAGATTTTCATGAGATCTTTTCCGATATTTGCTGTTTCTTCTGGTGTGCGGTCCTTCGCTTTAGCAGCATATTCTTTATATGCATCCGTATCGCCCCAGGTCCTTTTTGCTTCTTCAGCATATTGTTCCATTTTCTTCTTATCAAATGCAGAGAAATCCATAAGGTTATCAGCTCCTCTCTTTTTAAGACCTTTTGCCAGATTCAGGAGGTTATCGATATGTTCACGTCTCAGTTCCAGAAGCCTCATCTGTTGATCAAGAGCTTTACCGGTATCAAAGTTCGGATTTTCGATTAGCTTTTTAATGTCTTTAAGAGGAAATTCCAGCTCTCTGAAAAGAAGTATTATCTGAAGCTTTTCCAGAGATGCATCATCATATAATCGGTATCCGGCTTCGGTATAATCTGCGGGCTTAAGCAGTCCTATGCTGTCGTAGTACTGCAGTGTGCGTATGCTTATGCCGGATAGTTTACTTACTTCATGTACAGTCATCATAATTCATATCCTCAATTATTTCATGGCGTTTCTGATTCGCGTGGTGTCGGTTCACGCGGTGTCAGTTCGCCTCTTTCGTCCAGAATTCTTCAACCTCTGAAAGGATAGCATCAGCGGGAAGAATAGTTGCCTCCTCTATCGGAGTTCCGGTTTTCTTCAGATAGTATTGTACCAGATAATAGCCCATAGCGTAACCTGCACAATATGGAAGTCCTACCTTCGGGTAGTTCTGCATTTCAGCCATTTCATCTCCATACAGATAAGCTGTGATATTATCGAGACCTTGTGCACCCAGACCATCATGGATGATTTCTTTTATAAGAGGGATAAGTTCCTTATCGGTTTTTGTAACCCATGGACCGAGATATTCTTCTCCGAACATGGATACAGCAAAGTTTTCGGCAAGCCCTTCGCTGACCAGCATTTCACCAAGGGTAATGCTGTTGGTCCACTTGATATGCTGGTATCTTATGTTATGGTTTGTCTCATGAGCGAGAGCGGCAGGAAGGCGGTGCATGGTTTCTTCACCGGGAACCAGCCAGGCCATTATGTATCCAGGGATTCCACCGTCTCCGCAGTAGCCTTCATTCATGATAGTGTAGGCGTTCTTTGGATTAGCAAGAAAGATTGAAAAGAGGTATTCATTTTCTTTTAGTTCTATCCCTGCCTTTTCGAAGCGAGCCAGTGACTTTTCAATAGAGGCTTTTGAATTATCCCAAAGAGCTTTATCGGATAAGAGTTCTATTGACCCGGCAAAAGTCGAATCTATCTCTGCAGGAGGCAGAAGCCCCAGCATGGAACTTGCCATAACGATATCATAGCCGCCTTCCTTCTCAGATTTAAGAGGGATGTGATAGCAGTCCCATTTGCCTTTGAAAGGCAGCATAAGTTCGTATCGGTATATATCATTTTTCTGAGACTGATCGGCAGTCATTATTTTTTTATATATGTCAGGTGAGTAAAGTGTTGTGATGTTCATAGTTTGTCCTCCGTGTTTCTAGTCCGGCAGCGGGCATTTCAGCAGGCTGCATGAAAACTATGTGATAATATAAACTATTACGTAACGTGATAGTCAAGAAAATATTTTGAAAAAATCTTGACAAAAAAATACTTCGAGTATAGAATTAAATTACTTCGAAGCAAGAAGTATTTAATCAGGGCCGGATAATATGAGGAGCAGAGATGAATATAGAAGGGTTTGACATACAAGAGGATATATATCAGAAGATCATCGGTTACATAGATGAGATAAAAGAGCTCTTATCCTCTGACATATGGGAAAACATCTTTGTTAATCTCTCTAAAAATGAGATCCTTATCTTCTGGCTGCTATACCTGAAGAAGCAGGTGAATATGACTGAGATTGCGGAGTACATTCATGTTCCCCTCAATACGGCCACCGGAATAGTGAGCCGCATGGAGAAGGATGGTCTGATCGAGAGAACAAGATCAAGTGAGGATAAGCGAGTAGTTCTGATAGTTCAGGCAGAGAAGGGAAAACAGCAGTTTCAAAAGCTTTTTGTGAAAATGCTTCACTACGGAACCAAGATATTTGATACCTTTACGGATGCTGAGATTGAATTATTCTTCAAGATGATGGATAAGGTTAAGGGAGTACTTCAGGAAGATAAGAAGGAAGAGACAGCACCGAAGAAGGTAAGAAAGATAACAATAGAATAGCTTATAAGAAGGGCAGCGGACGCGCTGCCCATTAGTAAAGATAAATACTTCGAGGATGGAACTATTCGAAAGAGGAAATATTAAAGCGAGGAAAATGAGATGAAAAGGATTTACATTTTTACAGGAAAGGGCGGAGTCGGAAAAAGCAGCGTTGCAGCAGCTCATGCTATGAAGAGTGCAGAGGAAGGACAGAAAACCTTACTCATAAGTACGGATATGGCACACAATCTGGGAGATATATTCGGAAGAAAGCTGGGAAAGGAAGAGGAGACGGTTCTTCCTAACCTTGATATATATGAGATTGATCCGGAATATGTAATGCAGAATGATTTTAAAGAGTTCATGGATTACGTGAAGAGGATGATAAGCTCAACCGGTGAGATGGATGATATGGGTATGATGCCGGGAATGGAAGAACTGTTCTCACTGCTCAAGATATCTGAGATTTATAAGAAGGGAACCTATGACAGGATAGTTGTTGACTGTGCACCAACAGGTGAAACACTCTCGATGCTGAAGTTCCCGGAGCTGATGTCCTGGTACATGGAGAAGCTGTTCCCAATCGGCAAAGTGGGAGTGAGGGTATTGGCTCCATTTTCAAAGAAGCTTTTCAAGATGGAGATGCCGAATAAGCAGGCCATGAATGATATTGAGAAGGTATTTCTGAAGCTGATGGATCTTCAGGAACTTTTGAAGAACCGTGATATTACGAGCGTAAGGATAGTTACTACACCGGAAAAGATGGTGGTTGAGGAAACCAAGAGAAACTACATGTATATGAATCTTTATAACTTCAACGTTGACGGACTCTATATCAACCGTATTCTTCCACAGGATATAGATAACAGGTTCTTTGACCGCTGGGTTGAGATTCAGAGAGAATATATAAAGTATCTGAAGGAAAGCTTCGCTGCTCTTCCTATCTATGAGATTCCATGGTATGACGAAGAGCTTAAGGGCGAAGATAATATAAGAAGAATTGTTGTTGATGTTCTGTCAAGGGGAGATGTCTTTGAAGTAAAGAATGTTACTGAAAGGGAGACATTTACCCAGACTGAAACAGGCTATCAGCTGGATGTGAATATTCCGGGAGCTGATAAGGAAGATATAGATCTTTATCAGGCTGCAACGGATATAGTGATCAAGACAGGAAACTTCAAGAGATGCATACCACTTCCGAATATTCTTCGAAGCTATGTAGTTTCGGGTGCAAAGTTGGAAGATGGAAGACTGCATATCAGATTCGAGAAGGAGGATGAAGATAATGATGATGAGAAGTAATAGAGAAGTTATAGATAGATTCAGAGAAGCAGCTGCGTATCAGAGGAAGGCAGTACGCTGCCTCATTCCGGAAAGATTGGGCGGACATCTGGATGTAATAGGAAATGAATTAAAGCTTATGCTTACAGAGGCAGCGGCAGATATCCTTAAGGACTGCGTAGGACAGGCATTCTGCAGTGCGGGCACCGGATATAAGAAGGAAACAGAACTAGGAGATTCCGGATGCAAGATGAAAACAGAATCAGAAAGAAAAGGTTCCAGAAAGATTGATATTTTGTAAGAAGAGGGATTGAGATGAGAATTATTATATATACAGGAAAAGGTGGAGTTGGAAAAACCAGTATGGCTGCAGCTACAGCCTGCAGGATTGCAGAGAGTGGAAAAAAGGTGCTTGTGATGAGTACAGATCAGGCACACAGTCTGGGCGATTCCTATGATATGAAACTGGGTAAGGAGCCGACTCGCATAATGGATAACCTTGATGCCATGGAGATTGATACAGTATATGAGAGCGAGAAGAGCTGGGGCAATCTGAAAAATTATTTCAAGGAGTTTCTTACTCTTAAGGGAGGCAGCGGAATAGAAGTTGAGGAGCTGCTGGTATTTCCGGGACTGGAGGAACTGTTCTCCATGTTTAAGATTCTGGAGGTTTATGAAAGCGGAAGCTACGATACAATAATCGTTGATTGTGCACCGACAGGCGAAACGCTTTCTTTGCTTAAGTACCCGGAGAGATTATCGGGCCTTATCGAAAAGGTTCTTCCGGTAAAGAGGAAGGGAATCAAGAAGTTTGGACCTATCGTTGAAAAACTGTCAAAGATTCCTATGCCGGAGGACAACGTATTCGATGATTTTGAATATCTTATGGATAAAATGCAGCGCCTCCATGAGCTTATGCTGAATAAGGATATTGTAAGTCTCAGAGTAGTTACGACTCCTGAAAAAATCGTTATCAGCGAGGCAAAGAGGAATTTCACATGTCTTTATCTGTATCATTATAATGTGGATGCTGTAATTGTGAATCATATTTATCCGGAACAGGCTATGGAGGGATATTTCAGTAAGTGGATCCGCCTTCAGGAGGAGGGACTTAAGGAGATAGAGGAAAACTTCAGTGAGGTTCCAAGATTTTATGTTGAACTTCAGAACAGTGAGATAAGAACACTGGATGTGCTTCGTGATATGGGCAGCAAGATTTATGGTGATACTGATCCGGATGAGGTGCTCTTCAAGAAAGAAATCTATATTCTGGATAAGGATAATAGTTCACTTAAGATATACCTTCCTTTTGCGGAAAAGGATGAGATGAATCTTGAGCAGGCAGGAGGAGAACTTGTGGTAGGAATCCGTAATGAGAGCAGACGTTTTCCTGTTCCGACAGACTTTACCGAGAAAGAGATTACAGGGGCTAAGTTTGAAGAGGGATATCTTAATATCTGTTTTGGTTAGCCTTCAAATAGAATAATATTTACGTTCACGACGATTTTTTGCACGTTTAGGACATTTATATGGATGAAATGCATTTCAGGTATATCATCTGTTCATAGATATTTTTTGCAGAATAAGAGAATAAGGTGTCCGGTAAGACCCATATAGTCAGCCATTCACATAGATACTGCGAGAACCTTATTCCATTTATAGAAAAGCATTATAATATCTAACATCATAGAAAGGCACTTCGTGAATACGTAGTGCTTTTTCTTTTTTTAATTCTGTAATATACTCTAAAAAAGCATTGTGATCATTATGGAGAATGATTTATGGCAAAGAATCTTAATAATGAAAATAGAGAAAAGATAGAATGTATTGTTGAGGCTCAGAGACGTTTCTTCCGCACGGACAGGACTCTTTCTGTTGAGTTCCGTATCAGACAGCTGAAGAGACTCAGGGCTGCAGTTATATCGCATGAGGCTGAATTAAAGAGAGCTTTAGCTGACGACCTGGGACGTGATCCTGTGGAAGCCTATTTCTGTGATATCGGAAGTCTTATATTAGAGATAAATGAAATGATACAGGGTCTAAGGACCTGGGCAAAGCCGGAGACTCATTTCAGTGGGATTCATTGTTTCCCTAGTCTTATAACAAAGGTTTATAAGCTGCCCTATGGAGTGACGCTTATCATAAGTCCTTTTAATTTTCCGATACTGCTGTCCCTTGGTGTCCTTGCGGCCAGCATTGCAGGAGGAAACACAGCTGTTATAAAGGCGAGTTCCAAGTCATCTCACTGTACAGAATTAATGCAGAAGATGATCGCGAGTGTTTTCCCGGAGAAATATGTGACTGTTCTGGGTGGAGGTCATGATGTGGCTGACATATGCCTGGAACAGCGTTTTGATAAGATATTCTACACGGGATCCCCGAAGGTGGGCTCGCATGTTATGGAGATGGCTGCGAAGAATCTTACTCCGGTGGCTCTTGAACTGGGCGGTGAAACAGGCAACTGGTGTATCATACGTAAAGATGCAGATCTGAAAGATGCGGCACATAAGATTGCATTTTTCAAGGCACTTAATTCAGGACAGATATGCATCAATATTAATCAGGTGGCTGTTGCTGAAGAGGTGGCAGACAAGTTTCTGTCAGAACTTCAAAAAGCATTTAAGAAGCAGCTGGGAGATGACCCTTCTGTTAATCCGGAGTATCCGCATCTGATAAGTGAAGCTGCCTTCGATAAATGCAGTACTGAAGTTGAAAAATATAGAGATAAGGTGATCTATGGCGGTAAAGGTGACAGAAGTAAATTTATATATGCTCCAACAATTCTTTATCCGATCGGTATAGATGAGGATGTTGTGAAGAAGGAATTGTTCTGTCCGATTCTTCCTGTGGTACCATATAAGGATGCAGAGATAGACAGCGTACTGAAGGAAATCTCAAAACGGGAAAAGGGACTGTCGCTATACATTTTTACGAAGGATGTGGAGTGGGCAAAGAAGACTATGCAGCGTATGCAGTTCGGCGGAGGTTGTATAAATGAAGTCTGCCTTCATATGATGGTAAAGGGTGTTCCATTTAACGGTGTTGGCCATTCAGGTATGGGAGCTTATCATGGCAAGTGGGGCTTCAGAGAGTTTACTCACCCGCAGACTGTGCTTATAGGTTCAACCAGATTCAATCTTCCGATGAGAGAACATCCGTACTCTCCAAAGTGGAAAGAGATTCTCATTCATCTCTTCGAAAGATAATTGACAACAAAATTAGAAAATGATAATATCCTATTCAATTATAGAAAAGGGAGTAGCGTTCCGGCGCCTGAAAGCCGGTTTGCAATAATCGTCATCACGATGTATTCCGGTTATGTTGTAATTACGCGAGACTTGACTATGGGAGACCGTAGTCGGAGTCTCGCTTTTTTGATTAAAGGGGACAAAATGGCAATTTATCAGAAAATGGAAAAACTGGATAAGGTAAGGCTGAGAGCAACGACAGGAATATGCATGATCGGAATCGGAGTCATCATATTCTTTATCTCAATGGGAATCTTTCAGAATGTAACAGGTTCTAACTTCGGATTTTTCCTGGGTGTGGCAGGAGGATTTGTATTAAGAGGAACCCACGGAACATATAAGAAGATATATAAGGATCTTTTTGTTGAAGAACCATTACAGAGGAATTTTGATGATGTTTTCTATGCGTGGAGAAGCGGCTTCTCACTTGATGAGATGAATAGCTTCGGACTATGCAGAAATGGAAATAAGATAGCTTCTGAAGATTACATCAGAGCCGGCTATAAGGGCATCAACTTTGAAATGGCTGATGTATGCCTGAAGGATATTACGAAGTCAGGCAAGTCCGGAGCGGATATTATGTTTAATGGAAGAATGCTGGTGTTTGATTATCCGGGAAAGAAGGTAGGTACTACAAGGATATATTCAGATGCTTTCTATTATCTGCCAAAGGATGATATCACAAAGAATAATAAAGTAGAGATGGAGAGCGATAAGTTCAATCAGATCTTCAGGGTTTATGCAGAGGATCCGCATGATGCTTTCTATCTTCTGACGCCGCATTTCATGGAGACGCTTCTCAGACTTCAGAAGAAGTATGCTAATATAGGAATCAGGTTCTGCGGCAATAAAGTGGTAGTCGGACTTAATGACAGAGGAGGAAAGGACTCTTTTGATAAGAGTGACTGGACCAATAAGGTTATATACCCTGAAGAAATGGCGAGAATTCAGGGGGATATCGATGATATAAAAACTATCATTGATACGATATGTTTCCCGGAAGCACAGAGCTGATTAATTCCGGCTGTAATGCGCCACAACATCAGTTTAAATCTCAATTGAAGAAAGCTCAGTAAAGTTGCTTACGACAGCCATGACCCCCGGGTGATTCATCAGGGAACGGTTATGGCTGTCTCCCGTTATACCGATAATATGATTGATTCCGGCAGCGGCTGCAGCCTTAACGCCGACAGTGCTGTCTTCAAAGACAAGTATCTTATCCGTCGGCATATCCAGTTTGGATATTGCAGCCAGATAAAGATCAGGATGAGGCTTGAGAGGAATGTTTCCTGCACCGATGATAACCTCCTCCCACTTGAACCATCTTTCCAGATTATATCTTTCAAAGTACAGATTCATATTTTCGAGATTTGCAGTAGTTGCGATAGATCTCTTAACCCGGGCAAGGAGCAGATAGTTGAGAAAGTCTTCAAGACCGGGAGCGAGCTGCACGTCTTCACGTATCAGCATACTTCTATATATTCTTTCCTTTTCCTCGGAAAGCTGGAAGACCATGTTGTCATTTAACTCATATCCAAGAAAGTGTTCGAGAATTTCTTTTGCGGTTTTACCTTCTATCCATTCAGAGGCCTCCGCGTCACTTACCTTGTGAAGAGTCAGCTCTTCAACATAAAGACGCCAGGCCTTGATATGAAGAGGACCATCAAATATACAGGTTCCATTAAAATCAAATATGACCGCAATGTCACGGTTCATCTTATCCATCAGACTTTGTTTATTATCCATAAAAGAATATACTCCTCGTAACTTAATCTACGTCAGAATGATAACACAAAATTACCGAATTTGGTAACTTCCGTTAATAGTTACAAAAACAAACCTCATTTTCGTGAAGTTATACGAATTGACACTAGATAGAAATGAGAATAAAGTTCTAAGTGTAGATTTATGTATAAAGAATAAGAGAAGGAAATGCGAGGTTATTATATGAGTAGCTTATGCAGAATGGTAAATGTAGCAGAAGGCGTCGGTAAAGACAGAATGAATACTCTTAAAACAAAGGGTGTTGATACTGTTCTGAGCACTATTGTTTTGAAGAATGGTATATATGACAGTGCTGAGGCAATTATAGAACTCGGCAGCGGCGCAGCAAGCCTCGGACTTAAATGGTGCGCAAGACTTGGACTTCTTTCACTTTACGAAGAGGTCAAGGCAGAGACAGGAGCTGACAACAGAATGTTCGTAAGAAAGGCTGAGAGAGCCGGATTCGAGAACATCCACAAGCTTTTTACAAAGCTTTCAGAAGCTGGAGCGGTTCCTGCATTCATACAGATAGATACAGATGTATTTAATGAGATTCAGGGGATTACTCTTAGCTTTGAGGAACAGACAAGAATGATCAATGCATGTATAAATGCAGTTAAAGCTGCTAATCCTGCATGTAAGGTAATTCTCGGAACAAAGGACAGCTGTGATAATGAGAAAGCAAAGAAGTGGTTTAACAGATTCCAGGTATCAGGTGGAAAGCCATTTGATATAATATCACTTTCTTATATTCTTGATGCTGAATCCTTCTATGATCTCAGTATGAATATGAGCGATCTTTCCAGACGTTTTGAGGCAGATATAATGGTCGATATATCAGAGCAGGAGAACGTAAGCGAAGCAGATATCGGACTAGAAGATCTCGATAGTGCAATTACTATAGTGCCCCTTGACAGAGGCTTTGGAACTGTTTATTCTGATAAGGGACTTGACGAAGCAACACTTGTTGCATAATTTAATACAAAAATGTTCTTTGAAGAGTCACACCGATGGTGTGGCTTTTCTTTATTACTTGAAAGGGTGTAAAAATGGCGTTTATTTATGAGACTCATCTTCATACCTGCGAGGCCAGCAGGTGCGGAAGAGCACATGGAAGAGACTACATAGAATATATGAAAGAACAGGGTTACAGCGGTATAATAGTTACTGATCATTTCTTTAATGGAAACAGTGCTGTGCCGGCTGATCTTCCGTGGGATAAAAGAGTTGAGATGTATGTAAGCGGTTATAAGGCTGCTGCAGCGGAAGCTGAAGATAAGGACTTCACAGTTTTCTTTGGAATAGAGTATAATTTTGAAGGAGATGAATATCTTCTTTATGGAGTAGACGAGAGGTGGCTGCTGGAAAACAGCGATATTCTGGAACAGACGAGATCTGAAGTATATAAACGTGTTCACCAGGGCGGCGGAATCATGGTTCAGGCACATCCTTACAGAGAAAGGGATTACCTTACAAAGATCCACCTTACACCGTCTGTATGTGATGGAATAGAAGTTTATAATGCGGCCAACGGCGATAACATGAATGCTCTTGCATATCAGTATGCGAAGAAGCTGAATCTGCCGATGTCAGGTGGATCAGATATTCATTTCTTCTATGAAGGACCTAAAGGCGGAATGATGTTTGACAGGAAGCTGGAAACGGTTGAGGAGTATGTTCAGGCGTTTATGAACAGAGAAGGAACGCCGGTAGCAATAGATGGCGGGAGAGCTATCAAGGTTAGTAAGATAGATAAGCTGGTTAATCCGGAACGCGAAGCAACACTTGAAATCTGCATGCACGAAGAGTAAGACGGATTGTCTGAATCAGCATAATCGGAAGTGGAACGGGCACAAAACAGGGGTGGAAGATGGAAAAGGATTTTCCTAAAACGGATAATTATCTTAATAAACTGACACTTCGAAAGAAAATGGTGCTTCTTTTCGTGTTCTGTGTGCTTATTCCACTCGTGGTAACGGACGGCCTGGTTATATATAATGTATACAGAATAGCAAAGATTACAGAAATGAAGGAGCTGGAGAGTGATGCCGAAGCCGTAAGGTATGGCATTCAGGAAGGACTCGAATATCCGGCTTCCGTTATCAGAAATATATATAAGAACTATCGTGTTGAGGAGCTTCTTAACAAGAAATACAAGACAGCTCTTGACTACTATAATGAGTATGCTGTCTTTAAGAAGAATTCGCTGTACGAAAGTATGCTCGGAAACGGTAATGAATCCATATCAATCTATGCGGACAACGATACCATACTTAACGGTGGTATGTTTTATAAGCTTTCGAATATAGAGAACGAAGAGTGGTATAAGAAGCTGAGTGACAGTAACGGTATAGTTCTCATGTTCGTGTTTACAAAGGATAGGACGGAGACCTTCTCCAAGAGAGCTATCCTGCTTGTCAGAAAACTCGATAAACATCAGAACAACAGCTGCCAGAAGGTTATGAAGATGGAAATCAACTATCGTAATTTCCAGGACAGAGTTCTGAATGACAGTATCGAATCGGATGTATATATCTGCCAGGGTGATAAACTCCTTATGACCAACACGGGAGGAACTCATCTCAGAGAGACATATACATTTATGGATAAGACTATTGATTATGATTACAGAAGAGATATGAGTCTCTATGGAACGACATATACAATCTATCTGAAGAGTCGTAACTATAACTTCTTTGCACTGAATAAGGGCTGGGTTGCAGTTATACTTGCACTTTTCCTTGTTAACCTGTTCCTGCCAATATATATGATCAGGAATCTTGATAAGTCTGTTGCGAGAAGAATTCACAGATTGGACAGGATCTTTAAAAAAGCTGATTCAGAAAAGCTTATGAAGATCAACAAGAATAAGATAGACGGCAACGATGAGATAACATCGTTGATGATTAACTACAATAAGATGGCGGACAGAATGAACAGTCTTATTCAGACTGTATATGTAGATAAGCTCCGTCAGCAGGAAAGTGATATAGCCAAGCAGAATGCAGAACTTCAGGCTCTCCATAGTCAGATCAATCCTCATTTTCTGTTCAATGCTCTTGAAAGCATACGTATGCACAGCCTTATCAAGGATGAGAGGGAGACTGCAGAGATGGTGGAACATCTTGCTATGATGCAGAGGGCAAATGTAAACTGGCATTCTGATAAGGTGTCTGTGGGTGAAGAGATTCTGTTCATCGAAGCTTATCTCAAGCTTCAGAAATACAGATTCGGTGACAGGCTCAGCTATGATATTGATGTGGATGAAAGCTGCGCGGACATTCCGCTTCCAAAGCTTTCTATAGTTACATTTGTAGAGAATGCCTGTGTTCATGGAATAGAGAGTAAGACTGAACCGGGATGGATATTCGTAAGAGTATATCCGGACGGCGATAAGGTCGTGATAGAAGTGGAAGACACGGGCAGTGGAATAGATGAAGAGATACGTGATATTCTGCTGTTTAAGATGAGAAATGCAAGTATAGATCTTCTCAAGACAGGAAGAGGAATCGGTATGACCAATGCATGTCTCAGACTTAAGATGCTTACCGGCGACAGGGTTACATTTGATCTCGAGAGCGAAATCGGAGTCGGTACAACAGTTATTATCACTATGCCGCGTGAATTCGAAGAACAAGATAATGCTTAGGAGATGAGTGAGTGCTTAAGGTTATGATAGTTGATGATGAGCCTTTTATCGCACAGGGACTTCAGGTTCTCATCAATTGGAAAAGACAAAACTTTGAAATAGTAAAAATTGCAGAAAATGGACAGGAGGCTTTTGATTACCTGAAAGAAAACGAGATCGATCTTGTCATAACAGATATCAAGATGCCTATTATGAACGGCGTGGAGCTCCTTCAGAAGGTGAAGGAAGAAAAAGTCTCTGACGCCTATTTCGTGATCCTCAGCGGTTACAATGATTTTAAATATGCCAGGGATGCCATGCGTTACGGATGTCTCGATTATCTTCTGAAGCCTATTAAGAAGGAAGAACTTCTGGCTATACTTCGTAAAGTTGCCGATATGAATCAGGAAAATGTGGAGATAGAGAAACATCAGAAAGAAACAGAGTCCGCATTTTTCCAGAAGCACCTTATAACACTTATAGTCGGAAAATATGATGAGGCAAGCCTTGAATATGTGAACAATAATATGAAGCTTTCCGACGGCGTGAGATATGTAATAATAGAAGTTCCGGATGTGGATGAAAGCGAGGTGGCCGAAGGCGGCGTGCTGCAGTACAGGCATGACATGGATGAAGCCTCTGAACGTATCATGGGAGCGGATAAAAAGCATCTTCTCTATGATGTATCACTTAATCACGGCAGCTATGATACGGGATTCATATACTGCGATTATATGGCTGAAGAAAAGAATATGGATGAGATGGAATACTTTGCTTATCTTCAGAAGAATCTGCAGGAAGCCCTCGGAAGAGAGATAAGGATCATTGCAGGAAAGAAGGTTCCTGATATTTCATCACTTTCCAAGTCTTACAGCTCGGCCTGCATCCTGATGTCTCAGGAAGTGTTCCATGAGTCCAGACCGGTTGTCACTTATGAGAAGGAAATGAGTGTCAATCCTGGAAAAGAAATGATCTTTAAACACAGTATAGATGAGCTTATAAAGGCTATAGAGCTGAATGATGAAGCGCTTATTCATAAATCGGTCAACAGCTTTTACGATGATATAGGAGCGGCAGGTCCGGGCAATTCCGTAAGCCTCAATATAAATTATCTCCTGTTCCAGCTTATTCATATGGCTGTTGAACTTGATGATGAGATAGACCAGGAGGAAATCCTTCACAGGATAAGTGAGAGCTCCTTTGATGACGGTGTAAGACGCGGAAGCAGTAAGCATATGTATAAGTTTGCCTGTGAATATGCGGAGTATCTGCAGCAGCTCAGAAAGAACATGTCTCACGGAATCCTGAAGGATGTGGAGAAGGAGATAAAAGAGAATTACAGCGAGAATCTGAGTCTTAAGAAACTGAGTGAGAAGTATTTCATCAACTGCAGTTATCTGGGATCTCTATTCAGTAAGAAGTATGGTGTATCCTTTAAGGATTACCTGACAGATTACAGGATCAACGAGGCTGCAAAGATGCTCATTAATACGGGAGACAGGATAGTGGATATATCCGCTGCGGTCGGTTATAAGAACAGTGATTATTTCATCAGAAAGTTTATTGAGATTAAAGGAATGACTCCGTCTCAGTACAGAAGACAGAAAAACGCGGAATAGTTAACATAAAACAAACTGGTTTACATAATTTAAAGAAATATGTCAAAAATCCCCTAAACAACGGCGCTTTAGGGGATTTTTTATATATATTTTTAATAAAAGATAAGAAAAAATTAAGAATTTGTAGGGGTTTTATTGAGAGTTTGTAGGGGGCGAAAAAGCAGTTTCTGGAATATAATTAAATCACCTAATTGCCCGAACATTGGGTGTCATACAATTTTTTTATTTTAAAAGGAGGTTTAGTATGAAGAAGTGGGCTAAGAAGCTGACAACTGTCGGCCTCACCGCAGCTATGATGGCAACTGCGCTTTCAGGTTGTGGAGAAGATACTGCTACTACAGAAGCTGCTAAGGATACAGAGGCAGCTACAACAGCTGCAACAGAGGATGCAGGTAACACAGAGGAGCAGTCAACAGAAGCTGCTGCATCAGGCGATATCAAGGAATTTGATATGTTCATAGCAATGCCTGGTACAGAAATTAACGATGACAACGAGATTCAGCAGATCATTGCTGAGAAGACAGGTGTCAAAGTTAAGGAGACATGGCTTACAGGTCAGACAGATGCTGAGGCTATAGGAACAATCATCGCCGGTGGTGATTATCCTGACTTCATCAACGGTGGAGATGCTATGATGCAGCTCTACGATAACGATGTTCTTATTCCATGGGATGATTATCTTGACAATTATCCAAATCTTAAGGCGTTCTACACAGACGAAGAGTGGGATATGTTCCGTATGGATGATGGTCATATCTACTGGATGAACGTTTTCGGAAACACACTTGGCGAATCTAAGACAACAACTCATAATGATGAGGCATTCTGGGTTCAGGCTAAGGTTCTTGAGTGGGACAACTATCCAAAGATCGAGACACTTGATCAGTACTTCGATCTTCTTGAGAGATACTATGCTGAGCATCCAACACTTGAAGACGGAACAGCTATTATCCCTTACACAATGCTTTGTGAGGACTGGAGATACTTCTGTATAGAGAACGCTCCTGAGTTCCTTGATGGTTATCCAAACGATGGTTCTGTAATCGTTGATAAGGAAAACCTTAAGATTGTTGATTACAATACAACACCAACAGCTAAGATGTATTTCAAGAAGCTTAACGAAGAGTATGCTAAGGGTATCATCGATGTTGAGTTCGGTACTCAGACATATGATGAGTACATCGCAAAGCTTTCAACAGGTAGAGTTCTCGGTATGTGTGATCAGAACTGGGATTTCAACTTTACTATAACAGATTCATTCAAGCAGTCTGGTCTTGATAAGGAAGGCTGCAACTACATTCCTCTTGGTCTTACAGCTGAGGCAGGAATGGAGAACAGATGGCATACATATGATGATACACTTAACATGTCATCAGGTGTTGCTATTACAACAAGCTGTGAGGATGTTGAGGCTGCATTCCAGTTCCTCGATGACCTTTGCTCACAGGAAATCAGAGACCTCAGATTCTGGGGTGTTGAAGGTGTAGACTATGAAGTAGATGACGACGGATACTTCTATCGTACAGAGGAAATGAGATCTAAGTGGTCAGATCCAGAGTACAAGGCTTCACATATCTGCCAGTACAGCTACATGCCTCAGTACCATGGTACATCTACAGATGGAAAGAACGCTAACAAGCCAGAAGAGCAGACATCAGAGTTCTTTGATACACTTGCAGAGCCAGTTGTTAAGTGTTTTGAAGCTTATGGCGTTACAACATATCCAGAGATGATCGGTTCAGTAGTTGAGCCAAATGCTCCTTGGTTCCCAATGTACTCATACTCAAACAACATGACAACAGATACACC
>ONEC01000023.1 GCA_900316715.1 uncultured Eubacteriales bacterium
ACGGAAGAACGCAGTCCGGAAAATACAGAGTATGTGAGAAAACAGTTTGAGAAAATGGAAGACATTATCAGAGAGTATTCCGATATAGAAGAACGCTATGGCTTCGAAACTACATATATGCTATTAAACGGTGAAAAGCTGTACTGCGTTATGTCTGAGGATGAAGAGGTATTTACCGTTACTAAAGGACGCGCACCTCTCTATGAAAACGAAATTGTCGTGAGCCAGATATATGCGGAGGATATGGGATATAATATCGGTGATGTGGTTGAAGTATCCTTTAGAGGAAGGAGAAACAGCTGTGTCATTTCCGGATTTATTACAGATATTAATGATGCGGGACGATTCTTCGGAATGAACAGCGAGGCTGCAGCATTCTTTATAGATGATTTTGTCGTACAGTATGTGGGCTATAAGCTTTCGAATCCTGAAAAAGCAGAAGAAATCAAAGATAAGATCGAGTCCGAGCTGTCAGGAGATATTTTCATATCTGTATATTCGGAGGACGGTTCCGCGCCTAGATTGATAACAACGATAGCATATTCGATCAAAGCAGTCATATATGTTATCTCTGTGATATTTGCCCTGGTGGTTGTGTCCATGATATGTTCGAAGACCTTTGTCAGGGAGAAGATAGATATAGGAATATATAAGGCTCTGGGATTTACTTCAAGGAATCTCAGACTGCAGTTTGCAGTAAGATTTCTGATAGTTGCCATCTTCGGAATCATAATCGGAACTACACTCAGTCTGACATTATCTGAAAAACTTCTGTCCCATCTGCTGAGAAGCATGGGAATAGTAAATTTTGTTATAGACTACAGATTTATCACAGTATTTCTTCCGATAGCGGCTGTAGCTCTTTGTTATTTCCTGTTTGCATATATGGCAGCGGGTAAGACCAAGAGGGTTGAAGTAAGAAATCTTATCACAGAATAACATTAGGAATATTAGTGCTTTGACACTGCCTGCCCGTTATGTTAGAATGATAATCCAAAGATGAATATAAGACCAACCTGATATTGAAACTCGAAATAATATTTCGGCTTGAGATAGAAGCATGTGGGAATGACGTAGGTTCGTAGTCTACGCTATTACTCGCACTCTTCGCATGCCGTTGAGTGCGATTTTTTATGCAATTGGATATAGAGTTCACCGAACTTGCAGAGCATTTCAAAGGAGTTTATAAATGATAAAGTTTGCAATTTACGGAAAAGGTGGAATAGGTAAGTCGACACTGTCTTCGAATCTTTCTGCAGCTCTTGCTGCTCGAGGACTTATTGTTATGCAGATCGGCTGTGATCCGAAGGCGGATTCGACCACGCTTCTTCGTCCCAAGGAGGAGATGTCAACTGTTCTTGATCTTGTAAGAAGCGGAAAGCCATTTACTCTTGAGGATATGGTAAAGGAAAGCTCGGCCGGTGTTTACTGTGTTGAGGCCGGTGGCCCGATACCGGGACTGGGCTGCGCAGGAAGAGGAATCATTAACGCTCTGGAATCTCTTGAGGCTAAGGGAGCTTATGAGAAGTATAAGCCGGATGTTGTTATATATGATGTTCTCGGAGATGTGGTCTGCGGAGGCTTCACAATGCCTATGCGTAAGGGCTATGCAGATAAGGTATATATAGTTACTTCCGGTGAGAAGATGTCCATATATGCGGCAGCAAACATTGCTATGGCTGTGGAGAATTTCAAGAAGCGAGATTATGCTAAGCTGGGCGGAATCATACTTAACTGCCGTGGCGTTGAAGATGAAGAAAAGAGAGCCCGCGAACTGGCGGCGGATTTTAATACAGATGTTATTACGGTAGTACCGAGAGACAGTATATTTGAAAAGGCTGAAGCAGCAGGAAAGACAGTTGTGGAGCTCTTCCCTGACAGTGAAGTAACAAAGATACTTCTGGCAGCTGCGGACAGGATCATGGCAGCAGAGTGAGAACTGCATGACGGCAATCGAGGTTGATTGTGCAATTGTGATTGAGGATGGAATATGATAAAAGCACTTCGGACAACTGAAAACAGAACACCGGAACCGGTACTGCTGAAGGATATAGATTTCAGTGCGCCTTTTTATGAAGGACTGCAGTACAACGCTCCGGCAAGAGGCGTATGGAATATTGTTCATACCGGAATGCTGATCCCGGAGTCACATCAGGTCTATGTATGTGCTCAGGGATGTCTTCGAGGCGTTATTCTTACGGCTGCAGAGATGAATGAAACAACCCGTATGTCCTGGGTCGCTCTGCGCGAAGAAGATATGTGGAACGGCGAGATGGAGAAGCGTGTTATAGAAGGTACTGCTCACATCGTGGATAAGATGGAGAAGAAACCACGCTGCGTTCTTATATATCTCAGCTGCATGCATATGTTTGAAGGCTGTGATTTCATGATGATAACTGATGAACTGTCACAGATGTATCCGGGAATCGACTTTGTGGAGTGCTACATGATACCGACTATGAGAAAGACCATGTCGCCGGATGGCATGATGAAGATCAGTCTCTATGAAGCTGTAAAGAAGCTGGAGAGGGATGACGGCCTGGTGGGAATCGTCGGTTCAAATCTTCCGAATGATAAGGCCTCAGATCTGGTATCACTTATAGAACTTTCGTGTCATAAGGTCTGGGATATAACAGATTGTAAGTCATACGATGAGTATCTGCGCCTAGGAGCGGCAGGACGTATAGTATCATATCTTTCTGTTACAGATGCTGCAGCAAAACAGCTGACAGAAAGACTGGGATGTGAGTGGAGCAGAGTTCCTCTTCGATTTGATGAGAGTAAACTTGATGAGAGCCTTATCGCATTTGGGCAGGAGCTGGGACTTTCCAGAGCAGAGATTGAAAGCTGGATAGACGGGCGTAAGTCAGAAGCCTATGCGGCACTTGACGAGGCGTATGGCATAATCGGAGATACGGAGATTGCCATAGATTACACAGCATTTCCATATATACTTGAGTTTTCAGAATTATTACTGAAGCATGGCTTCAATGTTAAGAGAATATATTCGGATAATTTCCCAGCGGATGAGAGGGATGCCTATGAGAGACTCGCAGCGCACGAGCGGAGCCTGAATGGCCATTTTATAAAACTGTATCCGACCAACGATCCTGCCATGAGATTTGCGGCTCAGGCTAGCTGCAGTACAGCTTCAACTCAAAGCGCAGTGAGTTCAGTGCAGGCAAACAGCACCGAACCTCAGGCGAGCAGTATACTTGCCATTGGACAGAAGGCTGCTTACTTTACAGGAACACAGCACTTCGTTGACATAGTTGAAGGCGGCGGAATGTTCGGATATGACGCAGTAAAGAAGATTGCAGGACTTATGATAGAAGCCTATCAGAAGCCTAAAGATACAAAGAAGATTATCAGTCACAAGGGATGGGGGTGCGACAGCTGCCTATGAATCAGACTGCAAGAATAATATCAATATATGCAGCGGATACTTCAGGCGTCTGCTCAGCGCTGTTCGAGTTTGGCGGCATGACAGTCATTCATGATGCTTCAGGCTGCAACTCCACCTATACAACTCATGACGAGCCAAGATGGTATGACATGGACAGTATGATGTACATATCCGGGCTTACAGAGAGTGATGCAGTTATGGGTAACGATGAGAAGTTCATCGACGACCTCTCTACTGCAGCACAGGAGCTTCGTCCTGAGTATATCGCAATATGTGCCTCCCCTATGCCGGCCATGATCGGAATAGATATGGATGCCATAGCTTATGAAGTGGAGAACCGGACCGGAATTCCTGCCTTTGATGTAAAGACAAATGGCATGCAGAGCTATATAACGGGAGCGGGCAATGCATTTCGTACGCTCTCTGAAAGGTTCACGGGAACTTCAGGCGAGATGAGAAGTTCAGTGGACAGCACAGCAGATGTGCCAAAGAGTGATACAGCCGAGATAGCAGGAAAGCGGGTCAACATCCTTGGCATGACACCTCTGGACTTTCCGCTTGGAACCGATAAGGAAATGAAACGATGGCTTGAGAAGAACGGCTTCACAGTAAATGCATGCATCGGAATGGGAACTTCCCTTGACGAGGTAAGGAGACTGGACAGAGCAGATGTAAGCCTCGTTGTTTCTTCCGCAGGACGCCCACTGGCTGAGAGTCTGCAGCAGAGATATGGAATTCCGTTTATAGTGGGAGTGCCATATGGAAAATGCTTCGCTGCATTTCTCGCAGAGGAACTGAGACGGGCTGCAGATAAAAAGCATAAGTTGTCAGAAAATTCTGTGGATGAAAAAGCGGCGTCAGCTGACGTAGGTTCGAACGTAGCTGAGAAGTACAGAAGCTTTGACAGCAGGATTGCAGTGGTCGGCGAAAGCGTTCTTGCCACATCTCTGGCAGCGGCCATATCCATTTGCACAGGACATGGAACGAGAGTTCTGGAAACTGTGGGTGATGGAGATATGTCACAGCTTTCGGATAAGGACATTTCCTGCGATGATGAGGAACGTCTGGAAGAGGAACTTAAGGCTTCAGAGATAGTGATCGCAGATCCGCTGTTCCAGCCGATATGCAGGAGCCAGAGATTCATCCGTCTTCCACACGATGCATTTTCAGGAAGATGCTATAAGTCGGAAGAGATAAATATGATAGATACGGATATACCGTTTTTTAATACATTGAAGGAGTTTAGATAATGATAAAGGTAGCCATATACGGCAAGGGTGGAATCGGTAAGTCAACGGTTACGTCGAATCTTTCGGCGGCTCTTGCTTCCCTTGGTAAAAGAGTAATACAGATCGGATGTGATCCTAAGGCGGATTCAACTGCGAATCTCCTTTCAGGAAATCCTGTGATGCCGGTCATGAACTATATGCGTGAGCATGATGAGGAGCCGACCTCTCTTGATCAGATAACAAGGGAAGGTTTCGGAGGCGTTCTCTGTATAGAGACAGGAGGACCTACACCGGGACTGGGCTGTGCAGGAAGAGGAATCATAACTACATTTTCACTTTTGGAAGAGCTGGAGCTTTTTGAAAAGTATAAGCCGGATGCGGTTCTCTATGATGTACTTGGAGATGTTGTCTGCGGAGGTTTTGCAGCACCGATAAGAGAAGGATATGCGGAAAAGGTTCTGATAGTTACATCAGGCGAAAAGATGGCCCTTTATGCTGCAGATAATATCAACAGTGCAGTTAATAACTTCCAGGACAGAAGCTACGCAAAAGTAAGAGGTATCGTTATGAACCGCCGTGCGGTTGAAGGTGAGGAAGAGAAGGTACGTGCATTTGCAGAGAAGACCGGACTTCCTATAGTTGCAGATATTCCGAGAACCAATGATATCATTCATTATGAGGATATGGGAAAGACTGTGATCGAAGGTGATCCGACACTTGAAGTAAGTAAGAGATTCCTTGATCTGGCAAGACTGCTTATAGAAGAAGATGAAAAGGATAGTAAGTAAATGAGCGAAGCATATTTTAAAACTGCAAAAGAACTGGCAGAGCAGGGACTCGCCGGACTTCCGGCAGAACTTAAGAGTTCCGAGCATCTGATATACAGCTCGCCGGCAACACTGTCCTTTAACTCTCCGGGAGCAAAGGGATTTGGCGTAAAGCGCGCGGGACTCGCGGTGCCGGACTCGGTCATGCTGCTTGTTTCTCCGGGATGCTGCGGCAGAAATACATCCCTTTTCCGTTCAGCACCGGAGTATAGAGATCGCTTCTTCTTCCAGTTACTGGATGATACGGATATAGTTACGGGAAGACATCTTACAAAGATTCCTCAGGCAGCTGAGGAGATGCTTTCAGTACTAGGCAAGAAGCCATCAGCAATCATGATATGTATCACCTGCGTTGATGCACTTCTTGGAACAGATATGGAACGTGTCTGCAGACGTGTAACTGAGAAGACAGGAATACCTGCAGTGGCTTGCTACATGTATGCACTTACAAGAGAGAAGAGACTTCCGCCTATGGCAGCAGTCAGAACCTCTGTTTATTCTCTTCTGGAAAAACAGGACAGACGTAATTCTGCTGATATGAATATACTCGGATACTTTACACCACTTTTTGACAGCTCAGAGCTTTATACTCTGATGAAATCCATCGGTATTAAAAATATCCGTGAGCTTTCAAGATGTAATAATATTGAGGAATATCATGAACTCTCAAAGGCCAACTTCAGCCTCGTGCTGAATCCGGAAGCCAGAGCAGCAGCTCAGGATATGCAGCAGAGACTGGGCATTCCATTTATAGAAATGCTCAGACTATACAGAATAGATAAGATAAGAAATCAGTACAGACTTCTGGGACAGGCCCTCGGAGCGGAACTGGATGATACAGAATATTATGAAAATGCAAGAAAGACCATAGATGATTTCAGAGACAGATTTGGAAAACTGGAGTTTGCAGTGGGCGAGATCCAGAACGGAGATCCTATCGAGATGGCGCTTATGCTTATTGAGGAAGGACACGCTGTTAAGGAAATATTCGCAACCATTGGAGAACTGAATTTCAGATTCCTGAAGAGACTTGCAGAACTCAGTCCCGATACCAAGATATATTCTAATCTTTCACCGACCATGCTTCACTATAAAGAAGAGAAGGTGGATGTATATATCGGAGCAGACTGTGAGTACTATCATCCTGAAACTCCGGGAATTGACTGGTGCGATGATGCACAGCCATTCGGATATGACGGAACTATCAAGCTGTTTGAGAGATTAGCTGAGAAGCTATCATAATATTTGGAGCATTTATGAAAAAACTACTTAAGTATTTATCACCCTTTGCACCGGATCAGTCGGGAGCATGCGGGGTATTATATGAACTGGGCGGACTGATAGTAATCTGCGATGCAGGTGGCTGCGCCGGAAATATTTGCGGTTTTGACGAGCCGAGATGGTTTACAAAGAGAAGTGCAGTCTTCAGTGCAGGACTCCGTGATATGGATGCCATAATGGGACGTGATGATAAGCTTATCGCAAAGCTGGCCAGTGCCCAGGAAAGCCTTAACTGCAATTTCACAGCCATAGTTGCGACCCCGGTTCCAGCAGTTATCGCAACGGACATGAAGGCACTGAAGCGTATGGCAGAGAAGAAGACCGGAGTTCCATGCATTACTGTAAATGCAATCGGCACGAGATATTACGATGAGGGCGAGAGTGAAGCCTGGGATCAGCTGTTTCGTGAATTCGCGGGAAAGGATGCCGGAACTGACGCATCGGAGAATTCAGGCGGAACTGAAGTTGCCGTGGTCGGTGTTATCGGTGCTACACCGCTTGAAACCGGATATTCATCGGAGGCGCCTCTTAAGGAAGGACTCCGCCGTTATGGAATAGAGGATTCTGTAATATATGGAGTCGGAACTGATCTGGATGCTGTAAGAGCAGCCGGAACGGTTAAGAAGAATCTGGTTGTAAGTGCAGCCGGTATAAAAGCGGCAGAGTATCTGAAGGAAAAGTTCGGAACACCATACGAAGTTGGTTATCCGTTTATTCCGGAAAGTGTTCTTGCAGAAGTTAAGACGGCTTCAGAAGCAGGTTCTCTTGGAAAAACACTTATCATCGGATCTCAGTTTGCAGCAAATGAATTAAGAAACATAATAGGAGAAGGAAGTAACGTAAACTGCGCAACCTTCTTTATGTCAGATAAGAACTATGCGGCAGAAGGAGACAGAAGACTTGACGGAGAGGATGAACTCTGGAAGCTGGTACTTGATAGTGATTATGATACCATCATCGCAGATGATGATATAAAGAGACTTCTGGATGCAGCGGGCTATAAGGGTGCATTTATCTCATTCCCGCATTTCGCAATATCAGGAAGACCTCTGGATGAGGGAAAGACACTGTACAACTAGTGAAGAGACAGGATGGCAAGAAGGAGGTGAGGACGACGCTCACATACAATATAAGAGTTTATGGAATCGTTCAGGGCGTTGGCTTCAGACCTTTTGTGAGCCGCACCTGTAAAGAGAATGGAATAACAGGAACCGTTGCAAATAAGGGTTCCTATGTAGAAATATTTGCCCAGGGAGATGTGGATATTCTTCAGGATGCGCTGAAGCATATGCCTCCGGCCAGGGCAGTGATACTGAATACTATCACCCATGAATGTGATATGCCGCCCTTTGATTCTTTTGAAATAATAGAGAGTGAGAAGGACGCAGGAGATATCTTCGTATCGCCGGATATAGCAATCTGCGAGGACTGTAAGAAAGAACTCTTTGATCCGGGCAACAGAAGATACATGCATCCGTTTATAAATTGTACGAACTGTGGACCGAGACTTACCATACTCGATTCCATGCCGTACGACAGAGAAAGAACCAGCATGAAGGATTTCGATATGTGTCCTGAATGCGAATATGAATATACACATCCTGAGACAAGACGTTATGATGCACAGCCTGTATGCTGTCCGAACTGTGGACCGAGCGTGTATCTGATCGAGACAGGGCTGAGCAGTGCAGCGATTCAGGGACCAGATGGAAGCCTGAAGGATGCGGCGACTCAGGGACTACAGATTACAGTAAGAGGCAGTGAGGCCATTACGGCAGCAAGAAGAGCTCTTGCAGACGGAAAGATAGTAGCCGTAAAGGGAATCGGTGGATTTCATCTGGCCTGTGATGCGAAGAATGAAGAGGCAGTGGCAAGACTGAGACTGCTGAAGAACAGACCTATGAAGCCTTTTGCAGTTATGATGAAGGATATGGATACTGTTCTGAGAGAATGCATTCTTCCTGAATCAGAAGATAAGATGAGAGAGCTGCTTACGGGATATCAGAAACCAGATGACACAGCAGCTTCGGTGGGAACAGGATGCACACTGGCGGAGTCAGTAGCACCGGATAATCCGAACGTGGGGGTTATGCTTCCATATACGCCGCTGCATATGCTGCTCTTTGATTATACAGATGATATAAGAGTTTCGGACTGTCTGGTCATGACCAGTGCCAATGCATCGGGAGCTCCGATATGCAGGACTGATGAGGATGCACTGAGTGAGATCGCAGGCTTTACGGATTATATACTTTCCAATGACCGTATGATAAGAACCAGAGCAGATGACTCGGTTACAGACTTTTATAAGGGACGCCCATACATGATAAGGCGTTCGAGAGGATTTGCTCCACTGCCGATAATGATAGACAGTGATATTCGGGGTTCGGTGCTGGCCATTGGAGGAGAGCTGAAGAATACATTTGCGATAGCGAAGGATACTCTTATATATCCATCTGCCTATGTGGGGGATATGGAGGATATCAGAACCGTAAATGCTCTCGAAGAGTCGGTCCGCAGGATGGAGACTCTTCTTGAAGCAGAACCGTCACTGGTTGTATGTGATATGCATCCGAAGTATAATACTACTGCGGTTGCGGAATCCCTGGGACTTCCGGTTATGAAGGTTCAGCATCATTATGCACATATACTTTCGTGTATGGCGGAGAACGAATATCTGGATGATGTGATAGGCGTTTCCTTTGATGGAACCGGATATGGAACTGATGGAACTATCTGGGGAGGAGAATATCTTCTCTGCAGCACCACAGGCTTTGAAAGACTGGGACATATAACCCCGTTCATTCAGTCAGGCGGAGACCTGTCCTCTAAGGAGGGCTGGAGAATAGCCGCATCCATTCTGGGAAGCGAAATCAGCAAAGAGGATATATGCAATACGTTGGGACTCTGCTCCGGTATGGAATATGACATTCTGCAGAATATGATACGTACAGGAATAAACAGTATCACATCAACAAGTGCAGGAAGACTGTTTGATGCAGCCAGTGCAGTGCTGGGAATAAGAAGAGCGTCAACCTTTGAAGGTGAAGCATCAACATCACTTATGTTTGCGGCAGAAAGGTACGCAGCTTCAGCAGTGAAGGCCGGCAATGCAGATGTGATAATCAACCCGGATACCACGGGAAGAGATGACTATGATACGAATAAGCTTCTGCTTGATATAGCCACCCGCTATATGAACGGAGAAGACAGAGATAAACTTGCCTATCATTTCCACAGGAGACTGGCAGAGATAATCATTCAGAATTGTATTTTGTACAGAGATAAAACAGGAATAGGAACTGCTGCCCTGAGCGGTGGTGTTTATCAGAACAAACTGCTGCTGAGACTGACAGAGGAAGGACTTCTGAAGGCAGGCTTCAGAGTGCTGAGGCACAGTCTGATACCACCGAACGATGGAGGAATATGTGTCGGTCAGGCACTGGCAGGACTCTTTAAGAAATAGATAAATTTATGGAGGATATAAAAATGTGTGTAGGACTTGCAGCTAAGGTAGTAAGTGTAAAAGACGGTACGGCAGTGATCGATGCCAGCGGTGCAAAGAGAGATGTAAGCGCTGAGCTCCTTGAAGATCTTGAGCCGGGCGATTATGTTATGGTTCATGCAGGTGTTGCTATCGCAAAGATATCAAGCGATGATACCGAAGAGACTTCAACTATCATGAACAGACACGCAAGATAATTGTGTGAATAAGAGGGAAATATAATGAGCGAAATAATAGATAATGCCAGAGAGATAATCTCAGGCTATAAAGGAAAAAAACTTCGTATCATGGAGGTCTGCGGAACTCATACGCATGAGATATTCCGTCTGGGCATAAGAAATCTCCTTCCTGAGGATGTGGATCTTATATCAGGACCGGGCTGTCCGGTCTGTGTAACTCCTGTAGGCTATATCGATGAGGCAATCTACCTTGCCCTTGAGAAAAAATGCACCATATGTACCTTCGGGGATCTTATCAAGGTTCCGGGTACAAAGATGAATATGGCCGGTGCCAGAGCAGAAGGCGCAGATATCCGTCCGGTTTACTCACCTGACGATGCCGTTGAACTGGCAAAGGAAAACCCTGATCTTCAGGTAGTATTCCTTGCAGTCGGCTTTGAAACAACAACTCCATCAGCCTGTCTTGCAGTGAAGAAGGCTGAGAAGCTGGGACTGAAGAATTTCTCTATCCTTACAGCCAATAAGACCATGCCAAATGCATATCAGAAGCTTAAGGGAAGTGCAGATGCCTTCCTGTATCCGGGACATGTAAATGCAATCACAGGTACAGCAATCTGTGAGCAGCTGAAGGAAGAAGGTGTATCCGGTGTTGTTGCAGGTTTTACTGCAAATGAGCTTATGACAGCTCTTGCTGTTACAATAGATAACTTAGAGAAGGGTGAGCCTTTCTTTGAAAACTGCTATACAAGAGTTGTTAAGCCTGAGGGCAATCCGGCAGCACAGAAGCTGATGGATGAGGTTATGGAACTCTGCGATACAGAGTGGAGAGGCCTTGGAATAATTGAAATGTCAGGCATGAAGCTCCGCGCAGAATATGCAGACTTCGATGCAAGAATAAAGCACAGCATTCCTGAAATCACAGGACGTCCAAATCCTGCCTGCCGTTGTGGTGAGGTTCTTCAGGGAATGTGCAAGCCATCAGATTGTCCGATGTTCGGAAAAGCATGTACACCACTTCATGCAGTTGGCGCATGTATGGTATCTGATGAGGGTGCCTGCGCTGCTTATTATACATACGGACAGTCCGTAGGATTAAAGTAAGCATAAGGCCGGTCCGAAAGACTGCGGTAAGCACAGCATTTAAAATAATAAAAGAAGGAAAAACAGATGGAAGATAAGATTACACTTGCACATGGCTCCGGTGGAGTCCAGACAAATGAACTGATAGGAAATATATTTAAAAAGCATTTTGCAAATCCATATCTTACGGCTGATGATGCGGCTGTTCTTGATATGGCAGCAGGAAAGATTGCTATGTCGACAGATGGTTTCATAGTATCACCTTATGAGTTCCCGGGCGGAAATATAGGAAAGCTTTCTATATGCGGAACGGTTAATGATGTTGCCTGTATGGGCGCAAAGCCTGAGTATCTCACATGCTCTTTCGTTATCGAGGAAGGATTCCCGGTTGAGAAGCTTGAGGAGATTGCCGAGGCTATGGGCAAGACTGCAAGAGAGGCCGGAGTAAATCTTGTTGCAGGAGATACAAAGGTTGCAGGTAAGGGACAGGTTGATAAGATATTTATCACAACAACAGGAATCGGTCATATAATCGAAGGTGCTGCTACATCAGGTGCTTTCGCAAAGCCGGGAGATAAGATCATCGTAACAGGAGATATAGGACGTCATGGATGTACTATTCTTCTTGCAAGAAATGATTTCAAGATCGATGCAGATATCACAAGTGACTGCGCACCGCTTGCAAAGAATGTGGAGGCAGTGCTTGAGGCAACTAAAGATGTGCATGTAATCAGAGATGCAACAAGAGGTGGTGTTGGTACTGTTCTCTATGAAATTGCTGCAGAAAGCAATGTTGGAATCTCTCTTGATTCTGAGAAGATTCCGGTACAGGATGGTGTAAGGGGAGTATGCTCTATGCTGGGACTGGAGCCTCTCTATCTTGCATGTGAAGGAAGACTGGTTATCTTTGCTCCTGCTTCAGAAGCAGATAAGATTCTGGATGCGCTTCATGCATGTCCGAATTCAGAAGGAGCAGCTGTTATCGGTGAAGTAACAGAGGAGAATCAGGGTAAGGTTATTCTTAATACAGCAGTAGGTGCGAAGACATTTCTTGCTCGACCAAGCGGAGAACTGCTTCCAAGAATCTGTTAAATATTTTAGGGGGACATGAAGAAGATGAAAAGTATTGTAACTAAAGAGGAGCTGGAGTATTCCAGCTGTGTTGAGGGAGATATTACTCCCGGAAGGGTTCTGGATTTTGACATTGTAGTTGTTGGAGCGGGAGCGGCAGGTGTTCCGGCTGCAGGATGGGCAGCAGAGCTGGGGGCTAAGGTTGCTCTTCTTCAGAAGGAAGGTACTGTGGTATCACAGGGAAACTGCGGTTCAGCTATTATAAGATCCCGTTCAACTGAGGCGGGTATTGAAAAGTGGATACATCACACCAACAGCCTCTGTGACTGGAGAGCTGATACAAAGCAGCTCCGTGCTTATGCAAAGTATTCAGAGGAAGCTATGATGTGGCTCTTTAATCGTGCCGGTTTCACTACAGAAACAGAGTACGGTGATGGAAGTAAAGTTGATGACAACGCCAACTCAGCTGCACTGCTTAATGATGGAGATATGTTATCTGCATTCAGAAGTACCAGCGGAGATTTTACAGGCGTATGGAAAGACAGAACCAACACTTATGATTATGGTGATGATCACTGCTATTTCTGGGCTCCGTGGATCGGACCAAAGCCTTATAATACAGGCCATGCCCTCAGAAAAATAGTTGCCAGATTATCAGAAGAACATTCGAATTTTGAGACCTTTTTCTCTACACCGGCGGTAAAGATCCTTAAGGATGGAAACAGAGTAACAGGTGTAATAGGAAAAACATCAGATGGTGAGTACATTCAGTTTAATGCATCTAAGGCGGTAATACTTTCAACAGGAGATTATACAAATAATCCTGCCATGGTTGATAAGTACTGTCCTGATATAGCTGAATTTGATAAAAAGCAGAGAGGAAAGACAGGAGACGGACATATCCTTGCCATCGAGGCTGGTGCTCATATGGAGCCGCTTGGACATACTAAGATGATGCACGACTTTGATTCTGCACTTATGTTTGAGGAACCGTTCTTATACCTCAATATGGAGGGAGAACGTTTCACAAATGAATATACAGGCTTTGTATATATGGGAAATATTCTCAGATCTCAGCCGTCGTATAAGGGTTCTCAGCTGGATCCGGATCATCAGGACGGATCAAAGGGCTGGTACTGCATGATCTATGATGATGATTATATGTCACTGCCGAAGGAGGCTTTTGTTGACGGACCGGTTCCACCTTTTGTTATGGAGAAGTTTATCCCGGGCGCAGTGGAGGATCCTAAGGGCGTATTTAAGAATCTTATAGATCTTCATAGATGTGATACATTGGAAGAACTTGCAAAGGAACTGGATATTCCATACGACAAGATGAAGGCATCCATCGACAGATATAATGAACTCTGCGATGCCGGATGTGATACAGACTTCGGTAAGCCTGCAAAGTATATGAATAAGATAGTGAAGGCACCGTTCTGGGGCGCAAGAAAGCATATACGTGTATCAGCTGAAGTTTCGGGAATTACTGTTAATGAATTTGGACAGGCAGTCGGAGACAACGGAAAGCCTATCGACGGACTTTACTGCGTAGGAAATCTTGGAGGTCAGTTCTATGGCGGCGCTGATTATCCATTCCACCAGACAGGACTGTCACTTGGAAGATGCTATACATTTGGAATGATAGCAGCAAGACATGCTATGGGAGAAGAACTTACGGTCTAAAGGTCTTTATAGATATCACCGTTTATTAAATCTCCGGGATCGATATCCAGAGCATCAGAAAGATTGTAAAGGATATCAATGGAGAAGGATTGAACGAGAGAAGGTGCTTCTATAGTGCTCAGAAATGAACGGCTTATCCCGGCTTTTTCAGCCAGCTGATCCTGGGTAAGCCCCTTCATTTTACGAAGAAGACCGATATTGAGACCAAGCTTTATAAGCCTGTCACGGTTGTCGAAAGAATCCGTGTTCTTCATGTGAAACATTCCTTACAAATCAAAAAACCAAACTACTACTTCATTATAAGGTTGCTTCACATTGATATCAGCACTGTAAACTGTGCAAATGTCTAAAATATAAAGCAAAGGTCTAAAATATCAGACAAGTAAACATTATCATAAAGTGATAATATATAAAAGAGCTTTGTGATAATGTGTTATGATTATGAGGAATACGAAGTATGAAAAAGTTATCTAAAATACTGGTATTATCAATGCTTATGCTTATCTTTGTAACTTCCTGTGGGGAGAAGGAGGAGGCTGTAACGGTGGCTATAACAGAAGGTACAGTGACAGAGGCTGTGACTGAAGAAACTGCAACGGAAGCAGAAACTACCGAAGCAGTGACTGAAGAAGTGGTTGATTCTGACACTGAAGGAGTAACAGAAAGCGAGGAGGATTCTATGGGGGCAGCAGTTATCTATTATCAGGGACATGCGAGTATGAGAATTACCACACCTGAAGGAAAGACTATCTATGTGGATCCGTTTATGGGAGACGGATATGACGTTCCTGCAGACCTGATACTTATCACACACGGACATTCAGATCATACAAGAACAGATCTGATAAAGAGCAAAAATTCCGAATGTGAGACAATCACATGGAAGGAAGCTATAGTTGATGGAGAACATCAGACATTCGATCTGGGATATGTTAAGGTTGAAGCAGTTGAAGCGGGTTACAACAAGAATCATGATGTTAGTAACTGCGTAGGTTACATACTTACATTTACAGATGGGAAAACCCTGTATCTCTCAGGAGATACATCAACAACTCCACAGATGAAGGAACTGGCAGACAGAAAACTTGATTATGCATTCTTCTGCTGTGATGGAGTTTACAATATGGATATGGCAGAAGCCATTGAATGTGCAAAGACAGTCGGAGCAAAGCACAGCATTCCGTATCATATGGTGCCGTCATCCAACAGCGCCGGCTTTGATCAGGCTGTGGCAGAGTCCTTTGATGTGCCTGACCGCATAATACTCGCGCCAGGCGAGACACTGGAGCTCAATTAATACTTAAAATCATAAGATTATATGAAACGTACGTCCGAGCATCTGGATGTCGCGCTGCACCCGTGTGAAAAGCCACTCTGCAAAAGTTCTCGGCATAGCAAAGCGATGGCGAGAATCCTGAACGAAGTGAAGGATGACCGTGCGATAGCACGGAGCAGACGCAAAGCGGATGCATAACCACGGAGTGGTTATATCACAGCACGCACCAGCCTGCTCGGACTGTTTTTTTATTTATACACTGAACGTATACTATAGCATAATATTTGATGTTATACATAAACAGACCCTGAGTGCATGTGCGTGTACCAGAGCCCTATTATGGGCGGTTGGGACACGACATCATGACTCAGGGTCGTTCGTATATTATATGCTATAAACGTTCTATCCAGGCCTCGGCCATCGCGGTCCAGTGACCGGCGTCATCAGCCAGACTCTGATCTATTACGAAGCCCTCAGGTGGTCCCTGTGGGGCATCATCTGCAAACTGGGCTTCCAGTTCTGCACGCCTCTCAGGAGAAACATCAACTCCCTTTCCGGCCTTTACAGCTTCTACAGCTTTGAAGACCTGATCCATTACGTACATACCTCCGGACCAGCCTTTGAAGAAAGCTTCATTTGCAACGCTGAGTCCATGGAATCCCTTTGGAAATACATAGTGTGCAAAAGGAATCTTATTCTTACGAAGAGCTTCAGCCATAAGGTAGCTGTTCTCAACGGGAACCAGCTCGTCTTCCTCTGTCTGCCATATAAAGCAAGGAGGAGTAGTAGCCTTGACCTGCTTTTCGATTGAATAATAGTCCAGCTCTTCCTGTGATGGCTCTTTACCCAGAAGGGTCTGGATAGAGTAAATATGTGTATACTCACCGGATGTAATTACCGGATATGAAAGTATAGCACCATCAGGTCTGTTGGATATCTTTGCATAAGCCGGATTTGCATCGGCAATATCTTCGAAGTGAACTGCAAGGCTTCCGCAGACATGAGCACCGGCAGAAAAACCGCAGATGATAAACTTCTTACCGGAGATGTGATAGTCTTCGGCGTGCTTTCTTATGAATCTCACTGCTCTGGAAATATCCTTAAGCGGCTGATCCTTAAGTGGAACAGACATTGTTATATCTGTTGTATAAGTCAGAACGAAAGCGTTCATGCCTCTGTTATAAAACTCTTCTGCAGCAAGCTCTCCTTCGTGAGGGGTACATACACAGTAGCCGCCTCCCGGGACAACAAGCATGCAGTCGCGATCTTCTTCATCATCATGTAAATATGTATGAATATTTGGGACGAATCCGTAAGCAGCAGGATAGCTGTACTCGTCTTCCTCCCATATTGTTTCTGTAAAATTTCTCATCAGTTTAGTTCCTTATTACTTAAATATCTTTTTTCCGATTGCAAGTATGATACATGCACCTACGATAGAGGTGATCATGGTTCCTATTATGTTGGTTGACTTGAAACCGATGAGTCCGAAAACAAGGCTTCCTACAAAACCTCCGACAATACCGAGAATGATATTGCGAAGAGTTCCGCCGTTGCTCTTCATGATAGCTCCGGCAAGGGCACCAGATATACCACCGATAACAATACCTATAGCAATTTTTAAAAGAAAAAACATGTATATGACCTCCTGGAATTATGATTGCACACGAAGCATTTTTCTGTAATCTCGCGGAGAACATCCTGTAACATCATGGAATACCTTGTTAAATGCAGTCGTAGACTGAAAACCTGACTGAAATGCAGCATCTGTTATAGATATGGAATCGTCGGCAAGAAGGCGGATAGCGGTTCTTACTCGGATTCCTGACAGATATGCCGGAAACGTCATCTGCATATATTCCCTGAACAGCCTTGAAAAATAATATGGGCTGAGTCCTATGTGGGACGCAACCTCTGTCTGTGTCAGGCTGTCAGCAGAGTGTTCGGATATATAGCAGCAGGCTTCCTGAATATGCTTCCAGGATGCGTCGGAAATATGAGGTGATCCGAGCTGCAGTTTCTTCTCACGCATAACATATTCTCCGATGAGAAGAATGATGTCATATATGATGAGTTTGCAGCGGGTCTCAGCAAAATGCGGTTCCGTTACTACTATACATTTAACCTCTTCCAGCTTCTCAGCAATCTGCTTAGCAAGCTCAGGTTCCTTCAGATATTCTATATGGTGATATTCCGTCATGAACTTGGACATAGAAACAATATCCAGATTATTCTCTAAAATATCAGGGGAAAACTGGATAAAGTATGATCCATTCTCGGGAACGTGAACTATCTCGTGAAGTTCACGAGGCCAGACCAGAAGAACATCCTGCTTATTAAGAGTAATGAGCTCATCTTTAACTTTATATCTGCATCCATCTTTTAATGCAACAGTAAACTCAGCTTCGTTGTGCCAGTGTGCAGGGAAGCTTTCCGGTGACGTCCGATCGGTCAGTAAAACACCGTGAATGTCAGGATATTTAATTATCTCACGCGGTTCAGATTTCATAGTTCAATGATAGCAAAAACTGGGCAAAATTCAATAAATATCTGCTATTTTTTGGATTAAGGGTACATTAAAATGATAGTATCATACATACGCGATTCGGATGAAAAGGAGATAAAACATATGGAAAACTTTACATTTTATTCACCGACTTATTTTGTATTTGGTAAGGAAACTGAGAGTGAAGCCGGTAAGTATGTTAAGAAGTTTGGCGGAACAAAGGTGCTTATACATTATGGCGGAAGCAGTGCAGCCCGTTCGGGACTGCTGGACAGAGTAAAGAAATCTCTTGAAGGAGAGAACATTCCGTATATAGAACTGGGTGGTGTAAAGCCTAATCCAAGAAGTGGTCTGGTTTACGAAGGAATCGACCTCTGCAGACGTGAAGGCATTGACTTCATACTTGCAGTTGGCGGCGGAAGCGTTATCGACTCTTCAAAGGCCATTGCAGCAGGAACCATCTATGATGGTGACTTCTGGGATTTCTACAGCGGAAAGAGAATAGAGGAAGCACTTCCTGTAGGAACTATCCTCACTATAGCAGCTGCCGGAAGTGAAGGAAGCCCTGATTCAGTTATTACTAAGGAAGAGGGAATGTTTAAGAGAGGTGCCAGCGGAGACGCCATAAGACCTAAGTTCAGTATTCTGAATCCGGCACTTACCCAGACTCTTCCTGCATATCAGACAGCAGCAGGAGCTACAGATATAATGGCTCATCTTTATGAAAGATATCTTACTAACTCTACTGAGGTTGAGGTTACAGACAGACTTATTGAAGCACTGCTTCTTACTATGAAGTATGAGGCTCCTAGAGTAATAGCTGATCCTGATAACTATGAAGCCAGAGCAAATATCATGTGGGCAGGCATGATGGCTCATAACAATTCCTGCGGCGTTGGAAGAAGCCAGGACTGGAACAGCCATAATATCGAGCATGAGCTGTCAGCACTTTATGACTGTGCTCACGGAGCAGGACTTGCAGTTACCATGCCGGCTGTATTTAAGTATGTTATGAAGCATAATGTTATGCGTTTTGCACAGGTGGCTGTACGTGTATGGGGATGCCAGATGAACTTTGAGAATCCGGAGGTTACAGCGCTTGAGGGTATTGAGTGTTTTAAGAAGTTCCTTAAGTCAATAGGCATGCCTGTTAACTTTGAAGAGCTGGGAGCAAAGAAAGAGGATATTCCAAAGCTGGTTGAAGTTCTCTGCCGTGGTGACGGAAGACAGGGAAGCATATCAGGTTTTGTTACTCTTACTGAAGAGGACTGCACAAAGATCTATGAAGGCATGATCTAACAAGTTGAAATATGTGTTTTAGTGGGTATGTATTAGGAGGCAGGAGTTACTATGAAGGCACTTTTTATAGGTGGTACGGGAACTATCAGTACCGCTATTGTTAAGAAACTTGCAGAGGATCCAAACTGGGAAGTATGGCTCCTTAACAGAGGCAACCGTTCTGATGTGGTACCGGAAGGGGTTCATCAGATTGTGGCAGATATATATGATGAAGCAGATGTAGAAGAAAAACTGGGAGACCTGAAGTTCGATGTAGTAAGCGAATTTATAGGATTTACAGTGGACAGAGTTGAGGGCGATTACAGACTGTTTAAGAACAGAACCAGGCAGTACATGTATATAAGCTCAGCGTCGGCATATAATAAGCCGGCAAGAAGCTATGTGATTACTGAGGGTACAACCCTTGCCAATCCACACTGGGAGTATTCCAGAAACAAGATTGCCTGCGAGGAGTTCCTTATGAAGAAGTACCGCGAGGAAGGCTTCCCGGTAACTATCATAAGACCTAGTCATACCTATGATGAGAGAAATGTACCCCTGGGCGTTCATGGAAAGAAGGGCTTCTATCAGGTTATCAAGCGTATGCAGGAAGGCAAGCCGGTAATCATTCAGGGAGACGGAACTTCTCTTTGGACCGTTACATTTAACAAGGACTTTGCAACCGGATATATCGGACTTATGGGCAATCCTCATGCAATAGGAGAGGCTTTCCAGATTACAGGAGACGAAACACTTACCTGGAATCAGATATATGAGACCATAGCTGAGGCTCTGGGTGTAGAGCTTAAGGCATATCATATATCGTCTGAATATCTGAGTGCTGTCGGTGATAAGTATGGATTCGACTTTGAGGGAAGTCTGATAGGAGATAAGGCAGCATCGGTTGTATTTGATAACAGCAAGCTGAAGAGAGCTGTGCCTGATATGAAGACCACAATCAGATTTGATCAGGGCGTAAGAATAGCCCTCGACTACGTGCTCTCACATCCTGAGTGTCAGGTGGAAGATACTGGGTTTGATGAGTGGTGTGACCGCGTTATAGAAGCAGTAGAAAGATCAAAGGAGGAAATATAAATGAGTATTGATCTTAGCACTATGCCGAAGCTTGGTTTCGGAATGATGAGACTTCCTGAGAAGGATGGAGAGATTGATATCAGCCGTGTATGTGAAATGGTTGATAAGTATATGAAGATGGATCTCCACTATTTTGATACTGCTTATGTTTATCATGGCGGTAAGTCAGAAGTGGCTATGCGTGAGGCACTTATAAAGCGTTATCCAAGGGATACATTTAAGATAGCAACAAAGCTTCCTGCATGGGAGATAAAGCAGGAAAGCGATATTGAGAGAATATTTAATGAGCAGTGCGAGAGAGCAGGTGTAGATTACTTCGACCTTTATCTGCTCCATTCCATCGAGGATGGAAACAACTATAATACCTATGTGAAGTATGACTGCTTCAATTGGGGAATTAAGAAGAAGGAAGAAGGCAAGATCAAGCATTTTGGATTCTCCTATCATGGAAGTCCGGAGCTTCTTACTGAGATTCTGGATGCACATCCGGAGGTTGAATTTGTTCAGATCCAGCTCAACTATCTGGACCGTACAAATCCTGTAGTAAGGTCAGAGGAGCTTTATAACATCCTTCATGAGAGAAATATACCTATCATCGTTATGGAGCCTATAAGAGGCGGTATGCTGGCTAATCTGGCACCTGAGAACGAAGCTAAGTTTAAAGCTATAAGACCGGACAGCTCAGTTGCTTCATGGGCACTCAGATTTGTATCTTCCCTTCCTGGAGTTATGACAGTTCTTTCCGGAATGTCTACAGAGGAGCAGATGGATGATAACATCGCGACCTATACGAATTTTGAACCTATAACTGAAGAAGAGATGAAGGCTATAGATGAGGTTACTGAGAATATCCTTAGTATCCCTCAGATAGGATGTACAGCCTGCAAGTATTGTACACCGGGATGCCCTATGCAGATCAGCATTCCTGATGTGTTCAGAACCATCAATACTCTTCGCCGTTATCCGGATGACTGGAGATCCAAGAACTTCTATGCAGGTCTTACAACCAGAAGCGGCAAGGCTTCAGACTGTATAGCCTGTGGTCAGTGTGAGGGCGTATGTCCTCAGCACCTGCATATAATAGACCTTTTGAAGGAGGCATCTGAAATACTCGACGCATAGAGGAGACATACATGAGATTAGGTACTTCATCACCGCTGGCTCATAACTCAGCTGAAGAATGGGCTGTGAACCAGAAGAAGCTTGGATGCAGAGCAGTGGTGTTTCCGGTTCAGAGTAACGAACCGATTACAAAAATAGACGAATATAAGAAGGCAGCAGAGGATCATGGACTCATGATCGCCGAGGTGGGGATCTGGAGAAATGCTCTGGCACAGGACCCGGGTGAGAGAGTTAAGATGAGGGATTACTGTGTGGAGCAGCTTCGCCTGGCTGATTATCTGGGAGCCAGATGTGCGGTGAATGTGGCCGGTGCCATAGGGCCGAGATGGGATGGCCATTACAGGGAAAACTTCAGTAAAGAAACCCGGCAGGAGATTATCCGTATGGTCAGGGAAATAATTGACCGTGCTAATGTGAAGAATACATATTTTACATTAGAGCCTATGCCATGGATGGTTCCTACAGGACCGAAGGACTGCCTGAAACTGCTTGAGGAAGTTGACAGAGACCGCTTTGCAGTTCATATGGATATAATCAACATGACGAACTCGGCTGACAGATATTTTAATGCAGAGGAGTTTGTGGATGAGTGTGCAGAGCTGCTGGGCACAAAGATAAGAAGCTGTCATATCAAGGATATACATTTTAAGGAAGAATACACGCTTCAGCTTGAAGAGTGTGCACCGGGCAAGGGGGAATTCCCTCTTAGACATTATGTGGAAAAGATGAATGAGATTGATCCGGATATGCCGATAATCCTGGAACATCTGAATACAGATGATGAGTATCTGAAATACATGGCATATCTGAAGAAAGAACTGAAAGGGTTGTATTAGAATGGAATATAACAGATTATCAGACGCAAATATAATAACAGCACGTTATATGGATTCTATCCTGATAAAGCAGAGACTGATAGATTCTGTTCTGGCAGATACAGGAATAGAATTCTTAGGAGAGAAGTTTGATATGCCGATCATGATGCCGGCCTTCTCACATCTTGGATGTTTCGATAATCGTGAGAAGACAGGACTTGAGGAATACTCAGAGGCGGCAAAGAAGCTTAATATCCTGAACTTTGTCGGGATGATGGAGAACGATATGTTCAGCCGCATCATGGCAGCGGGGGCGAAGACTGTCCGTATCGTAAAGCCTTATGCAGATAATGCAAAGGTTCGTGATCAGATGCAGTTTGCTGAAGTGTTTGGAGCCTTTGCCATAGGAATGGATATAGATCATATCTTTGGAGAGAATGGCCTGGATGTGGTTATTGGGGAAGAGATGGCTGTGCAGACTGCGGATATGCTCCACTCCTATGTGGAGTCAACAAAGCTTCCGTTCATTGTTAAGGGAGTGCTCAGTGCAGAGGATGCAGTTAAATGTGCCGATATTGGGGTAAAGGCAATAATAGTAAGCCATCATCACGGAAGACTTCCATATGCAGCACCGCCTATGATGGTTCTTCCGGAGATTAAAGAAGCTCTTTTGGGAAGGAATGTTAAGATAATTGTGGACTGTGGTATCGCCAGTGGAGCGGATGTGTATAAAGCACTGGCTCTTGGAGCGGATGCTGCGGCAGTGGGAAGATCCATGCTTCCGTCCTTAGAGGAGGAAGGCACTGATGGCGTAGTAAGTTTTGTAGAGAGAGTGAATAAGGACCTCAGATTTATCATGAGCTGTACCGGATATGCTAAAGTATCTGATATAGATGATAAATGCCTGATAAAGTAAGAAGCATTATTATGAAGTTTAACGGTAGAAAACAAGAATATGAGATGATAAAATAGAAATCGGCTTAATCTAAAAACTAAAATTGTAAAGAGGTTTGACATGAACGAAAAAATCACAGTAAATGCGGAAAACCGCATAGCATTTAATAATAATGTGGACTTCTGCGTAGGAACAGGACGTCTCGGTCTTGCACTTACGGAAGAATACTTAAAGCAGCTTGAGTTTGTACAGGATGAGATAGGCTTTAAGTATATCAGAGGTCATGGACTCTTCTCAGATGACGTGGCTATCTACCATGAGTATGAGGAAGAGGGCGAGATCAAGGTTGAGTATAACTACACTTATCTTGACAGAATATTCGACAGATTTATAGATCTGAAGATACGTCCGTATCTGGAGCTGGGCTTTATGCCATATCAGCTGGCGCGCGGTACTCAGACAATCTTCTACTGGAAGGGTAATACAACTCCTCCAAAGGATTACAAGATGTGGACAGATATGGTTGTGGCTCTTCTTAAGCACCTTCGCGGCCGTTATGGTGAAGAAGTTCTTGAATGGCCTATCGAAGTATGGAATGAGCCTAATCTTCCGGGATTCTGGTACAAGGCAGATATGGATGAGTACTTCAAGCTCTTTAAGGAAAGCTATCTTGCTATCAAGGCTTATGACAGCAGATTCAAGGTGGGCGGTCCTGCTATCTGCGGCGTAAATGATGCAGAGTGGATCAAAGAATTCCTTACCTTCTGCAAGGAGAACGATCTCCAGCCGGATATGATAACCAGACATCACTATACAGTTGAGTTCCCAAAGACTATCGGTCACTATGATTATCACAAGCTGGAAGATGCAGAGATGAGATTTGATAATCTTCAGTCTTCGCGTGATATAGCTGATAACTTCGAAGAATTTAAGAATACTCCTATTCATATTACTGAGTTCAGTACTTCATATACTCCAAAGGGAGTTATACATGATACAAATATCAATGCTGCATATCTGGCAGAACAGCTGTCACGTATCGGTGACATGAACGAGGCTTATTCTTACTGGACCTTCGGTGATGTTTTCGAAGAGCAGGGAGTTCCTTACTCACTGTTCCATGGTGGATTCGGTATGGTGGCTGCAGGAAATATTCCTAAGCCAACTTTCTGGACATTTGCTTTCTATAAGCAGCTGAAGAACGCCGGTTCAGAATGTGTATTCAGAGATAAGACATCTGTTATCGTAAAGACATCCAAGGGTTATGCCGGAATCCTTTGGAATATTGATGCAGATGAATATACAAGAGAGATAGAGCTTCCTATGACAGGAGAGTATACACTTATCACAAAGACAGTTGATGAGGAGTGCTGTAATCCACTTAAGGTATGGCATGATATGGGTGAGCCTGCTCATCCGACTAAGTCAGAAACAGATCTTATCAGATCATCAGCATTCCCGCTTATAAAGAGTGCGGTAGTAAAAGATACAGATGGTAAGGCAGAAATATCTGTTCCTGTAAAGAAGAACGGAGTGGTATATTTTGAATTATCAGAAAGAATATTTACTCCGGACCGTGGTTATGACTACGACAGAGTAATATCAGATCACTAAAAAATAAGGCATTTAGGGGCATTTTCGGATGCCCCTAAAAATTTTTACTAAAAACCTATTGACATAGTAGGTAAATAGTGTTATTATCCTACCTGTCAACAGGGAAAAAGAAAGGAGACGTTCAAATGAACAAGTTACTTACTTCTGAAAAATTTGAAATGATGTGTTGTCGAATGCTGAACTCCCGAGCATGTAATATGGCTGCAGGGTCTGCTTCACGTCGATGTTGCACCCTTTGTGATTGATTGAATTTGTATAGATCAAAGCCATTTGCTCGGGAGCTAACACATTGGTAGCTTCCATTTTTTGTGCGTTAAATGAGGAAAAATCCCATATGCGAAGCATATGCAGTGATTAATCCAAATGCTCGCACATTTATGTGCAAGAGCATTATGGAGTAATCACAGAATATCTGCAGAATGCAGATATGGGATTTTGACGAATTCGCATCATCGAGCAGGCTTGCCTGCGAGATGTCAAAAAACCATGAAGGATTTTAAATTATCAGAAAGAAGGAAAATAAAATGAGAAAAAATATTAATGAAATAAATGAAACTAAACGAAAGAAGAAGGGTGGCCTTCTTAAGAAACTTGGAGCTCTTACACTTGCACTTACAGCCAGCTTCGGTCTTCTTACAGGATGCGGTAATGACGGAAGCGTTGAAGCTTCTACATTAAAGGATGAGACCAAGGAAGAAGCTAAGGCAGTATACAGAACAGTAGATGAGATTAAAGAAGCAGGCGAGATTAACATCGGTGTCTTCTCCGACAAGTCCCCATTTGGATATGTTGATGAGAACGGCGATTATCAGGGATATGATGTTTACTTCGCTGAAAGAATAGGAAAGGATCTTGGAGTAAAGATCAATTATGTATCAACCGAGGCTGCAAGCCGTGTAGAGTATCTGGAGACCGGAAAGGTTGATATCATCCTTGCAAACTTTACAGTAACAGATGAGAGAGCAGAAAAAGTTGATTTCGCTCTTCCATATATGAATGTAGCACTCGGCGTTGTATCACATGATGATAACGTTATAACAGATCTCAGCCAGGTCACAGCAGATGATCAGGTAATCGTTATATCAGGAACAACAGCTGAAACCTACCTTACAGAGAATAACCCGGACATCAAGCTTCAGAAGTTCGATACATATGCAGCTGCAAAGAGTGCATTTGAGAACGGAACAGGCGTTGCATGGGCTAACGATAATACAGAAGTTATAGCATTTGCAATTGAGAACGAGGGCTATACAGTTGGAATCGAGACACTCGGAAGTCTTGATACGATAGCACCTGCAGTATCAAAGGGCAACGAATCACTTCTTAACTGGCTTAATGATGAGATTAAGACACTTGGAAGTGAAAACTTCTTCCATGCAGATTATGAAGCAACACTTATAGATACTTACGGTGCAGATTATGAAGATACACTTGTTGTTGAAGGTGGAGTTACCTCATCCGGTAAGGAAACAGCTTCAGAGGACAAGGCAACAGATGATTCAGCAGATAAGACTGTAGAAGATAAGGGAACTATAACAATCGCAGCATCTCCAACACCTCATGCAGAGATTCTTGAGAAGGCTGGAGAAATCCTTAAGGATCAGGGATGGACACTTAAAGTAACAGAGTTTGAAGATTATGTACAGCCAAACCTTGTAGTAGACAGTGGTGAAATCGATGCTAACTATTTCCAGCATGTACCTTACCTTGATAACTTCAACGAAGAGAACGGAACTGCACTCGTTAATGCAGGTGGTATCCACTATGAACCATTCGGTATCTACCCTGGAACAAAGAGCTCACTTGATGAACTTGCAGATGGAGATGTAATAGCAGTACCTAACGATACAACAAACGAAGCAAGAGCACTTCTGCTTCTTCAGGATAACGGAGTTATAACACTTAAGGAAGGCGCAGGCCTTACAGCAACAGTACTTGATATAGTTGATAATCCAAAGAACATTCAGATTCAGGAGCTTGAAGCAGCTCAGGTATCAAGAGTAAAGGATGAAGTTGCATTTGTAGTACTTAATGGTAACTATGCACTTGAAGCAGGTTTCTCAGTAGCTAAGGACTCAATCGCTTATGAGACATCTGATTCAGACGCAGCAAAGACATATGTTAATATCATCGCAGTTAAGGAAGGAAACGAGAATAATGAAGGCATCAAGGCCCTCGTTGAAGTACTTAAGTCTGATGAGATCAAGCAGTTTATAAATGACACATACGACGGAGCAGTTATTCCGTTCGAAGAGTAATTAGGAGACAGAAGATGAGCCTTATCCAAGTAGAGAATCTGACAAAAGAATATGAAGTAAACGGCGATACGCTGAAAGCACTTGATAACATAAATCTATCTATTGAAGAAGGCGAGATCTTCGGTGTTATAGGACTATCCGGGGCCGGAAAAAGTACATTTGTAAGATGCTTAAACCTCCTGGAAAAGCCGACCTCAGGAAAAGTTCTAATTGATGGCGACGAGCTTTCTACTCTTAAGGAGAGGGAGCTTAGAGACAAAAGAAAAAACATAGGAATGATATTCCAGCATTTCAACCTGCTTATGCAGAGAAATGTTCTTGATAATGTCTGCTTTCCGCTTGAGATAGCAGGCGTGAAGAAAAAAGAAGCAAGAAAAAGGGCATTAGAATACCTGGAAATAGTTGAGCTTGCCGATAAGGCGAAGAGTTATCCGGCTCAGCTTTCAGGCGGCCAGAAACAGCGAGTTGCTATAGCCAGAGCCCTGGCATCCAATCCAAGGATCATCTTATCCGATGAAGCAACCAGTGCGCTGGATCCACAGACTACACGCAATATTCTTAACCTCCTAAAAAAGATAAATACCCAGTACGGGATCACCATAGTAGTTATTACCCATGAAATGCGTGTTGTACGTGATATCTGCGACAGAGTAGCCGTTCTCGATCACGGCGAGCTGAAGGAAGAAGGAAAGGTCCAGGATATATTTGAAAATCCAAAGACCAGGGCGGCTAAGCGCCTCATATTAGAAACACAGTATGAAGATGAAGATTCGGATGATGCAAGATCATCCAGTGTGATATCGATAAAAACCAGAAAGAGGGTGGGATAATGGCAGCAGATAAAATTGCAGAAATGCTTCTTGCGGGAACGGGAGAAACACTTCTCATGGTCCTTATCTCAACCGCTATGGGTTATCTTATAGGACTTCCACTCGGAGTGGTTTTAACAGTAACTGACTCAAAGGGAATATCACCTAACCCGGCATTATATAAGATTCTGGATGCAGTCGTAAACATAACGAGAAGCGTTCCATTTCTTATACTTCTTATCCTTATCCAGCCGCTTACAAAGCTTCTGGTGGGAAAGAGTTACGGAACACTTGCAACAGTTGTTCCTCTTACGGTTGCAGCAGCTCCGCTTATTGCCAGGATGGTAGAGAGTTCACTTAAGGAAGTGGACAGCGGAGTAGTGGAAGCGGCTCTCAGCATGGGAGCTGATAAGCGAAAAATAGTAACAAAGGTTCTTGTGCCGGAAGCCAGAATATCACTTCTTATAGGAGTGACGATCGCACTTGGTACAATTCTCGGATACTCAGCCATGGCAGGTGTTGTCGGCGGCGGAGGACTGGGAGATATAGCCATTAGATATGGATATTACAGATATGAGACTGAGATCATGATAGTTACGGTCGTGGTCCTCGTAATACTTATGCAGGTACTTCAGTGGACGGGCAATCTCCTGTCCAAGAAACTTGACAGACGTAAATAGAAGGTGAGACTTATGAACTTTGAAGCGATAACAGAATACATTCCGCTATATTGGAAGGCTATGCTTCTTACTCTGAAAATAGGCTGGATAGGTATCCTCCTCTCGATAGTGATCGGTTTTATAGCAGCTCTCATCAGGCAGCATAAGATTCCGGTACTGTCACAATTTACCCGTGGATACATTGAGCTTTTCAGAAATACACCGCTTATGGTTCAGCTCTTCTTCATGTACTTTGCACTTCCAAGACTCGGACTTCCTATGAATGCCGAGTCTTGCGGTGTTTTAGGAATAGCGCTTTTCGGCGGAGCATATATGGCAGAGACCGTAAGAAGTGGAATGGAAGCTGTGGATAAGGGACAGATGGAAGGAGCTCTTTCACTGGGATTCAGTCCTATCAGAGCTGAAATGTATGTCATACTCCCGCAGGCAGTTGCAACAAGTGTGCCTGCATTTACGGCAAATATAATATTTCTCCTGAAGGAGACCAGCGTGTTCTCGGCAATCAGCCTTATGGACCTGATGTTTACAGCGAAGGATCTGATAGGTCTGTATTATAAGACAACAGAATGCCTGCTGCTCCTTGTAATATTTTATCTGATAATACTGCTTCCTGTATCCGCACTCGGAAGCGTGGTTGAGAAGAAACTCAGGTTTGTGTAAACAGCTGAGAAGAAGTAGAGGTTTGTATAATGAGTAATCTGGGATTTGATGTTCTTTTAAAGGGACGGAATATGATAAGACTTCTGGAAGGACTATGGGTGTCTCTCAGAATAAGCCTGATTGCGGTTCTTATAAGCATCGCACTTGGACTCATAGTCGGTACAGCCATGACTCGTAAGAATCCTGTGGTAGGGATTGTAACACGTCTGTACCTGGAAACAGTCAGGATCATGCCTCAGATGGTACTGCTGTTCATCGTATTCTTCGGAAGTACGAAGGTACTTGGAATCAATCTGGATGCTGAGGTTGCAGCGATAATAGTTTTCAGCTTCTGGGGAACCGCTGAGATGGGAGACCTTGTAAGGGGAGCTATCGTCAGTATACCGGCAGGACAACGTGAAGCCGGCATGTCCCTCGGACTCTCAGAGGTTCAGATATATGTATTTATACTGATACCACAGACCTTAAGACGACTTATTCCGCTTACCATAAACCTTATAACAAGAATGATAAAGACCACAAGCCTTGTAATGATGATAGGCGTGGTTGAAGTACTGAAGGTAGGTCAGCAGATAATAGAGGCTAACAGAACGGCTTCGCCAAATGCAGCCTTTGGAATATACGCAGTGGTTTTTCTGCTGTACTTTATCCTCTGCTGGTCAATAAGTTTATTATCACAAAGATTAGAGAAGCGCTGGGCATGATTGCTGCAGCGCTTTTATTGTGGAAAAATACTGTGATTTGTGGGATAATTAGGGGCAGTGATTTATCATTTTTAAGGGTACTCAGAGAAAGGAAACTTACAACTTGACTAACGGTATTAAAGCAGTAATATTCGACATGGATGGAACATTACTGGATACAGAAAGAATATATCAGAAGTACTGGAAAATAGCTGCTGACGAACTGGGATATAACCTCAGTACGGAGCAGCTGCTTCTTCTCAGAAGCCTGGGCCACAGTTTCGGTATTGAAAAGATGAAAGAACTTACGGGTTCTGCCGAGGCATATGATAAGATAAGGGATTACAGAAAGAAACTTATGGATCCCCTGATGGAGAACATGGAAGTTATCCCTCTGAAGCCGAAGGTAAAAGAGGCACTTGCATTTCTGAAGGATAAGGGAATCCGTCTTACGGTGGCTACAGCTACCAGACGGGACAGGACAGTGGATTATCTGACAAGAACAGGACTCATTGAGTACTTTGATGAATTGATCAGCGCCAGGGAAGTCGCAAACGGAAAACCGGCGCCTGATGTATATCTTTATGCTTGCGAACAGCTGGGAATCAGCCCTGAGGAAGCTTTTGCGGTGGAGGATGCCCCTAACGGCGTCAGATCTGCTGCGGCTGCCGGCTGCAGAGCCATAATGGTACCGGACCTTACAGAGCCGGACGATGAGTTAAGAAAGCTCATAGTATACAGAGCAGATGATCTGCTCGATGCTGCGGAGTATATAAATGATTGGAAAGAAAATACAAGATAAACATGCATATATGACCGAAACGCCTGTGCCAAAGCTGATAACAAGTCTGGCAATACCGACGATAATCAGCATGCTGGTTACAGGCTTATATAATTCAGCAGATACATATTTTGTTGGACAGATACCTCAGAGTGCAACACAGGCTGCGGCGGCAGTCGGAATAGTATTCCCGATAATGGCAGTGATCCAGGCCGTGGGTTTCATGTTCGGACATGGCTCGGGCAACTTCCTGTCACGTATGCTGGGAGCAGGAAAAATAAAAGAAGCTTCAGAGATGGCGGCCACAGGCTTCATACTCGCCATGATCACAGGAGTTATCTTTGCAATCGTCGGAAATGTATATATCGACGGAATAATAAAGTTCTTTGTAACAGATGAAGTTTCTGCGGAGACAGTAACCATGGCTGCTCAATACGGCCGGATAATACTCATGGGCGCGCCGTTTATGATGTGTCAGTTTGTTGTCAACAACCAGCTGAGATTTCAGGGAAGTGCAGTTTACGCCATGATTGGACTTATGGCCGGAGCGGTTATCAATATCTTCCTTGATCCACTTCTTATCATAGCTCTCGGACTTGGAGTAAAGGGTGCGGCAATCGCCACGATATCCGGTCAGGTGACGAGCTTTTTCGTTCTTTTAGCCGGAAGTTTCAGGGGAGAAAATATAAAGCTGCATGCAAAGAACATCAGAATAAATGGATACTATATCGTTCAGATCATCAACGGAGGAATCCCGTCACTCTTCAGACAGGGCCTTGCAGCACTGGCATCAATCCTTATGAACAGAGCTGCGGGAATCTACGGAGGAGTGCCTGCGATAGCCGGAATGTCGATTGTATCAAGAGTTATGCTGATGCTGTCGGCGGCACTTATAGGTTTCGGACAAGGATATCAGCCTCTTTGCTCTTATAACTATGGAGCAGGTCTTAAGTCCAGAGTCCGTGAGGGCTACTGGTTTTGCGTAAAATGGGGAACAGCGGCACTTATCGTTATATCAATTGCCTGCTATGCATATGCACCGCAGATCATAGCATTTTTCAGGAATGACGCGGACGTTGTCAGCGTTGGAAAGGTGGCTCTCAGATTCCAATCTGTGGTCTTTCCGGCAAATGCTGTGATAGTTATGACCAATATGATGCTGCAGTCCATAGGAAAGGGCGTAAAGGCCTCAATTACGGCCTCTGCAAGGAATGGACTATTCTTTATACCTATGATAATTATACTGCCGAAATTATTCGGTCTGACGGGTGTGGAGGCTGCTCAGAGCGTTGCTGATGCCATGACTCTTGTGCTATCTGTACCATTTGCAGTCTCAGAATTGAAATATATGGAGAAAATGCAGTAAAAAAGTACAATTTGTATAAAAATATATGGAAAAATTCACCCTAACGTGGTAACATTTTGTATACGAGGAGGTTGTACATATGAAGCCGTTTAAAAATGCGTATGATGCAATTAAGAGGTTATTGGAGAACATCAAGAGAAGCCTTTCAGGCGAGCCGAAAGACAAGCCGGCTGGAAAGGTCGTTGATGAGGGGTTGGAAGAATTGGGCAATTCCGGAATGGTTGATACAGCCCAGTTCGATGATGTCGACGAGATATTTGAGAAAGTAGAAGCTGAGAAGGCTGATTCTGCAAAGAAGAAGCAGTCTGATAAGGCAAAGGCTGAGAGAGCCAAGGTCGACAGAGCAGCAGCTGAAGCTAAAGAGATTAAGGATAAAGCTGCAAAAGACAAAGCTGAAAAACAGGCAAGAGAAGAAGCAGAAGCTAAGGCCCAGAAGGCTAGAGCTGAGGAGGCTGCAGCCAGAAAGAAGGCAGCTAAGGAGCGTGCAGAGACTGAGAAGAGAGTTGCTGCAGAGATGGCTCGTGAGCAGGCTGAGGCACAGAAGAAATATGAGGAAGAGGGCCGTAGGAGAGCTGAGCGTGCAGCTAAGAGAGAAGCTGAGGAGCGCAAGGCTGAACAGCGTGCAGCCAGCAGACAGATGGAGACAGAGTCTTCTTCAGGCAAGACTGTTGTTGATCCTGTAACAGGCGAGACAGTTCCACTTGGAACACTTCCTGTTGAAGCTACTTTCCTTAAGAAATATGAGAAGCTTTCAACTACAGGAGATGATGTAATAGTTGCAATCAACTCCATCCTTAGACATCCGGATATGCCAAAGAATATAGTTGTTCTTGGTAGAAACGGATTCGGTACCGTAAAGGTCGGCGAAGACTTTGCAAGAAGTTTCTATGCTATGGGTATCGTTAAGTCAGATAAGATTGCTAAGGTTAAGGCTAAGTCACTGAACAAGATGGGGCTTGAGAAGCTGACAGGTCTTAAGGGCGGATGTCTTATAATTGAGAACGCCGGACTTGTTAATCCTGCAAAGCTGGTTGAGGTTATCAAGAATTCTTCACCTGATGAGAACGATTATGTAGTTATCCTTACAGGTGAGATTGATTCACTTGCAGCATTCTTCGAGGATAATAAGGAAATAGTTGATTACTTCATCTACCTGATTGATATACACAAGATCAGAGAGCGTGGAATGGTTACACTTGCTAAGGGCTACGTTAAGGAGAAGGGATATACAGCTGATAAGCCTGTATACGATAAGTTCAAGGGAGCTCTTTCAAGTATGGAAGTTGGTAACATTGACCGTTTCATAGAGATGATCGATGCTGCTATAGCTAAGTGTGACAGCCGTGAAAAGCTTGAAGGCACTGAGAAGAAGGAGATTCATACAGGAGACTGCTAAGTTCTGTATGGGTTAGGTAATCATGAACGAAGAAAAGATTAAAAGAATAAATGAGCTCTATCATAAGTCAAAAAGCGAAGGACTTACTGAAGTAGAGAAGGCTGAACAGCAGGCTCTGCGTAAGGAGTACGTAGCAGCGATAAGGGCAAATATAGATGCCCAGATGGCAAATGTTAGAAAATCGGAGAAGCGGACTTAATAGTCCGCTTTTTCTATAAAAAGAGGAGGTTACAAAAATGGCAGACGTAAGACCGGCAGACATGGAGCGTATAACGACTCCGGAACTGGCGAAGGCGTTCATAGATGAGCAGATTGCCGCTATGAAGGCGCAGATTGGGGACAAGAAGGTGCTTCTTGCACTTTCGGGAGGAGTTGACTCTTCAGTAGTCGCAGCTCTTCTTATCAAGGCTGTAGGAAAGCAGCTGGTATGTGTACACGTTAATCACGGATTACTTCGAAAGGGTGAACCGGAGCAGGTTATCAAGGTATTCAGAGATGAGTGGGACGCTAATCTCATCTATGTGGATGCTACAGACAGATTCCTTGATAAGCTTGCAGGTGTTTCAGATCCTGAGCAGAAGAGAAAGATAATCGGTAAGGAATTCATAGATGTATTTGCTGAAGAAGCAGCAAAGCAGGACGGTATCGAGTTCCTGGCACAGGGTACCATCTATCCTGATATCTTAGAGAGCGGCCCTGTAAAGTCACATCATAACGTTGGTGGACTTCCGGAAGACCTGAACTTTGAACTTGTTGAGCCTATAAAGCTCCTTTTCAAGGATGAGGTTCGTGTAGTTGGTAAGGAACTGGGACTTCCTGATAACATGGTATATCGTCAGCCGTTCCCGGGACCAGGACTTGGTGTAAGATGTCCGGGAGCTATAACACGTGAGCGTCTCGCTGCAGTCCGCGAGTCAGATGCTATCCTTCGTGAAGAGTTTGCAGCAGCAGGCCTTGAAGGAAAGGTATGGCAGTACTTCACAGTTGTTCCTGATTTCAAGTCCGTAAGAGACGAGAAGAGAAGCTTTGACTGGCCTGTTATCATCCGTGCAGTCAACACAAGAGATGCCATGACAGCCACAGTAGAGCGTATCCCATACGACGTCCTGGATAGAATCGTAGTCCGCATCACCGGTGAAGTAGAAGGCGTAAACAGAGTCCTCTACGACCTCACACCTAAAGGCCCGGCTACTATAGAGTACGAATAATAAGAAAAGCAGGAGGGATGAGTATGGGGAAGAATGTAGTGGCATTGGGTGAGTTGCTTATAGATTTTACAGAGATTTTACAGATAACGGAATAAGCCCCCAGGGCAATCCGGTAATGGAAGCAAATCCGGGTGGTGCACCGTGTAACGTACTTGCTATGCTTACAAAGCTTGGATATCAGACAGCCTTTATTGGAAAGGTCGGAGATGATATGTTCGGAAAGCAGCTGGCAGACGCGCTATGTGAAGTCGGAATCGGAACAGATGGTCTGGTATATGATAAAAAGATTCATACAACACTTGCGTTTGTCCATACATTTCCTGATGGAGACAGAGATTTTTCGTTTTACAGAAATCCGGGTGCGGATATGATGCTTTCGGAAGATGAAATTGATGAAGAGCTTATAAGAAATGCGGAAATATTTCATTTTGGCTCCCTTTCCATGACAGCTGAGCCTGTAAAGAATGCAACGATCAAGGCACTCAAAACGGCTAAAGAGGCGGGAGTTACCATATCCTTTGATCCTAATTTAAGAGAGCCGCTCTGGGATTCACTGGATGATGCAAAAAGAGAGATATCCTTCGGTATGAGCCGGTGCGATATCCTGAAGATATCGGATAACGAGATTACATGGTTTACAGGTAAAGTAGATTTTGATGAGGGAGTTGCAGCCCTTTGGGAGATGTATCCGGACATAAAGATGATACTTGTATCCATGGGTCGTGACGGAAGCCGATGCTATCAAAAGGGACGAAGTGTTACGGTTAAACCGTTTCTTCAGGAAAAAACGATAGAAACCACCGGAGCGGGAGATACTTTCTGTGCCGGAGTTCTTCATTATGTATTAAAACAAGGTCTCAGAGATTATTCCGAAGATGAGATGAAAGATATGCTTACATTTGCAAATGCTGCGGCATCGATCATCACTACAAGAAAGGGCGCACTTAGAGTTATGCCTTCTAAAGAAGAAGTGGAAGCTTTGATTTCTGAGCGGAAATAATATAAAAGAAAAAAGTGCTTGCTTATGGCAGGCACTTTTTTTATAATCAGATTGTAAACGATTACAAAAGATTTTCAAATAGAATAAAAGGTACGTGACCATGATTGATGGAAAGAAATGGAATAACGTTTTTAAATCAAGAATTGATGTATATTATGATGAGCTTAAGTGGTTATATGCAGAGCTGTACGATAATGACATGCAGGCGTTTGATTACTTTGTTGATATGCTTTATTCCTTTTATAAAAAAAGAAATAAGCAGTTAAAAGAGATGGATGAAGCGCGAAGTGTTGTTCATGACTGGTTTGCGGGAAATGATATGCTCGGTATGCTTATGTATACGGATTGCTTTGCCGGCAGCCTTAAGGGTGTTAAGTCACACCTGGATTATATCGAAGATTGTGGAGTGAATTATATACATCTTATGCCGCTGCTTGAAAGTCCAAAAGGCAAAAGCGATGGTGGATATGCAGTTTCGGATTTCCGTAAGGTTGAACCTTCGCTTGGTAATATGAGAGACCTTTCAAATCTGGCGAAGGCATGTCATGAGAGGGGCATCAGTGTCTGCCTTGATTTTGTCATGAATCATACAAGTGAAGATCATGAATGGGCAAAACGTGCAAGAGCGGGAGAAAAGGAGTATCAGGACAGATATTTCTTCTATGATAACTGGGATATACCGAATGAGTATGAAAAAACCGTTCCGCAGGTGTTCCCTACAACAGCTCCGGGTAATTTTACCTGGTGTGAAGAAGCCGGGAAGGTTGTTATGACTTCCTTCTATCCTTATCAGTGGGATCTTAATTATCGAAATCCTGTTGTGTTTAATGATATGACTGCAAATATGCTGTATCTATGCAATCAGGGGATAGATATAATAAGACTTGATGCGGTGCCTTATATCTGGAAGACGCTCGGAACAAACTGTCGAAATCTTCCGGAGGTGCATAATCTTGTAAGGATAATGAGAATTGCCTGTGAGATTGTTTGTCCGGGAACACTTCTTCTGGGAGAGGTTGTTATGGAACCGTCTAAGGTTGTACCTTATTTCGGTTCTGTCAGTAAGCCGGAATGTCATACACTTTACAATGTAACGACTATGGCTAGCACATGGCACACGGTTGCCACAAAGGATGTAAGACTTCTTAAACATCAGCTTGGGCAGGTGTTTGCGCTTCCTAAGCAGTATGTATTTCTTAATTATCTGAGATGTCATGATGATATTGGCTGGGGCCTGGATTATGACTATCTGCAGCAGTTTGGAATAGAAGAGGTACCTCATAAGAAGTATCTGAATGATTATCTTAAGGGTGTCTGGCCGGGAAGTGACAGCAGAGGTGAACTCTATAATGATGATCCTAAACTCGGAGATGCAAGACTTTGCGGAACAACTGCATCTTTATCAGGCATAGAAGCGGCTGAATATGAAAAAGACAAGAACAAACTATCAAAATATATTGGTCTTGATCTGATGCTTCATGCATTTCTCCTTACTCAGAGCGGTATACCGGTACTCTATAGTGGTGATGAGATAGGACAGCTGAATGATTATTCTTATCATAATGATCCTCATAAGAAGGATGACAGCAGATATCTTCATAGAGGTAGTCTTGACTGGGCGAGTGTTGCAAGACGTCATGAAGAGGGGACTCGTGAAAAATGTATATTTGACGGTATAAGAAAGCTGACAAAGCTGAGAAACTCACATCGGGTTTTTGAAAGTGCGGCAGATACATGGATAATTGAAACGTGGAATGATCATGTTCTAGGTATTGGAAGGTATTATAAGGGGGAGAAGCTTATAGCGCTGTTCAATTTTAATGATTATGCTGAGACAGCGTGGATAGATGATGAAGAGGATTATATCGATATGATGACAGGCGAACTCAGACCGGCCAAAGCTGTGGGAATTCCGGCATATGGGTTCGTATGGCTTATCAAGAATTTTAAATGATAAGAGGTAATTGAAATATGACTATTAAAGAAATTGCAGAGCTGGCAGGTGTTTCAACAGCTGCAGTAAGTAGATACTTTAATGGTGGATCTTTGAGTAATGAAAAAAGGGAACAGATAAGACGGGTGGTTGAAGAGTATTCTTATATTCCAAATGCACTTGCTCAGACTATGAGAACAGGAAGAAGCGGGCAGATAGGAGTAATAGTTCCGTATATTCATTCATATTCTATGTCTAAGATAATGAGCGGAGTGGCTGAGGGTTTAAAGGAGAATAATTACAGCTTTATACTCGGATGTACTGACGGACAGAAGGAAAGGGAAGTTCAGTATATCGAAACTATGCAGAAAAACGGCATGGATGGAATCATTCTTATGGGAACAGCTATGACCCCATACTTGAGAGATGCAATTGATAATTCCGTTATACCGGTAGTAGTAACAGGTCAGAGCTTCAGCGGAATATCTTCTGTATATCATGATGATGTTCATTCCATGAAGGAAATAACAATGCTTATGCTTCGGAAAAGGGATAAGGTATGCTATATCGGTGTAGATGAAGAGGATGCGGCAGTGGGCCAGGCCAGATTGAGAGGCGCAGAAAAAGCCTTCAATGAAGCGGGAATAGGCGAAGACAAGCTGATATCTGTAGTATCAGACTATACGGTTGACGGAGGATATGAAACAACTCTTAAGCTTTTAGAAGAGTATCCTGACTTGAACGGTATAGTATGCGCAACAGACAGAATAGCTCATGGCGCGATGAAGGCGCTGAAGGAGAGCGGTCGTAAGGTTCCGGAGGATGTAAGTGTAACGGGTGTAGGTAATCACTGGGCGGATACAATATCAGATCCTCAGCTTACAACAGTAAAGTTCTATTATGAGGAATGTGGTAAAGTTGCGGTAAATCTGCTTATGAAGATGATAAAAGCTGAGAATATCAAGGCTCTGATCAGTGATATTAAGCTTGGTTATGAGATTATCGAGAGGGGGTCGATATAAGTTTGAAATTAATATTTGTTGATATTGACGGTACATTGACAATGCCGGGTGAAAATGTTCCTCCTGATTCGACACTTGCTGCTATCAGAAAAACTCAGGAACTGGGAAACAAGGTGTTTTTATGTACCGGGCGAAATCCGGATATGCTGAAACCACTGCTTAAATATAACTTCGATGGGGTAGTTGGAAGCGGTGGTGCTTATGTTTCAGTCGGTGATGAAGTAATAATAGATGCACCTATGCCGGATGAGGACAGAGATAAGGCACTTGATATACTTCATAAGAATGGTGTTTTCTGTACAATAGAGGCAAAGAACGGTTCCTGGTGTGACGAGGGAATAGGAGAGTTTATGGCTGAACAGTCCGGAGGCAACAGTGAGCTGATGCGTTGGAGAAAAGCCATTGAAGAGAGCTTGGGTATATGCTCCATGAGGGAGTATGACGGTTCGCCGATATATAAGATAGTTATTATGTGTCGGGAAAAAGATCAGCTTGAAGAGGTGAAGATGCTTCTGGGTGACAGATATAATTTTATCGTACAGGAGATGCAGGGCGGAAACCTTATAAATGGCGAGATAATAAGTAAAGAATATGATAAAGGAAAAGGTGTTTTGGCTGTTGCGGGACACCTTGGAGTTGGTATTGATGATACTTACGGTTTCGGGGACAGTATGAATGACCGTGAGATGATAGAGACAGTTGGGACAAGCGTCTGCATGGAAAATGGGGCTGAAGCACTTAAGAAAATCTCAGACATGATATGCCCTTCGGTTTCCGAAGACGGACTGGCAAAAGCGTTTGCCCAATTAAGTCTGATATAGTATAATGTATCGTGGTTGTAAACGATTACAAAAACATTACAAAAGGAGGGGCGTAGTATGGCATTGGACTACAGGCGCTGTGCTGAGGAAATTGTTGCCAATATTGGCGGCAGAGATAACGTAGCTCAGGCAGCACATTGTGCAACCAGGCTCAGGCTTGTTATCAAGGATAACGGAAAGATAAAGACATCGGAGCTTGAAAATGTTGATGGTGTTAAGGGCATGTTCGAAAATAACGGACAGCTTCAGCTCATCATCGGAACCGGTACTGTAAATAAGGTATATGATGAATTCCTTGCGGTTACAGGCATGACAGCGGCAACGAAGGATGATGTTAAGGCCGCCGCTGCAGCTCAGCAGCCTGCATGGAAGAGGGCTCTTAAATCAGTTGGCGACGTTTTTGTACCAATACTTCCGGCCATCGTAGCATCAGGTCTTATGATGGGTGTGGTAGAAGCACTTGGTAAGGCGATTCCTTCCTTTGCTTCAACAGATTGGTATGCATTCTTAGATATGGTTGCCAATACAGCCTTTGCATTTCTTCCTGTAATAGTAGCGGTAAGTGCTGCAAGAGTATTCGGCGCAAACATTTTCCTTGCTGCTGTTATCGGACTTATGATGGTTCATACAGGACTTCTTAATGGATGGAATGTAGGTAGTGCAGAGGCTATCAATTCATTCTTCGGAATTGAATCGGGTGTTATCCCGACATGGAATCTTTTCGGTAATCTTAAGATAGGAAATTATGTTGTAGGTTCTATAGCAAGACATGGATATCAAGGTCACGTTATTCCTGTCATGATAGCTATATGGTTTATGAGCAAGATTGAAAAGTGGCTGCATAAGCATGTTCCTGAGATGATCGATCTCTTTGTGGTTCCTATTACAACAGTTTTCCTTACAGCTCTTATAACATTTATGGTTGTAGGACCTATCTTTGCAACCCTTGAAAATTACGTTCTTAAGGGAGCAGAGTGGCTCGTTCAGTTCCCACCGGGAGCCATGATAATGGGTGCTCTTTATCCCGCAACAGTTGTTATGGGTCTCCACCATATGTACAACGTTATTGAAGCAGGCATGCTTTCATCCGTTGGTCTTAATACATGGATGCCTATCGCATCTGCCGCTAACTTTGCACAGTTTGGTGCCTGCCTTGCGGTTGGTATCAAATGTAAGCAGGGAAAGCTTAAGACTGTTGCGATTCCGTCTTCTATGTCTGCAGCTCTTGGTATTACAGAGCCGGCTATCTTCGGTGTTAACTTCAGATTCATGAAGCCTTTTATCTGTGGTATGATCGGCGGAGCCTGTGGAGCGATATTCGGCGCATTAACAAAGATCGGTGCAACAGCATACGGTGTTACGGGAATTCCGGGATATCTTACAATAAATAATTACGGACTTTATACATTACTTCTTCTTATTTCAGGCGGCATTGCATTTGCACTTACAATGTTTATCTGGAAGGAAGAGGCTCCTGAAGGTGGTATAGCTGAGAAGGCTGCAGCAACAGTTGATACTCCTAAAACAGAAGTGCCAAAGTCTGATGGAGCAGAGGTTACAAAGAAGGCTGTTATAACAAGCAGTGCAGGTGAAATAGCACTTCCTACACCGGGTAAAGTTATTCCATACACTGAGATACCGGATCCGACATTTGCTTCCGGAGTTATGGGACAGGGCGTTGGTGTTGAACCTGATGAGGGGGTTGTATATGCACCTATGGATGGAGAGATATCTTCTGTGGCTGACAGCAAACATGCTATCGGAATATACGGAGATAATGATGAGGAACTTCTTATACATGTCGGCGTTGATACAGTTGAGATGAAGGGGGACGGATTCACACCATTTGTTGCCGAGGGCGATAAGGTTAAGAAGGGACAGAAGATTCTGGAGTTTGATATTCAGAAGATAAAGGATGCAGGATATCCGGCTACAGTAGTCATGCTGCTTACAAACAGTGATGATTATGAAGATGTTAAGTTTGGGGATATTTAATTGAAAATAATATAAAGGAGAAGGAAAGGTATGAAAGAATTTAAGTATGTAATCACTGATGAAGTTGGTATCCACGCTCGTCCTGCAGGACTTCTTGTTCAGGAGGCTAAGAAGTTTACAAGTACCATCATGTTCATAAAGGGTGAGAAGAGTGCGAAGGCAACATCTCTTATGAAGCTTATGGGTATGGGAATTGTAAAGGGCGATGAAGTTACAATTCAGGTTGATGGTGAAGATGAGGACGCAGCAGCAGCCGCTATCGAAGCTTTCATGAAGGCTAACTTCTAAAGAAGTGAGTGTGTATGCCGGGGTGTTCTCAGTAAGGGATACTCCGGCATATTTTATAACGGAGGTATTCGGGGTATGATCATATATGAGGGAAAGGCGGTTTTTGAGGGAATCGCCATAGGAAAAATAAGTGTATATAAGAAACAGGAACAGGCTGTAAAACGCGTGAAAGTCGAAGATACGGAAGCAGAAAAAGCGCGTTATGCTGAAGCAAGAGAGACAGCAATCTCTGAACTGAAAGCTCTTTATGAAAAAGCAGTTAAGGAAGTTGGAGAGTCAGGAGCGGAAATCTTTGAGGCTCATCAGCTGATGGTTGATGATGAAGATTATATAGAATCGGCAGAGAGTATTATTGAGAATGAGGGAGTAAATGCAGAGTATGCAGTTGCGACCACAGGTGATAACTTTGCAAAAATGTTCTCGGAGATGGAAGAGGAGTATTTCCGGGGCAGAGCAGCTGATATTATGGATATTACAGAGAGAATATTAAATGCTCTTGCAGGCGGCGGAGCAGGCGGCATAGAGTCCGATGAGCCTGTTATAGTTGTGGCGGATGATCTGGCTCCGTCAGAAACAGTTCAGATGGATAAGGATAAGATCCTGTCTTTTGTTACAGTACATGGTTCGGCAAATTCACATACGTCTATTCTGGCGAAGACCATGAGCATTCCTGCTATAATCGGATGCCCAATACCGCTTTCTGAAGAATCCGACGGAAAGATGGCAGTTGTTGATGGTTTCGAAGGTAAAATTTATGTAGATCCGGATGCAGATATACTTGCTGCTAAGAAAAAGCTTCTTCTGGAGGAAGAAGAAAAGAAGAGCCTCCTTGAGAGACTTAAGGGAAAGGAAAATGTTACCCTTGACGGACAGAAGATTAATCTCTATGCCAATATAGGAAATACAAAAGATCTTGGACTTGTACTTGAAAATGATGCCGGCGGAATAGGCCTCTTCAGATCGGAGTTTATATATCTTGGTTCGGAAGATTATCCGACAGAAGATGAGCAGTTTACTATATATAAACAGGTTGCTCAGACATTGGCGGGTAAAAAGGTTATTATACGTACGCTTGATATCGGCGCTGATAAACAGGCTGATTATTTTAAACTTCCGGAGGAAGAGAATCCGGCTATGGGTCTCAGAGCCATAAGAATATGTCTTACAAGACCGGAAGTTTTTAAGACACAGCTTAGAGCTATATTAAGAGCAAGTGCATTTGGAAAGATATCTATCATGTTCCCTATGATAATATCAGTGGATGAAGTTAAGAAGATAAAGATTATAGTTGAAGAAGTTAAAAAAGAACTTGATGATGACGGTTTATCTTATGATAAGAACATAGAACTCGGCATAATGATCGAGACACCTGCGGCTGTTATGATAGCTGATGAGCTTGCAGAAGAGGTGGACTTCTTCAGTGTGGGAACAAATGATCTTACTCAGTATACACTTGCGATAGACAGGCAGAATCAGTCTCTGGATGATTTTTATGATCCACACCATCCTGCTATTATGAAGATGCTTAAGATGATAGCAGAGGCTGCACATAGACATGATGCATGGGCCGGAATATGTGGAGAGCTTGGTGCGGATCTCAGTCTTACTAAGGATTTCCTTGCTATGGGATATGACGAACTTTCTGTATCACCGGGAAGAATACTGCCTATAAGAAAGACTGTTATTGAAACAAATGTATCTGAATATAAAAAAGAAAAAGGACTGTAAATATCCGGGAGAAACTTATGAAAGAATGGACTAGAGAGGAAAGATATCGATATCTGAAAGATCCAATGGAAGTAAAGGATCTGTTTGATAGAATATCCGTATCAAAGTATCGTCAGACCTTCCATATTCAGGCTGTTACCGGCCTTATGAATGATCCGAATGGGTTTGTGTATTTTGATAACAAGTGGCATCTTTTTTATCAGTGGTGTCCTTGGGGGGCAGTACATGGTCTGAAGTATTGGTATCATGTTGTATCGAAGAATCTTATAACCTGGGAAAATCTCGGAGTCTGTCTGCTTCCGGATGAAGGTGATGGCTATGATAATAAGGGCGCATATTCCGGTTCTGCCATGCCTATAGATGACAAGCTGTATTTATACTATACAGGTAATAATCGTGATTCCGACTGGGTGCGGCATCCGTATACATGTCTGGCAAGGCTGGGCAGTGACGGGTGGACAGAGAAGTATCCGCTTCCGCTTTTTGGAGCACATCCGGATTATACGGATAATCAGAGAGATCCTAAGATTATTGTTATGCCGGATAGTAATACCTATTATATTATCCTTGGCGCAGAAACCCCTGAAAAAAGAGGATGTATACTGGTATATAAGTCGGAAAATCTTCTGCATGGATGGACCTTTGCGGGAGAGTTAAAAGTACCCGGTGTGGATTATCTTGGCAATATGTGGGAATGCCCTTCGATAGAACGTATAGGCGGCCATGATATCCTTATGTTCTGTCCACAGCATATTAAGCTTCCGGGACGTGGAGAAAGCACGAATCATAATGGATATATTCTGGGAAAGATGGACTGGGACAGCCTTACATTTGAACATGAAGGAAGCTTCCATGTGCTGGATTTTGGGTTTGATTCTTATGCCGCAACATGTGCAAATAATGTACAGGATCCGGATAAGGCCATTCTCATAGCATGGATGGGGCTGCCGGATGTAACATACCCGACTGATGAGGAAGAATGGGCAGGAAGCCTTACACTTCCGCGTGAGCTTACAGTAAGAGGAAGAAGATTGATACAGAAACCTCTTCCGGAACTGAAAAAACTGAGAGGCGAAGAACTGTCATTAGAAGAAAAATTAAATGAGGAGCAATGTATAAGACTTCCGGATGCATGTGAGATAGAAGTTGATATACGGCCGGGTGACTGTGAAATAGGAATTCTTACGGATGGCGATGGCACCGGAGGAATTGTTATCAGTTATGATGACAGAGAGAAAGAGATAACTATCGATAAAAGCGGAATGAAGGAAAGATTTAATACTGAACTTGGTGAATCGAGAAAAAGGCCGCTTCCTGATGGATTATCACATCTCAGAATCTTTATAGACAGAAGTTCTGTTGAGATTTTTGTAAATGACGGTGATGCTGTTTTTACAACCAGAGCATTTCCGACAGATCAGGAGCATTTTATGAAGATTAAGGAAGGCGATACCTTCATGCATATATGGAAACTGAAGCCAGCCGTAAAAGATAATTTTATAATTTAGCATAAATGATGAATGAATCAAGATGATACAAAACGCATCCCACTCAGATAGTAGCGGGATGCGTTTTTGGCATTATTCCAGATTCATGGAATATTTTCTAAAAATATGATTGATCACATATGAGTTTAAATATGCGGAAAGTCCCGGTGCTATCAGCAACAGAGGCCAGAAAACAAATATTCCGAGCAGGAACAGGGAAACGTTTATAAGTCCTACGGATAATGCCGCAAAAGGGTTCTGTATACATATTTTTACACAATTCTTTACCTGTACAGATGTAGTATCGTCGCATCTGGCAATAATCGGAAATAACATAGAAAGAAAGATGATAAGGATCAGTTGGGAGATGTTTGGGATGAATACTGCAGACGATGCGGAGCGGAGGTTCCCGAGCTGGCAGGAGAATACTTTATGGTTACGGGCTCCGGGAAGTACTTCAGAAATGTGAAGATAGATCCGGCGGATACGACCTGCATAATAGAGCTTGATGATAAGGGCGAAAAATATAGAATAGTATGGGGACTCATTAACGGTGGAAGACCGACATCGGAGCTGCCTACACATCTTATGAATCATCAGACCAAGAAGAGAGTGACGGATGGACGTTACAGGGTGGTTTACCATGCTCATACGACAAATGTTATCGCACTTACTTTTGTACTTCCGCTTAAGGATGAGGTGTTTACCAAAGAGCTCTGGGAAATGGCAACGGAATGCCCTGTGGTTTTTCCTGATGGAATAGGTGTAGTAGAGTGGATGGTTCCCGGAGGCAGGGAGATCGCTGCTGCTACCGAAAGATTGATGGAAAAGTATGATGCAGCTGTGTGGGCACATCACGGAATGTTTGCAACGGGAGAGGACTTTGATCTCACCTTCGGACTTATGCATACGATAGAAAAGGCAGCTGAGATACTGGTAAAGGTCATGTCCATGAGACCGTCAAAGCTGCAGACTATCATGCCTGATGATTTCAGAAAGCTGGCAAAGGATTTTAACGTTACTCTTCCGGAAAAATTTCTGCATTAATCTGTGAGTTTTGCTGTTACGGCAGGAAAATATATGCTATATTTTAATCAGGTTAGAAGCGAAAATCAGATACATGGCAGGAG
>ONEC01000053.1 GCA_900316715.1 uncultured Eubacteriales bacterium
GGGTCCAAGTTTTTTTATTTCATTGGAATGATGAAAATAGACAAGAAAAAAGCAGGTATTAAATACCTGCTTTTTAGTGTGCGGGAGATGGGACTTGAACCCACACGACGTTGCCATCACTAGATCCTTAGTCTAGCCTGTCTGCCAATTCCAGCACTCCCGCATGTCTTATTTTATTTTGTTCCGTCGCCCTGACGCGAGATATATAATATCACTATGCCTATATAATGTCAACACATTTTTTAAAAAAATTTTCAATTTTTTTTTGAGACGATTTAGGTGCTGTTTTAGGCCTGATAATATAGTATAATATTGCAGGACAGACGGAAGACAGCAAGGCAGAATATGAGTTTAAGCAAGTTATTAAATTTTGAAAAATTACATAATATCAGAGATATTGGCGGAATGAGTATAAAAAGTGGCAGCCTAATTAAATCGGGCTGCTTTTTCCGTTCAGGACAGCTGGCTGATATTTCTCAGAATGATTCAGATAAGCTGAAGAATATGGTTGATACTATAATTGATTTCAGATCTGATAAAGAAAGACAGGAGAAACAGGATGTAATACCGGAAGGAGTATCATATATACATCTTCCGATAGTAGATAGTCTTACAGCCGGTGTTACAAGAGATAAGGAATCAGACAAGAATATAATAGAGAAGCTGGCCGTAAAACCCGAAGAGGCTAAGAAGTATATGTGCCTTATGTACAGAGGCTTTACTGAGGAGTCAGCTGTATCGCAGTATGCTGAGTTTATAAGATTACTTAAAGACGCAGAGGATAAGTCATTTCTGTGGCATTGTACGGCCGGAAAAGACAGAGCAGGAATAGGATCTGCTATAGTTGAAGAAATCCTTGGATGTTCAAGAGAGGATGTCATAGCTGATTATATGTCAACAAATGAGTATATAGAGCCGGATATTCAGTTCCTGACACAGTTTGTAAAGAACAAAATAGGCATACAGGACAATATAGTCGATGACGCACTCAGATATCTGTTTGGCGCAGAAGAAGAGTATATAGAGGCTTTTTATGCATCAGTAGATGAGAAATATGGTGACTTCGACAGATTCATACATGAAGGACTGAAGCTATCAGATGCTGATATAGAACTTATGAAGAGTAAATATACAGAGTAATGGAAGAATTAAACAAACTAAGAAAAATAATAATACTGGGCGTAATATGCATTATTATATCGATCGGTTCATTTGTGGTTGGTGCAATAATGCTTTTTAAGCATTTTGAAGGGGTCTATGTGATCCTTTTCGGTGCATTTATGCTTATAGTCAGTGCTGGCATGTTATACGGAAAAGAAGAGAGATTTACTTCCCTGTATAAAGTATTTCTCGTAGACAAGGAACTGAAGAAGCATTTTACTAATGTGACTTATTCCATGAGAAGGGGATTCGATGATACCAGAGTCAGGGAGGCAGCTTTGCTCGAAATGAGTGATGCCTATAAATCAGAGGATTATCTGAAGGCTGAGTATGAGGAAACTCCATTTGAACAATCAGATTTCTTTATCCAAAAGGAACATGAGGTGCATGGCAAAGCGGGCAGAGCATATATGGATGCAACTCTGTATAAAGGAACTCTGCTGATATTTGAGATACCGGATAAGAATCTGGAGTCGGTAAATGTATATTCAAAAGACTTCAGCCGTAGAACAAAAAGTATCGAACGTCTTAATAAATGTGAGATGGAAAATGTAGAGTTTAACAGTCGGTTTGATGTATATGCTGCAAATGAACAGGCGGCATTCTATCTTTTGACTCCACAGTTTATGGAGAAGCTTATGCCTTTAGCATCGCATTTTCAGGCATATGCCATGCGAGTAGTAAAGAACAGGGTATATGTAATATATAATAAGCAGTCACATGACATATTTGATCCTGATAGTAAGATCCGGAAGATGTCATATTCAAAAGAGATAGAGAAGATCCAGAAGGATATAGAAGATATTAAGGCAATCATAGATGCAGTCAGAGGAGTATAGATTGGCTGATACAGGTGAGTAGGTATGGATATAATCACATTTGGAAATATCGATTCAGATAATATATTGATCCAGATGGTAGGAGAGCATGAGCTGTCTTTTCTAGGAAAGGAAGTTGAATATATTAAGGATCTGGCAGGGACGGATGACTTCGGGCTTATGGCGGTGAAGGTTGAGAGCTGGAACCGGGATCTTTCGCCATGGGAAGCTCCTGCAGTCTTTGGGGATGAACCCTTCGGCGGCAGAGCAGAACAGACATTGGAAGAATTGAAGGGCATAATAGATTCAGAACTCCTGAGAGGAAGGGACGCTTCAGATGTAAATCTATATATCGGAGGATATTCTCTTTCAGGATTATTTGCATTATGGAGTGTTTATAATGTAAACTATTTTAAGGGAGCCGCCGCGGTTTCACCATCGGTCTGGTTTCCGGGATTCGATGAATACATATCCGGACGTGATATAGGTACGGATGCTGTATATCTGAGTCTTGGAAAGAAGGAAGAGAAGACGCGTAATCAGGTTATGGCCAGAGTCGGAGAGGTCATTAAGGATATCGAAAGACAGCTGCAGCCAAAACTGAGATGCATTCTGGCGTGGAATGAAGGAAATCATTTTAAAGAGCCGGAGGTAAGAACTGCAAAGGGATTTGCCTGGCTTCTTCGGAACCAAGAGTGCAAGGCAACTGAGAGATAAGTGGAATTAAAGCAACTTAGGGATAAGTATATAGGGGGATTAAGATGGAGTATGTATATGGATTGATAGGACTGATAGTCCTTGTGTCAGTGATGGTATTTGCAATATGCGGAAAAAGCAGAAAGAAAATATCGCCATATCTGATATTTGCGATTGTAGATATAGCATTTGGAATCTTTTTCCTTGTATTTGCAATATATGACTTTAAAAATTCGGTCGGTGAGTTTGCCGGTATTTTAGGTGAACTTGCTCTCAAACTTGGCGAGTCGGTAGTGATAGGGCTGCTTATTATAGACATTATTGTATGGAAAGTTAACAAAGGGAGGAAAGAATAATGGAATTCACAGTAGATGCATTTGGATTATATGCAAAGAAATGGGCACTGCTTACAGCAGGAACAGAGGATAAGTTTAACTCAATGACTATAAGCTGGGGCGGTATCGGAACTCTTTGGAACAAGCCTGTTGTAACAGCTTATGTCAGAACAACAAGATATACACATGACTTCATGGATGAGGGTGAGTACTTCACTATCAGCTTCTATCCGGAAGATAAGAAGGATATTCTCGGAGTATTCGGTTCCAAGTCCGGAAGAGATATCGATAAGATGCATTATGAAGGCCTTACTCCTAAGGCTGCCGGCGAATCCGTTACATTTGACGAAGCAGAGGTAACTCTTGTATGTAAGAAGCTCTTCAAGCAGAAGCTCGATGAGAAGAATATGCCGGAAGATGTGGTTAAGGCGTTCTATAACGGCGATGCATCCCACGATATGTATATCGGCGAAGTAGTAGATATTATTAGATAGGAGCACTGAAAATGATTGGCTTAATAGTTGCACGTTCAAAGAATAACGTAATCGGAAAGAATGGACAGATCCCATGGAGAATAAAGGGTGAGCAGAAGCAGTTTAAAGAGCTTACCACTGGAAATGTAGTCGTTATGGGCCGCAAGTCCTATGAAGAGATCGGTCATCCTCTTCCAAACCGTAAAACAATAGTTGTATCAAGAACTAAGAAATACGAAGGCGAGAACCTTGCCACAGCTTCTTCTGTAGAGGAGGCTATCAAGATGGCAGGCGACGAGAAGGTATATATCTCAGGCGGATATGGCCTCTATAAAGAAGCAATACCATACGTGGATGTAATGTACATCACAGAGGTTCAGACAGAGATAGAGGATGGAGATACCTTCTTCCCTGAATTCGACGAGAATGATTTCGATATAGAAGAGGGCGAGACAGGTGGAGAGGATATAAAGTTTATCAGAACCACCTATACAAGAAAAAAGAAGTAACAGTATCACAGACCGAAAAGATCAGTAAAGGCAGCTGAGCCCAAAATTTGGTGAATCAAGCTGCTGTATACCCACAAAAAAGTGGGTAATTGTCATAACCGGGAAGATGAAGTAGAGTTTTAGCATAAGGATGAGAGTTCCAATAATGGCTCGAGCATCGACTGATAACGGAGGTGACGATATGTCTAAAGAAGCATTATTACTGATCGATATCCAGAATATCTATTTTACGCCGGGACCAATGCTGCTGCATAAGCCGAAGGAAGCGGCCCGGAAGGCGGCACAGCTGCTTGATAAGTTCAGGAGTGAAGGAAAGACTGTTATCCATGTACAGCATAACTTCAAAATGTTTACCGGGATCCATTCACTGGTAAAGCCGATGAACAATGAGAAGATAGTACATAAGGACTATCCGAACTCATTTCTAAAGACTGATCTTAGAGGGTATCTGGAGGAGCAGGGAATAACAAAGCTTACGGTTGCAGGCATGATGTCCCACATGTGCGTGGATACTACAGTGAGGGCCTGTCAGGACTATGGATATGAGGTTACTGTAATTGACGATGCCTGTACTACCATGTCATTAAAGCATGGCGACAGGAAGATAGATGCTGAAACCGTACATGCGGTCTATATGGCGGCTCTGGCTGATGGCTTCGCAGAGGTAGTGAGGCTTGAAGAAGCAATGGTTTCGCAGATGCAGTGAAGCTGCTTAGCGGTGAGAGGCGGCAGAAAGTTTCGCATGCTTGGACTGGAGGAGCATTTATGAAGATAAGGGACGACTATACATGTCCTCTTGAAATTGTTCATGATATTATCAAAGGAAAGTGGAAGACCATTATCCTGTATCAGATGAAGGATGGCCCTAAGGGACTGGCAGAGCTGGAACGGGAGATCGAGGGCATCAACCAGAAGATGCTGCTCGAGCAGCTCAGGGAACTGATCCAGTTCGGTCTTGTGGAGAAGAAGACCTTTGAAGGTTATCCGCTTCATGTAGAATACTCCATTACCGACAGGCGTGGAAAGAAGATGATGGAAGCGATAGATATCATGCAGATGATCGGTGTGGACTACATGCTTGAAAATGGCATGGAAGAGGCTCTTATTAAAAAAGAGGTCATAACAAAGGATGATCTGAAGCTTATAAAAGAAGGAAGATTCGAGGAAATCAATGTCAGATAAGAAAGCGCTTATTGTAATAGATCTGCAGAAGGATTATCTGTGGGATAAGAGAAAGCCCATGTTTAATTATGACACAGAAACCCTTGTGGGAAATGTAAACCGGGCCATAGCTTCATATAAGGATACAGGCTACGACATTATATATATAAAACATATACTCCCTAAGATTATGTGGGGAGTCGGATTCTCCATAAGGGGAACTGAAGGTGCAGAGCTCTTTGAGGGCGTAAATGTTGTATCCGATAAGATCTTTGAGAAGAACAGATCGAATACATTTACTGCAAAGCTCTTCAGGGAGTACGTGAAGAAGCAGGGCTACAGAGAAATGGTTCTCTGCGGACTCGATGAGTACGGCTGTGTGGGAGCTACAGCAAAGGGCGCAGTAAAAGCAGGAATTAAAGTACGCATGCTGACTGACTGTATAGGAAGAAGATTTCCGGACGCGAAAGTTCAAAGCATGCGCAAAGGGTTAAAAGCATTAGGAGTTGAATACATTTGAATATAGAGATCAGTGATAAATATCTATGGATAAATGTTGGGCGTGAAGCCGAGACCAGAAAGCTGGAGTTTTTTTGTGATGGAAAGAAGTTTTACGAGATGGATGTAAAACTTACAGCTGACGGCCCCGACTTCTTTTTTTCTATGGATGTAAGCGGGTATATAGGACGGACAGTTGAAGTAAGGCTGGCAGATACGGGCAAAGAGCCGGAACAGGACACCGCAGTGGATTCACAAGAGTCCGTAATGGAGCCGCAGAGCCTTCTGCAAGCCTCATTAAGCCTTCATTCGGATAAACCTGGTACAAATTATAAGTACCGTCCTGAAATCCATTATACGGCTGCGGGCGGCAGCAACAAGTGGTCCGTCGATGCAGGGAATAAACATACCCAGTGGCTTGCTGTATCCTAAGATGGCGGAGATACTCTGGAGAAGAATCAGGAGAAATTATCGTGTACATGATGTGAGGTACATGAGCATGAAGGGGTTTAAGAAGGTTAAAAAAATACTGCTTATGACAGCGATGATGGTAGGACTGACGATTATCGCTGCCTTTTTAATGCTGCACAGAAGGTCGGAAGCAGAGCTTCCTGTGTCAGTAACAGCTAAAATGTGGGGCGGAATAGCAGGTATATATAACGATTACAGGGTTTACGAAGATAACGGGAAGTACTATATAGAGTGCACCACTGACTGGGACAGTGAACCTTCAGAAAGATATGAGATCACTAAAGAAGAATTTACCAGGAGCGTTAATAAGAAGCTTCTGGATACTGAGTCCTTCAAAATAATAGTGAAGCATAGAGAAAACAGCGGGTCGGATGGATTTTACTATAGGTCCGTGATCAGATATAAAGACGGAACAGAGAAGGAATTCTATGATGCTCCGTTCTACAATGAGTTTGCAATCCTCATGGATTCAAAACGCCTGGAGGCAGGACGGGATGAGGATATAGATAAGGAGAATAACCGGATAGCGACTGCATTTTCGGAAGTATGTTATAAGTACAGAGTTAAGGATGCGGAGTTTTTTATAATTGAAAAAACAGGAGAGGACGACTGGAAACTCTCCAGACGCCGCGGAAGACAGTTTGTTTACAGAGGAGATAACTCTGAGATAACTCCGATGGAAGCTGCCGGCGGGTATCTGAAGAATGATGAACTGGAACCCGTAGAATATCATGATGATAGCAACGGGATAGGAATAACTATTTATATAAGAAGTTCCGACTGGATCACACGCCCGATGCTGCTGCATGAGATTGAGAGCATTTTGATGGATAAGGGAAAGACGGGCTGCAGCGAGCTCCCATACAAGGTGATACGGATCATCTATCTCCTTTTCCTTGAAGTGCTGGTCGTCTTATCAGCGATACTGATAAATAGAGCTGATAGACGTATAAGAAAGCACATTTCAGCAAACCCAGGCAGATTAATAGATATAAGAGAGAAGATGTGGCGCCATAAGTGGGCGATTATTCTTACACCGGTGATACTTCTTCTGGGAATCTTTATACTGCAAAATTTCATGGGAAATGTAACCCTTGACGAAAACACAGGCGAATTAACCTTAAGCGGCTGTGTATCCCGTGAAGATATCCTGAAATACGCAGAAAACAGTAATGTCATGAGTATAGTTGCGAAAAAGGGAACTAAACTGCCTAAGGACTGCCATCAGCTGTTTGCTTCCGCCTATGAGGTAGAAAAGGGCAGGAAGGAGTATCACTGGCCGGCTCTGCAGTATATAGATCTTGCACAGGCCGATACATCAAGGGTAACAGACATGAGCTGTATGTTCCGGGGAGATTCAATCCTTCAGGGACTGAACATATCAGGAATGGACACCCATAATGTAACAGACATGAGCTATATGTTTTATGGATGCTACTGTATTAAAGAACTTGATGTAAGCAGTTTCGATACTTCAAATGTCACCAGTATGTCTAAAATGTTTAACGAATGCAGATCTCTGGAGACGGTCGACCTGTCTCACTTTGATACATCTAAGGTGACAGATATGACGGCCATGTTTTCAGGATGTATGAGCCTTCGGGACCCGGACTTTACTTCTTTTGATACGTCATGTGTAACGGATATGGGATATATGTTTGAACGCTGCTATGCGATAAAGACACTGGACCTCTCATCCTTTGATACATCCGGGGTTAAATCATCAAAATTCATGATTAATACAATGAGAGATATTGATACAATCTATGTATCCAAAGATAAATGGAACCTGACTGACGATTATATAGAAGAGCGTTACAAACTTCTTATAGAATATAAATAACTATATGGTAAAATACAGATAAGGCGTATCATAAATGGGGGTTAAGGGTATGAAAGGTCTTATTAGTCGATTCAAAGCGGGCTGGGAACAGCTCCATCGTGAGATTTATGTGGGTGAAATGCGTAGTCAGAACATGAGAGCGTGTTTCTTTGTTGGTATCGCTGTAGCCATCGTTGCGAGTACCACAACGACCATGAACTTTATCAGTAACAGAGACTATATAACAATTCTCACTACGATTATTCAGGCCATAAGCGGAATAGTAATTGTAATCTTTATCCTGAAGGATAATAAGAAGATTCCAACGATAATGATGATTCTGATATGCGTCGTAACCTTTACTTACTATGCCCTAAGCGGAGCCACGGGAGGAACTACCATCATATGGACGATGCTGGCGCCTCTGGGTATAGGTTACTTTGGAAATGCACTATATGGCATTTACTGCGGCGTTTATTTCGAAGCGCTTCTTATAATTCTTTTCTACACCCCTATAAGAAGCCAAATGGCTGATATGTATTCAAAGTTCTTTATGGACAGATTTCCGGTTCTCTACCTTCTGAATCTTGCCCTTATATCCATATGTATAATTAATTATCATCTGTCTGTGCTGAAGCTGCAGGAAACTGCAGAAGAGCTTCGCCAGTCCAAGGAGGAAGCAGACCGTGCCAATCGCGGTAAGAGCGACTTCCTTTCCAGTATGTCCCATGAGATAAGAACACCTATAAATGCAGTCCTCGGTATGAACGAGATGATTTTAAGAGAGAGTCTCTCTGCTTCAGGACATCCGCCTAAAGATAAAGAAGAGTCAAAGAAGATTTTTTCTGAGATATGTAATTATTCAGGAAATATCGAAAGTGCAGGCAACAACCTTCTTTATATCATCAACGACATCCTTGACTTTTCCAAGATAGAATCAGGTAAAATGCAGATTTCAGAAACTGATTATAAACTGAGTTCTGTACTTAATGATGTAAGCAACATGATAAGTTACCGGACCCGTGATAAAGGTCTTGAGTTTGACGTGGACGTTGATAAGGAGATTCCGGATGGCCTGCGTGGCGACGAAGTCCGTGTAAGACAGATAATCACAAATATCCTTGGAAATGCAGTTAAATACACGAAGCAGGGAGCGGTATCGCTTCGGGTAAGAGGCGAAAGCGGAAGTAGTGACAGCCTGAATCTTCTTGTTTCGGTTTCTGATACAGGAATAGGAATTAAAAAAGAAGATATCGACAAGCTCTTCTCAAAGTTTGAAAGAGTTGATCTGGAGAGGAACAGTACAGTAGAAGGAACAGGACTGGGACTAGCCATTACTAAGAATCTTCTCGATATGATGGGCGGAAGCATAGAAGTTGAAAGCGAGTATGGCGTTGGCTCTACATTTACAGTCCGCCTGCCTCAGAAGGTTGTATCGGATGAACCTGTGGGTGACTTCAGACAGAAGTTTGAGGAAAGCATACGTGAGATGGATGAATATGAAGAATCCTTCCACGCACCGAATGCTCATATACTTATAGTTGATGATACCAGAATGAATCTTCTTGTTGTTGAAGGACTGCTTAAGAACACCGGAATAAAGATAGATACAGCCCAGAGTGGTGAAGCTGCTATAGCTAAGGCCAGTCAAACCAGTTATGACGTAATCCTGATGGATCAGCGTATGCCGGGAATGGACGGAACAGAAGCAATGCTTCACATAAAGGAAGAGAAGGGTGTAAACACTGAAACTCCATTTATATGCCTTACAGCAGATGCCATAAGCGGTGCAAAGGAGAGGTATCTGGAGGCAGGATTTACGGATTACCTGACTAAGCCTATAGATTATAAAGCTCTGGAGAAGATGCTGATTAATTATCTTCCGAAGGATAAAGTAAGCTTTGAGAAGATAGAGACACAGGCCGGACAGGATTCTGACGAAGACATAAGAAAGACGGTACATGAATCAGACATGGAACTTCTGAGGGAAGCAGGTATAGATACGGAGGCCGGACTCAGGTTCTGTACAGGAGACGAGGAGCTGTATGACTCAATATTAGAAGACTATGCTGATACCTATGATGAAAAGACCGAGAAAATGAATGGCTATTATGCAGAGCGTGACTGGAAGAATTATGAAATCCTTGTACATGCCCTGAAGAGTACATCCAAGACCATAGGTGCCATGGAATTGTCGGGAAAGGCTTATAAGCTGGAGATGGCAGCAAAGAATGGTGATGCGGATATAATAATCGCTGAACATACATCTATGATGAAACAGTATGAAGAAACAGCAGCTGTGATAAAGAAAGTGTACTCCAACGTGGTACGGGATGAAGAAGAGGAGATAATGGAATTCGCTCCGGTCGGAGAATGAGGCAGAAAGCGTCGGGTTAGGAAACCGGCGCTTTTTATGCCTTAAATGCCTATTGACATAGTAGGCAAATAGACTATATAATATTTGCCAATATGTTGGCTCATAAATAAATTAAAGGAGATAACGCGTATGGGATTTTTACAGGAAATATCAGATTACATCAGAGCAGGCGAGTCAGACGATAAGAATCTCGGACTTGAGATCGAGCATTTTATCGTTAATGATGAGGGTGTTCAGATTGGATTCCATGAAATATCAGAGCTCATTGATAAAGTGGGCAGAGAGCTGGGAGCAGAGGTTATATATATCGATCACTTCCCGGTTGGTTATTATACGGGCGAGTATTCAACAAGCCTTGAGCCATCATGTCAGTTCGAGATCAGCATTAATCCATATTCAGATCTTGAAACTATAGAAAGCATATATAAGGAGTTCAGAAGCATATGGGATCCTATATTTGCAGAAAGAGGCTATCACTTTGAGACTAAGGGCAATCTCCCTCTTGTTGAGAAGCAGGTTATAACCCCGGATGATATTCCACTTTCACCAAAGAGAAGATATAAGTACATGGATGAGTACTTTATGGAGAGCGGACGCTACGGCAAGTATATGATGAGAGCTTCTGCATCTGCACAGGTATCAATAGATTATAAGTCTGAAGAGGATATGATAAGAAAACTTACTATCCTTCAGAAGATTTCTCCTATATTCATGATCATAATGGAGAATAAGTCGGAAGAAGATTCAACTCTTCCGGGAGAAGATAAGAAGCACCTTTTCAGAACCCAGGAGTGGGATGACCTGGATCCTTCAAGAACAGGCTTCGTACCACATTCATTTGACAGTGACTTTGGCTATGACAAGATGGCGGATGTTATATCCGATACACCGCTGATCCTTCTCACAGATGAAGGAGAAACCATAGATGTAGGACATCAGACAGCAAGAGAACTGATAGATAATCAGGTACTATACTGGGATGGAATCGGTGAAGAGCGAAGAAAGAAGCTTATAGAGCATTTCATGTCTATGGGATTCTTCCATTTCAGAGTAAAGAAGTATATTGAAATAAGGGTTGCAGACAGTGTACCAATCTTAAAGGCTCTGGGTTATGTGGCTCTTATTAAGGGACTTATATATTCAGAAGAGAATCTTAAGAAGCTTGAAGAAGCTCTTCAAAGCGTAGAGGATATAGATTCTATACAGAAAGCAGTTGAGGCTATTGAAACTAATGGATTTAATGCTAAAATATATGACGGAAAGACAGCCGGAGAGTGGGCAGATTATCTGATAGATATCGCTGGAAACTCTCTGGGAGATAGCGATAAGGAGTATTTAAAGGGTGTGCGAGCTTTTTGGAGTGACAGCGAACAGAAGAATAAGAATAAACAATCTGCTTAAAACCTTTTTCGGACACAGTGTGGAGCATAGAAACGGCTGGGGCATGGCAGTTCTCGATGATGGTTATGTATCTATAGAGAAGGAACCTGTAAGAGCACTGGACAGCCAGTATCTCAAAAGCCGCCTTAATGGACGGATAGAGACAGCCAGATTTATGGCCCATATAAGAAAAGCTACGGTGGGACATGTGAATTTTGATAATACGCATCCCTTTACGAAGCGTGACGAGGCAGGAAGAACATGGGTTCTTGTTCATAACGGAACCATATTTGAGTCGCCGGTCATATATTCTTATAAAGATGTTCAGACAGGTGATACCGACAGTGAGAGAATACTTCTCTACATCGTAGATCAGGTAAATAAGCATTATATACGTGAGCAGAATTCTTTTGATGCAAATGACAGGATAAGACTGATCGATAGTATCATTCATAAACTTGCACCGGAGAATAAGCTTAACATCATGCTTTATGACGGAGATTATTTCTATGTTCATAAGAATGAAGAGGGAACCCTCTTTAAGAGCGAGAAGCCGGGTTCAGTAATATTCTCCACACATCCGCTTACAGAAGAAGGCTGGGTGGAAGTGCCTCAGAATACGCTTTTCGTATATAAGGACGGAGAACCGGTATATACCGGTCAGACCCATGAACATTCCTATGTCCATGATGATGAGAAGATGAAGATGGTATTTATGAATTATGCAGGCCTGTAAGACGCAGGCGGGAATAATGACAATTTGAGAGCCTATGGGAAATGTGATATACTCCCATAGGCTTTTATTATGCCATGCATTCAAGTTGCATTTAAAAAATAAAAAAATTTTTGTAACGTTTTTTTGTTTCGGCAGTCATATATACGAAGGAGGTGCAAAAGTGGATATAGAACAGATATATCAGGACTACTTTTCGGTAGTCTACAAATACATCCTATCCATATCTCGTGATCCTCTGACGGCCGAAGAGATTACTCAGGAAACCTTCTTTAAAGCTATGAAGAAGATTGATTCATTCCGGGGAGACTGCAGCATCAGAGTGTGGCTCTGTCAGATAGCAAAGAATACGTACTTTGATTATCAGAAGAAGCAGGCAAGAGTAGAGGAACTGCCGGAGGAGTATGGAGAACCGGTATCATCGCCGGAGGAGGCAGTGATAAGGGAATCCGATAAGAAGGCAATTCATAAAGTGCTTCATTCGCTGAAGGAGCCTTATAAGGAAGTTTTTACACTTCGGACCTACGGAGATTTATCATTTTCAGAGATAGCGGAACTATTTGAAAAGACTACTAGCTGGGCGAGGGTAACATATCACAGAGCCCGAGCCATGATAAAGGAGGCATTGAAAGATGAGTAAAGTTACGTGTGATGTAATAAAAGATCTGATACCGCTTTATGTGGATGATGTATTATCAGAAGACAGTAAGACATTAGTAGATGAACACCTTAGCGGCTGTGCAGGATGTATGGATTACTATAACAGCCTGAAGGAGCCGGATGATTTCATGACGAAGCTGGAAGAGACTTCAGAGAAAGGAAAGAACCGTAAGGAAAAACCTGATGAGGATAGGAAAGTTATCAAGGGGATAAAGAAAAAGATTACTTTCAGAAAGATCAGAACCGCAGTCATTACAGCAGTCTGTGCAATGGCACTGTTAGTTGGAGTATATTATTTCCTGAAAGTAAGAGAAATCTATCTCCCTTATCAGGACAGCGGAATATATGTACAGAACAATGTTATCAGAACAGAGGCGTTATATCACTGCAGCTATGGCATATACTCTCCTGATGGAGAAGACTGCTTCATATTCCTGACAACCACATTATATAATAATCTGACACAGGATCACGGAGAAGATCAGATTCATGAAATGAGTGATGAGGGAAAGGCAAGAACTCTTGGCTATAATGACGTTGAATCAGACTTTACCTGTAATCGAATCTATTATGTGAATGAAGAGACGGCTAAGAAATATAAAAGCGGCGATTTCATGCTGATGACAGAAGAGAATATAAAGGAATTAAAGGATTCATCTATCCTGGTATGGGAAAGAGATTAATCTTAAGCGAGGCGGCAGCGCCTCGCTTATATTTTTTAATCTAATTTTAATGTTCATTAAAAGACCAATTAATCTTCCGAATGTATATTATACCCATCGAAAGCAAACAGAGCTCTGAAACAGAGCAGTAAATACAAGGATTATTAAATGGGAGGTTCTATCATGGAAGATTTCGCAAAGGTTGAGAAGATTGTTGATGTAACAGGTGTTTCATTTGAGGATGCAAGAGAAGCACTTAAGGTAACAGACGGAGATGTGCTTGAGTCTGTTGTATATCTTGAGAAGATCGGAAAAGCAAATACAGCTAATTACGGAGCTAAGACAGTTAAGGCTGAAACAAGCAGAGATTATTCATACGCATATGAGACAGAGACATATAGAAGAACTTCAAGTGGATTCGGTGAGTTCGTAAGAAAGGTCATGAGATTCCTTACACATAACAAGATTGAGATTACAAAGAATGATGAGCTTATCGCAAGCCTTCCGCTTCTGGTAGTGCTTATCATCTGCAACATTTCAATAGGATTCGCACTTGTACTTGGATTTGTATCAATGATGTTCGGATATGAGTATTCATTTAAGGGTGAGTCAGATCTTTCAGCTGCAAACAGAGTACTTGCACAGGCTGGTACAACAGCAGGACATGTAAAGGCTGAGTATGACAGACTCTAAGATAGAACTTAGATTAAGGTTTATTGCCTACCCTCCCCACAAAGGTTTTATATAGATAGCACGGGCCGTTATTATGAATAGGTTAATGGCTCGTAAATGTAGGAAGGCCGGGACACTGCAGATTGCAGCTGTCCCGGCTTTTCATTTGCGCATAACAGACCTATGAAGTATAATTATAAAGTTAGGAAACTAGCAGTTGGTTAAAACTAACGGGGGAAGAGTTAATGTCAATACTTAGAATAATTACGTTCGATGAATCCGGAAACTTTGAAATCCCGGATAGAAATATAAGACTCGTGGGAGGACTGGCTATCCAGTGTGAAATAGGGGATGAATCAGAGAGTTCAGAGTCCTATGTCAGGAAACTGAATGACGAGCTGGGCGAGTTCCTTCAGAGTTCGGTAAACGGATATAATCAGATGCTCCGTGATAAGAATGTCGTATATAGAAAGGACGGGAAGGAGTATCAGGTTTCGGTAAGCTATCCGGAGAGCCTTCATACTAAACGCGGTGAAACATACTTCTACATGGATTCAAGATGTGAATTCCATGGAATCGATGATATCGGCAGCATGCTGAAGAATGTGGAAGGTGCGCCGGTTTCAACCTTCGGCAGCTACATCAACAGACGCTGCCTGCAGTATATTAAGTCCAAGGGAATGGGACTTATCTGTTATACCTATCCATTTCGTGACAATGAAAATGTAGTTGAAGAGATTAATTCAAATATAACGTCTTCTGAAGTAGGTGCAAACCTGTATGTCAGAATGGCGTCGCTTCTTATGTCCAATTCCATATTCTATTATTTCGATGATACGCCGGATGTGTATCATCTGAAGCTGGCCACAAGGTCTCTGCCGAAGAGCCTTCAGTCAGTTAGCGAATTGGGCAATCAGGCAACTTCAGATAACAGATACTATCACATAACAGATCAGGGAATATATAAGAATGTTCTTTCATCTGAGATATATGATAGGCCTCAGGACGGCAGATTTGCTGAGGCAGATTATCACTTTGGCGTATCAAGCATAAACTATATGACTGCAACGCCGGATATGCCGATCTTTTATCTGTCGGATACCATCTGCAGCTACCTGCAGTTTATCTATAATTCAATAGTGGATAGTAAGAAGAACATAGGTACAAAAGAGGCTGAAGAAGTTTATACAAAGATCAGATTCCAGGCCGGTCCTGATATGAAGATTGAGCTCAGATATTACGATAAGTCAGATCTTCTCTACAGAGAAATGTACCGTGCTGCAGAAGAGGCATCTCTCGCAAAGCTCTATGAGCTGGAATATACGATGTATAAGAACAGCCTGAAGGGAGAAGTCTTAAAGACGGACGGCAGCGGTGAAGCTCAGAGAGCAAGACGCGACTATGATCTTGCAGGCTACTATTACAGGAGAATGGTACCTCAGCTTGAGACTTATCTGAAGGAGCTTCTTAAGAGAGACGACTTCAGGGCAAAGGTTCTGGAGAGATTCCCTGAATACCTGGACTACACAGAAGGCTTTATGGGAAGAGGAGATGAGTTCGCTTATGATAA
>ONEC01000139.1 GCA_900316715.1 uncultured Eubacteriales bacterium
GGATCAGGAATGCAGAGCCAGCCGCAGCCTGTTCCAACACCGACGCCGCAGCCTGCACCACAGCCGGTAGAGCCTCCAAAACCAATGGAAGCTCCAAAGCCAGCAGAGCAGCCTACACCAGCTCCGGCACCACAGCCTGTACCACAGCCGGTTCCAACACCGACACCACAGCCTGTACCGGAAGCGCCAAAACAGGAAGAAACACCTAAGCCAGCAGAGGCTCCAAAGAAGGAAGACTCACCGCAGCCATCCGTTCAGCCTACACAGCAGCTGCTGAATGAGAGCGTACCTGCAGTTGACTTTGATGCAATTGAAAAAGATAAAGAGATATTTGATAAGACACAGGCACCGCTTATCGGCGGATTTATGGCAGGAGCACCAGTTGGCGCACCTAAGCCTTATCTTCTCCGTAGAAAGACAGGAGAGAAGATATATATTCCGGATACTGAGTTCAAGATAGGAAAGTCACAGATCAACGCTGATTACACTATCTCAGAAAATCAGGTTATAAGCCGTGTTCATTGTATAGTACGCAGGAAGAATGGCGTAACATTTATAGAAGACAACAACTCAACCAACGGCACCTTTGTAGATGGACAGAAACTCGAGCCGCATAAGGAACAGTTCCTTAAGGTAGGTTCAGTGGTTAAGTTAGGAGATGAAGAATTTGAGTTCTTCCTCAGGTAAGAAGGAGACGAAGATGGAATTTTCCGCAACCTACAATACCGACATTGGTATTAAGAAGTTTACTAACCAGGATTCACTGGCCATCCGAATTATCGACACACCTAAGGGTCAGGTCGCATTCGGAATAGTATGTGATGGAATGGGAGGACTTGCCAAGGGTGAGCTTGCCAGTAAAGAAGTTATAGATGCCTTTACAAAATGGTTTGATGAAACCTTTGTTGAAGAGGTCCTCGATGATACATTTTCGGCTGAAAGTCTGAGGAAGGAATGGAACAATATCATTCAGAACGAAAACAGACTACTCGGCATGTACGGAGCAGACAACAATATCATGCTTGGAACAACAGTTTCAGCACTGCTTATATATGGTGATGAGTTTTACATCGTACATGTCGGCGATAGCCGAGTATATGAGCTTAGAGATTCGGTCAGAATACTGACCCGAGATCAGACTTTTGTAGCCAGGGAGATAGCAGCAGGCCGTATGACACCAGAAGAGGCCAAGACTGATCCACGAAGAAGTGTACTTCTGCAGTGTGTAGGTGCATCAGCAGAAGTAAAACCGGACTTCCTGAAGGGCAAAACTCAGAGAAATGCGATTTATCTCATCTGCTCTGATGGTTTCAGACATCAGATTTCCGAGGAAGAAATTCTTGATAAACTCGGACCAAATGCAATCAAATCTGATGAGGATATGAAGTACGGATGCGTATATCTTACGGAGATGGTTAAGAACCGTAAGGAAGCAGATAATATAACCGTAGCAGTAATTAGAACTATATAGTGTAGAGGGATAAGAAATGCTTAAAGAAGGAACCGTCCTTGACGGAAAGTATGAGGTCCTTAAAAAGATCGGCGAAGGTGGTATGTCCATCGTTTACCTTGGCCGTAATAACCGTCTTAACATGCAGCTTGCGGTTAAGGAGATTAAGAACGACGGCTCAAAGTCTACTTCGATTCTTCTAAAGGGACTTGAAAGAGAAGCGAATATACTTAAGGATGTGGATCATCCTGTTATTCCGCGAATAATCGATATAGTAAAGTATGGTGGAACAGTCTGCGTTATCATGGACTTCATAGAAGGTGTTAACCTGGCTGATAAGCTGAAGAGTGAAGGAGCTCTTGCTCAGGAAGATGTTATAGAATGGTCTCTCGAGCTTGCATCAGCTCTTGACTATCTGCACTCTATGAAGCCACCTATCATATATCGTGATATGAAGCCATCAAATGTCATGCTTCGTCCTGAAGGCGGAGTTAAGCTTATCGACTTTGGTACGGCTAAAACTTACGAGATAGAGAATAATGCTGATACAACAGCTCTTGGTACCAGAGGATATGCTGCACCAGAGCAGTTTGGTGATGCTCAGGGACGTGGTATCTATAAGACAGATGCACGTACTGATATCTATAACCTCGGTGCTACTATGTATCACATGGTTACAGGTAAGAACCCACAGGAGCCACCATATAAGATACTTCCTATCAGAGAGATTAATCCGATGCTTTCATCAGGACTTGAGGCTATTATACAGAAGTGTACACAGCCTAATCCTGAAGACAGATATCAGTCCTGTAAGGAACTGATATACGCTCTTGAGCACTATACAGAGCTTGACGATTCCTACATCAAGAGCAATAAGAAGAAGGTTTCACTGTTTGCGACAACCGCTGCCCTTACCCTGCTTTTTGCGGGTATAGCAATCGGAGGTCGTGTTGGAATGCGTAAGATCCAGATGGAGAACTACGCAGCATACATTGAAGCAGGAAATGACTACAAAGCCGATGGAAATTACAATAAGGCTGCGGGCGAGTACAGAAAAGCATTTGAACTTGATGGAAGCGATTCAGATGCTTATATCAAGTACATTGACCTTTATATCGATGCTTCAAATGATACAAGCGAAAAAGACGAAGGTGCGCTTCAGCTGAAGGACGGACTGGATGTCGTTGTAAACCGAGTTAAGAACGGCTATTCAAATGTTGATAAGAATAATGAAGTTCTTTACAGACTCGGACTTGCATACTTTACCGAGGAAAATGACTATGCATCAGCCGCTAAATACTTCCGTATGGTTGATGAGGATGATGAGGATTACGGAGAACTTGCCGGATATTACGGAAGTATCTCACAGATCCTGTCAAATACCAACGTAAACGTATCAGAACTCCTGGAAAACGTTAACGGTTTTGCTCAGTACAACATGAACCGACTGAACAACACAAACCGTCAGAAATTTATCAATTACCAGACTGTCGGAACTATTTATACCACATATCTCCTTCGTGAGGATGGAGTTCCTGAGCAGGCTGAAAAGATCATGAGCCAGGCCATCGAAGACCTGAGCGAGTATCAGGGAGAGGATTCATCTAAGTTCGACTACGCATTTAGTGATGAACTTTCCGAAATCTACTACAGACTGGCTAAGAATACAGAGTCACCTGACTACTACAGAATTGCTATTAACTACTGCAAGGAAGTTGTAAACCTTATAACAGGTGAAGTTGATGTATCCAAGTCCAGCACAAATGAAAATGTAATCGCATACATTAATTCATATGTAAACAAGAGCTGCAGAATTGCTGAGATTTACAGCATTCTCGGTGAAGAAGATAATGCTATAAAGACCTATGTAGATACAGAGGAGAAGCTTGGAAAGACTAATCCGAATGCTGCAAAGGTTTATGTAGAGCATCTTAATTCACTTTACGCATCCTATGAAGCAGAACAGCAGGATCCGGAAAAGTGGTCAGTATCCAAGAGGAAGAATATTGTTGATGTATTCAACGAAGGAAGCAACGTTCCTGGAATCTCAAATAACCCTAACTGGCTTAAGAGAACATCAACAATGGAAATGCTCCGAAGCATGGGCTCGGAAGTAAAAAGTGAAGATTAGGAAGGAGAGTGATAACGCATGGGCATTTATAATGTAATGTTTATTGGCGGACTCATTCTCGCCATATTATTCTTAGCATTAACAGTAGTTCTTTTCTTCGTGCTGGATATACCGGCTGCATTTGGTTCTGTTACAGGATCAACACAGAAGAAAGCTCTTGATGATATCAGATCAGGAAAGACAAAGGATAACGGACAGCATAAGAGAAGAAAGAGTCAGTCCGGACTTATCAGAGCAAGAGATGTCAAGGCATCTTCTTCAACCGGTTCTCTTATGACAGGATTTACCGACATTCAGAAGAAAGCTGAAGGAAGTGGATCTGTGAAGTCAGAGTCCGGCTCAATGAAGACTGCTGATACAACAAGCAGCCGTCTTAAGGCTTCTACAAATAACGCTGACAGAGATGCTTCAAGCGATCTTGTAAGACAGGCTGAACTTGCAGCACAGAGAGCAAGAAATGCAGAGATAGAAGCAGATGCAAATGACTTTACTCCTGAACATTTAACAGAGCAGGATATTCCAAGACCTGACGTTAAAGAACAGATTTCTGAAGCTGAAACAACTGCACTTACAGAGGAGACTGTTGAGCAGGAAGATAAGAAAAATACAAAGATCCACATCAATCCTAAGACAGGCAAGAGATATGAGCTTGATTCTGAGGATACAGAGATTCTTACATACAGCGATATGGCTGGTAAGGATTCTGAAGATGATACAACAGCACTCGGTGCAAAGATTCCTGGAGAAGAAGAGGAAACTGATGTACTTAGAGCTGGTGTAAGCGATAATGATCTTTATGATGAAGATCTCCTTGATTCAGAGGATTCAACAGATCTTCTTACTTCAGGTCTTCAGACAGATCTCGATGAAGTTAAGCCTATCGAGCAGGAGAAGGTTGATATGCCTGAGGAAGATACTGATGTGCTTGTATCAAATCATAAGCCACAGGAAGAGCCGGAGTCATATATCTTCTCTAATAAGAAAGCTACATCTGACGATGAGACTGATCGTCTTCAGGGTGAAGATCTCTCGGATGTTGAAGTTGCCGAGACTGAGACAGTTGAAGAGGCTGCAGACAGAGCAAGACCAAAGCCATCCTTCAGCATTACAGATATGCTCCGTCATGCTATGGAAGAGGGCAAGAATGTGCCTGATTCAGAAGAAGATGACGAAGATTATGATGAGGACGAAGAGGATGTAACAGGCGTACTTACCAGTGACGGAAT
>ONEC01000014.1 GCA_900316715.1 uncultured Eubacteriales bacterium
CTCTGATGTTTCTTCTTCAAATTCTGTATCAAGTTCAAAGGATGGATCCAGTTTATAACTTGATTCAGACTTATATTCAGCCTCATACTCTGATTTGTATAAATTCAGCTTAGTCATGAAATCCGTGTAAGTTTCATAACTTGATTTAGCTGGTGCCTCTTCTTCAGGCTCTTCATCTTCATCAGAGCTTGATTCATACTCTGAATCAGCTTCGAAAGACTCTTCCTCATCGTAAGAAGTTTCTGCTTCTACTTCAGGCTCATATGATTCAGATTCTGTCTCATAAGACTCTTCTTCATACTCTGATTCAGCTTCGAAAGCTTCTTCTTCGTTGTAAGAAGTCTCTGCTTCTACTTCAGGCTCATATGACTCAGACTCGTATTCAGATTCTGTCTCGTAGGACTCTTCCTCATACTCTGACTCTGCCTCGATGGTTTCCTCTTCATCGTAAGAAGTCTCTGCCTCGATGGTTTCCTCTTCATCGTAAGAAGTCTCTGCGTCGAAAGTTTCCTCTTCGTCGTAAGAAGTCTCAGCTTCGAAAGATTCTTCTTCGTCGTAAGAATCCTCAGGCTCAAAAGCCTCCTCTTCTTCGTATTCTGCTTCGAAGGATTCTTCCTCGTCATAAGATGTTTCAGCTTCTATCTTAGGAAGTGCATATTCATTTGCATCTTCCTCGTATTCAGATTCAGATTCCAGTGCATCTTCAGCCTCATATTCAGATTCATATTCATCCTCATATTCCTCTTCAGGTTCAGGCTCGATAACACTGTCACTTGAGCTGTATGTATTTCTATATTCATTCTTGGTTCTTTCGAACTCTTTATATGCGCTTATGCTGTCGAATGGATTCTCGAATACCTCTTCTTCCTCTTCTTCAAGATCCATGATCGACTCTGATTCAGGAGCAAAGCCATCATCAAAATCATATGATATGAACTCTCTCTCAGGCTTGATCTCTTTCATATCAGCCTTTGATGGGCCGGACTGAGCAGGTGTTTCTTCAGCTTTTTCACCTGACTCTTCAGCTTCATCTCTCACAAGTGAAGAATCAAAATCTGCAGAACCTGCATTTGATACATTCTGCACTTCTTCACCTGAAGGCTCGCCAGCTCCAAAGAGTGAATCAGCCTTGATCGTATCTGATCCTTTATTATCTGATTCAACATTTTCTGCTTCTGAAGTCTCACCGGATTCAGTCTTATCCTTAGACTCCTCAGAATCTGTTGTTTCCTTGTCTGTCTTTCCATCAGTTGCTTTATCGTCGGATTCTTCAGGTTTTTCTCCCTTACCAAACTTTCTCTTTATGAAAGCCTTTAATCCCTTTTCAACTGATGAACCATTATCTTCTGTCGGAGTCTCAGAAGGTGTTTCTTCTGAAACTTCTGCAGTTTCTTCAGCTTCAGTTAACTCAATGCCTGAATCATTACTGTCAGCTGACTTGTTCTTCCTCTTACCGCCAAAGAACTTTGAAGCGCCTGCACCATCATCCACCATCTCAGTAATAACTGCTTCCTGAAGATCCGGATTGTGTCTGATATAATCAGCTTTGAGAACATCCTTCTCAAAGGCTCTGACCTCTTCTTCATCAGGATTCTTATCAGGTACTTCTTCTTTACTGTATATATAAAAATATGTTTCTGCCGATTCGCTTCCGGCAAGTATATCACGGATAGTCTGTGTATAATATCCATCCTTAAATGTGGCAAGATAATCAGATGAGATAATATCATAATCCTCTTTCTTATCCATCAGATAAGTAACAAGGAAAAGTTCAAAGCTCCAATCCTCATCGAGATTATCTCTGTAATAAGGGTACAGCATGTCGAAGAGAACACCCATCTCAGCTCCGGTTGCCTTCTTGATAATATACTCGGCATCTTTGAGCTGCTGTCCTCCGGTAACATCATTACTCTCAAATTCCTCAAAATATCTTTTAGCCAGGTCGAAATATCCAAGCTTCAGATAAAAGTTCATAATTGAGAAAATGATCTTGTTTCCTTCCGGTGCCATGGAATGTGCTTTCACATAAAGCTGTCTTGCTTCCTTGTGTCTGCCTACATTCTCATAAATCTCTGCACAGGAACGGAGGAACTGAGGATTGAGTGAACGCTCAAGATTCTGGGAATCGAGTATATCTATAGCAAGATTGTACTCGTGTCTCTCAGCCATCTGCTTGATCTTATTAACATTTGCCATGCTAAGTCCAGAACTCAAAAGTGTAACCTCTATTCTTCAGAATCTTCCTCGAAAAGTTTTTCAACTTTCTCGATAACGCTTTCTTTCATATTTCCTCTGGTCCTCTCATACTGAAGACCGGACTCCATAATCTCAAGAAGCGGTATACGATACTTTGTATCTATCTCCTTCAAATGTCCCATAAGGACATCCTTGATCTCAATGACATATTCTTTACTGCGCATCTCATTGATCATGGCTTCATAGTCAAATGCAGCCTTGGTCGCGATGTCTATCTGCTTACGTCCACATACGATACACTCTTCTGAGCCCGCTTCGTTAACATGGCCGCAGTTACATGTCCAGATCATTCCGTCGGTTCTATACTTGGATACTGCATCGATTCCTCTATTTTCCTTCAGATATTCGAGACGCTGATAACTCATATCGATGTTTATCGGCGTATCGTTGCAGGCAAGTATTCCTCTTGGAGTAACATACTTATTAAGGACAATCTTGGCATCCTTAAGTATCTGTATATCATTATATCCCAGCTGAGTCATAATATAATCAGACTCAATAACCGAGATATTGTTAGCTTTAGTAAAAACAAAATCAACATTCTTGATGATAAGATGCTCATCATACAGATTAGTGAACTCCACATCTGTACGGATAGAGATAATATCATCATTGTTGTAGTTATAACAGATGACCTTCATATCGATAACATCTCTGTTACCGCGAAGCACCACCTTAACGGGTCTTGGGACAACTCTTGAATAGTAATTGGTGACGTATAACTCCTTTCGTACCGTATCATCGACCGTCTGCTTACGTCTTACTGTGACAGCATTTCCAGTCATAACAACTCCAAAGGAGCCGCCGCCAAGAGATGCGTATGTCATCTTAAGACCGATAATGGCATTGGCCTTTTTCTTCTCAGCCATCTTGAGAAGTCTGTCTGCGGCATCAGCACGGCACTTGTCCAGCTTTGCCATATCCTTCTCAGAAACATCTGCTACTGCAGAAGTGATTCCACTAAGAAAATTCGAGCCTAGAAGCGACTGACTTGAGATAAACCCCAAATAATCCACAATCTCATATCCTTCAAAGCTCGAACCGGTACTGATCATAATACTATCAGCCAATTTTTGCCCCTCCCCACACATCTTTCGATAGACATAGCAAAATTTATACTATGACCTATAAATTATAGCACAATCTACCAATAAATTAAAGCGGTTTTGGGTTATTATTCCTATATGTCACATAATTATATTCAATGCTGAAATAGGTCTGCTCATCACTCTCATCGACAACTTCCCAATTGTCCATTTTATCGAGATTCGGGCAGAATGTATCAGCTTCATATCTGTAATTAAGCTTAGTGATATAAGCCGTATCACAGTAATCACAAAGCATTTCATAGATAGAGCCGCCGCCAATAACATATATACTGTCGCTGTCATATTCCTTAAGCTTCTCTATTAGCTCTTCCTTCGAATGAACGACTTCAGCCCCACGTACTGTGAAATCCTGATTACGTGTAACTACTACATTTGTACGCTGCAAAAGCGGAAGTCCGTTAGGAAATCCCGCCAGTGTCTTTCTTCCAAGAACCACAACATTTCCTGTAGTAATCTCTCTGAATCTTTTCTGATCTTCGGGAATTCTGACGAGAAGATTATCCTTAAGTCCTATTCCCCAGCATCTGTCAACTGCTGCAATAAGTTTCATATATAAACCTCTCAAATATGATCGTCATGACCGATTATACAGCAACAGGTATATTCTTAACCTGTGGTCCGGCCTGATAATTCTCAATTGTAAAATCATCCGGAGTAAACTGATAGAAATCCTTTATATCCGGATTAAGTGTTACCTTTGGTGCAGGGAAAGTCTCTCTTTCTATAAGTTCCTTCACGATAGGTATATGTCTGTCATAAATGTGTGCATCAGATATAACATGAACAAGTTCACCAGGCTTAAGTCCCGAAACCTGAGCTATCATCATGACAAGTGCGGCGTACTGACATACGTTCCAGTTTCCCGCTGCAAGTATATCCTGGGAACGCTGATTAAGAATAGCATTCAGCTTATCTCCCATTACATTAAATGTCATGCTGTATGCACATGGATACAGATTCATCTCCCAGAGGTCCTGATGAACATAGATATTGGTCATTATTCTTCTGCTGTATGGGTTCTCCTTAAGATCATAAAGCACTCTGTCAACCTGATCAAAGTCGCCTTCCTTGTAGTGATGCTTTACTCCAAGCTGATATCCATATGCCTTTCCTATAGAACCGTTTTCATCTGCCCATGAATCCCATATATGACTCTTCAGCTCATGTATGTTATTGGATTTCTTCTGCCATATCCAGAGAATCTCATCAACAGCATTCTTTATATATGTTTTTCTGAGTGTAATAGCCGGGAACTCTTCACTGAGATCATATCTATTAACAACTCCAAAAGTCTTTAATGTATAAGCATAACTTCCGTCTTCCCACTTCGGTCTTACCTTCTCCCCCTCTGTGCTGATTCCCTCTTCGAGAACCTTTTTGCACATAGCTATATATATGTCATCCGCCTTACTCATAACCATTCCTCACTTTCAAAACGTTAAAATAAACGCATTTCACGGACAAATAACCACATTTCGTCCGGACAGCATACATAATGATAACATAAAATCATCAAATTGAATAGTTAAAGGAGGTATTTTATGGGTGAAATAACAATCTTCTGGGGCACACTATTAAGACAGCTTCGTGAGAAGCACAAGCTTAATCAAGCTGACATTGCAGGCATTCTACATATGAGCCGGGCCAGCTACAGCAACATCGAAACAGGACGAAAGAAACCATCCGCCGAAACACTTGCCATACTCTCCAACATTTACAACGTGGACCTGTTTCAATACGCTCTGAACAACATGCCTGAACAGTTTGTCAGAGAACAGACAGAATTTAAGACCGAACGCACCGCCAAGATAAACAAAAAGGCGAGGCCCTCAGATTCAGGGTCTCGCCACCATAGTTTAAGTTTCTATAATCCTGACGATGTTGAATAAACTAAATCGTTCTGAATATTTCTATAGCAAACTCCGTATCGGTATCCATAAGTCTGGAACCTCGATTAAGTTTACGTCTGATGAGATCATCAAAATCATACTCAAGAAGAAGTTTCATCATACTTGCAGCATATTCCTGATCGTCATCAAGAAGAGCCGTGATAATATCTTCTACTCTTTCACGCATATCGGATTCTGATATCCAGATTCCATTGGACTTGATTCCTTCCTGCTCGAAAGAAGAAGGTACTATCTCAGGCTCGCCCAGCCAGTCAGCCATGCCTGTTACGACATAGCGCCACTCCTTAAGAAGTGTCTTCCAGTTTTTCTGGGCAACCTCGAAAGTATCATCCTTCGCCATATTAACATGGTCATCGAATATATCAGCCAGATGAATAGCGCCGAGACTCCTTGCCTCTTCACGCATTTCTCTTACAGCTTCCATATATCCAAGTTTATTATTCAGGAACAGACTGTCCATAGCCGCATTATATGCAGGCTCAAACTTCTTACAGAATTTTCTTGCTGCATCCTTATAAACATCAAGATTATTCTCATTGTTAGTAAGACCCCAGCTGAGTCTTACATCACATCTCTTTAATCTCTTTGTATCTTCGGCCATTTTCTTGATATACTCAAGAGTTCTCTCATCTTCAGGAAGCATCTTCTTTGGAGCATGATTAATAATAATATACTCCATGACACACTTCTCTGTAGGCTTTCTTATGATTCCATCAAAGCCTAGATTCAGATAATACTGATCGCCTTTTTTATCAGTCTCTGCAAGTATAGCATAAATCTTAGAATCACGGCATTTGCTTACAGCACTGGCCTTAAGATTCTTAAGAGTCTGCTCACCATCCATTCTTGGAAGGTCCATAAATATCATGATCAGATCGTACTTATCCTTAGATACACGATCCAGCCCTTCTCCACCTGTAGATGCTGTAGCAACATTACAACCTGTTTCTTCAAGAATCTCCTGCTCACGCTCAAGATCATTGATATTACTGTCAATAATGAGCACATAGTAGAAACCCTCTCTGTTATACAGATGCAGATCCTTGTCCCATACGTCCTTCTTCTCATCCTCATCCGAGTTTCCCACGCCCGGAATAGGAAGGTTCTTTGGAACTACTCGTTCCACAAAGCTTTTAAAACCATTAAGGATACCACCTGGCATAACTAACTCCCCATATATAAATTATTTCATAATGATTTTTCTGAAATTTTTCTTACCCTTTTTAATTACGAATTCTTCGCTGAAATCTTCAGCCGCATAATCAGCATATACGTCAGTAACCTTTTCCCCATTTACAGTTACTCCGCCCTGCTCAATTGCACGTCTACCATCTGTCTTAGATGTAGCAAGACCAGCCTTAACAAGTAATGTCTGAAGATTTATACGTCCCTCAGTGAAATCTTCAGCTGTAATCTCTGATTCAGGCATGTTTTCTGTAGAACCCTGCATGAATATAGCCTTAGCAGCAGCATCTGCTTTATCAGCCTCTTCCTTACCATGAACAAGTTCTGTAAGATGGTATGCAAGAATCTCCTTAGCCTTATTAAGCTCAGCACCTTCCCAACTTTCCATAGGACGGATCTCCTCAAGCGGGATAAATGTAAGCATCTTGATACACTTGATAACATCAGCGTCATCAACATTTCTCCAGTACTGGTAAAACTCGTATGGAGTTGTCTTCTCCGGATCAAGCCATACAGCCCCCTTAGCCGTCTTACCCATCTTCTTACCCTCTGAGTTAAGAAGAAGTGTAATTGTCATAGCATGAGCATCCTTACCAAGCTTCTTACGGATAAGCTCTGTACCACCAAGCATATTTGACCACTGATCATCTCCACCGAACTGCATATTACAGCCGTACTTCTGGAAAAGCATATAGAAATCATAGCTCTGCATAAGCATGTAGTTAAACTCAAGGAAGTTAAGACCTCTCTCAAGTCTCTGCTTGTAGCATTCAGCAGCAAGCATCTTGTTAACACTGAACTGTGATCCGATATCTCTGATAAACTCTATATAATTAAGATCTCTGAGCCAGTCGGCATTGTTAACCATCATGGCCTTGCCCTCGCCGAATTCTATAAAACGGCTCATCTGCTTCTTAAAGCACTCGCAGTTATGATCGATCTGCTCTGTTGTAAGCATGCTTCTAAGCTCTGTACGTCCTGTTGGATCACCGATCATTCCGGTTCCACCACCAACAAGAGCTATTGGCTGATTACCAGCCATCTGAAGTCTCTTCATAAGGCAAAGAGCCATGAAGTGTCCAACATGAAGGCTGTCTGCAGTAGGGTCAAAACCGATATAAAATGTAGCCTTACCGTTATTAACAAGCTCTTTAATCTCATCTTCACTTGTCACCTGAGCGATAAGTCCTCTTTCAACCAGTTCCTCATAAATCTTCATTGTATCGTCTCCTTAAAATTCTGTATGTAAAGGCAGTGCCTTTAATCGGTCACAATAGTAACACATTTTAATTCTTCGGGCAATATACTTCTTGTATACGTTGTCGCCTTACATAGCCTATTCCTGCCGCCATAAGAACAAAATAAAGCGGTGATGTAATAGGCTGATTAAGATACACAGTTCCCTGAACCGCATATCCGATAAAAGCTCCAAGCAGCGCTATTGCCGCGCAGTTTCCTCTGTTATGTTTTATCATGTATATCGTACCGGTCACAAAAAGTGAAATATAACTTATCATTCCAAACAGACCGGTCGTTACAAGATACTGAAGAAGTTCATTATGAAGATTATCATATGTTTTACCCGTAATACTGACCATCTCTTCATTAAAGTTAGCCATCATCAGGGATCTTATGGTCTCATTACCATATCCAAAAATCTTCTGACGAGGCGAGGCCATTTCAAACAGGCTTACGCCTCTTCTCCATATGTAACCTCTGTAGGTTCCCCAGTTATCATCAAACACAAAGAAAGATATCTTCTTTTTTACACCAATAGTAAATGCAGTCACACCGACAGCCAGGATCAAAAAGGTAAGTATCAGAAGAATGCTTACAAGATCTCTTTTCTCCAGCTTATCCCCTATCTTTCTTCCAATGTACCATACTAATACAGTCGCAGCAGATGACGCCGCAAAAAGAAGGAACATTATCTTGGGATTCTCGATAATAACAGCAAGTCCGTTTATATGTTTCTGGCTTCCTGACATAGTATAGTTCATATAAGCCATTATCAGAAGGCCGGTAAAAGTTATAGCCGTTGACAACATAAACCAGAAAGTTTTTTTATAATAAATTGAAATGTAAAGGATAACAAGCATAGCCATACCTGCTCCGAGATAAACATTATCACTTTTTGCAGGTATTATACCGAGTGCTATTATAAATAATGTCACCCCGGCTACAATCTTGTTACAGAGTTTTTTTGAAAAGATAAACAGAGCTGCAGCAGCCGGAATAGCCATAGCAAGGAAAGATCCATATGTATTAAGGTTACCAAAAAGAGAAACAAACAGTTCTCTCTGTTTCTCGATTATTCCTTCTCTCAGTTTGAAGGGATCAAGTCCAAAATGCTGTTCACAAGCTACAATAGATGCGACTGATGCTGAAAATGCAAATATATATAAATGTCTTTCATCAACAAAACATCTTCTCGCCAGGAAAATAAACATTATCGCCAGTACCGCAACTATCTCAAGTCCAAAATATCTTCCGGATTCTCCTGTCCAGGCACTTACCTTATCCGGTGCATAGAAAAATGCAGCGAGGTTTGCAAAGAAGAAAAGTATCATGCTTATCTCAGGAAGAGATATGAAAGACTTTTCTCCGGCCTTTAGAAATTTCTTCACAGAACCAGTCCTGTCAAAATAAGTAATGAGAAATATTTCCAGAAGATAAGCCGCGAGAGCCAGCGCCACAAATACAAGGGTTCCTCTTATAAACACCATTGCCCTCGTATGAGTTATGTCAAAATACTTATCATTAAAATGAAAAAGATATATGGTCAAAATATAGATAATATATACATAGCTGATAACATCTACTATCAGACCCTGTTCTAATTTATTACTATTATTTTTTTTGCTGTATTTACTCATTAGTCATTCCCGTATTAAATATTTATTTTAGGTCGATTATTACAACCTCCGGATGGTTAAAAAATCTTGGTGCTATAGTACTCTCTCTTGCGAGTCCTCGGCTAACTTCCATTATACTGCCATTAGAAAGAGTATAAGTACCATTTACATACTCTGCCATAAGACCCTGATCAGGTGCATATACTCCCTTATTTAAAAATGGTATTCTTATCTGACCGGCATGCGCATGTCCGCACACCACAAGATCAAAATCATATTTTTCATACACATCAACTTTTTCCGGACGATGTGATATAAGAATTCTTACATGAGATTCATCTGTTTTAGAAAAAGCGTCATCTATCTGTTTTGTCCACTGTTCCATAGTCAGATCATTCGGATCATCAACTCCGCAGATATCAAGAGTACTTCCATTAATTGTTACCGTCTCGCAGTCTCCCGCAAGGACATGAACACCTATGGACTCCATATATTCTTTCATCTCGTCAGCCCTATGGCTCCAGTATTCATGATTGCCTGTAACATAGTAACATGGATACTTCTTAACAAGATCCTCCATAAGGAGCTTTGTATTCTTGTCCTTTAAAATATCATCAAATATATCACCGGCTAAAAGTATTATATCCGGATGTTCCTTGTCAATTCTCTTTATAAGCCAGTTCTGATTCTTGCCATAATAGCAGGAATGAAGATCTGTTATAAGTGCTATCCTTACACCCGTTCCTGAATCCTTCAGCAGTTCGAGTTCTATTCTCTCTGTTACCGGAATCCATGACCACAGAGTCCAGACAATAAAAAAGATAAGGACTATCAAAAAGCCCTTTCTCATCTTAGGTTTATCGTTTTTCTTCTTCACTTTTATCTATTAAATCTCTCTTTCTTATCCAATAATCAAACCTGATAAAATCAAAGTCGAAGTTTATTATATCACAATTAAGTAAAAGATTTAATCATATATACGTGTTCCTTCAGCCACTTCTCATATTTCTTATATTCAGGCATAACACGCTCCACTTCTTTCCAGTATACTTTAGAATGATTCATATGAAGTCTATGACACAGTTCATGTACAACTACATAATCCATTATTTCAAGAGGAGCTCTCATAATAGCCACATTAAAGTTCAGATTTCCCGCAGCTGTACAACTCCCCCATCTGGTTTTCTGATTTCTTATAGTTATATTCCCATAGTCAACTCCGACTATAGGAGCATAATAACGAACCCTTTCCGGAATAACTCTGCAGGCCGCTTCAGCCAGTTCTCTTATTTCAGCCTCAGTATATTTTCTTTCCTTTTTCTGTGCAGCTTCTAACTCCTTCATTTTAGAAAGATTTTTCTCTATCCACAACTTATGTTTATCGATAAACCTCTCTATATCGACCATTGACATTCTATACGGACTTCTTACCACTACTTCATCAGAAGATGCAATCTGTATAGCTATAGTTTTTCTCTTTGATCTTATAATCTTCAACTTATAATATCGATTATCTAAACTCATTCTGCCTCCAACAACAATGGGGATGTTATACATAGAGTATAACATCCCCTGGACCTAAAAGTTATTAACTTTTTAAATTTTGTAAATTAATATTTACTGAGCTGCCTTACGAGCATCAAGCATTGGCTGATACTTGTCTGTATCGAATGCTACAACGTCTGCATATCCGAGACCATCAAGCTGTGAAACCATCTCATCCCACTGAGCATCAAAGTCAGCTTCGTCACTTGCGAATACCATTCTCCAAGAAGCTTCCTTGATAACGTCGCCGCACTGCTTACGCTCAAGGCTGATATCTGTAGTATCGATTGCAAGAGACATATTGATTGATGGAACAACTGTCATCATGTTGTTGTTAAGAAGGTACTCAACATCATCAGCTGCACCAAACTTCTCTGTCCATTCCTTTGTTGTCTTTGTCTCGTTCATCTTACGAGTTGTTGACCACATCTGATCTGAATATGGTTCGCCTGTATCAGGGTTGATATCACAAGAAGCAACGATCCACTGGTTGATCATGTTGTTACCATCATTCCAGTTTCCACCGCCCATGTCATCAGGAACAGTAACTTCTGCTGAGAATCTGTTAAGACCATCCTCTGTAGGTGTGTACTTACCATTCTCGACTGTGTATGTAAGTCCTTCTGTACCTGCATGCTGAATCTGAACACCTTCAGGTGAAGCATACCAGTCAAGGAACTCCATAAGTCTAGCAAACTGCTCATCTGTAACCTGTGAACCAACACAGAGTACACGTCCATCACCATAGTATGTATCTGATGGCTGATAAAGGTTTGTATCTGCTACAGGAATCTCTACGTAGTTAACGCCTTCCTCACCTCTAGCTGGGCTGTTCCAGAAGCCATACTGCCAGCTGTACCAGTAAAGATAGATTCTCTTATCCTGCATCTTAGAAACAACTGCATTCCAGTCCTGTGTAGCTGAGTCAGGATCTACGAGACCCATCTGGTTAGCCTGGAAGAGGAATTTAAGCATCTTGTAGTAAGCGCCTTCCTTGTCAGTAAGTGGAGCGATTGAGTTATCTGTTCCGATAAGTACAGAACCGTTAACTTCCTGTCCATACCACTTTGTAAGCTGTGCTACACACTCCATGTAGTCACTATCCCAGTCCTTCCAAAGGCTGATAGCATAAGCTGAGTCGCCCTTGTCGTTTGTAGGATGAGCTTTCTGAATGTCCTGAAGACACTTAAGAAGGTCATCAAGATTTTTAAGTTCTGGTGCACCAACTTCATTGTACATATCCCATCCCATACGAGGATAAGTATAAACGTGAAGCTGCTTGTAATCTGTAGGTCCATTGTTGTTCATTTCAAGAGGTATAGCATAGATGCCATTACCATCGCCGATCTGCTTGTTGAACGCTTCGATCTGGCTCTGGAACTTCCAAAGATTTGGATAGTTCTCAATTGTTCCCTTAAGGTCCTTAATAAGACCAGAGTCTACACACTCAGATGCATCAGCGTTATCAAGGATGATAAGATCTCCAAGATTACCAGCTGCACAACGTGTCTGGTAAAGAGCTGCGCCATCACCAGAAACCTGAGGTGCGATGATGTTAAGGTTCATGTTGAACTTATCCTTAACAATCTTGCCATACCAACCAGGCTGAACACCCTGGAAGTTAGCTGCTACGTTGTAGAACTCAACAGTATATTCTTCATCATGGTTTGCTGCAAGCTGTCCGCCGCCACCATTACCAGAATCTTCTGTCTTGTCCTCACCAGATGAAGCTTCAGTCTTTGCTTCTGTAGCTCCGCCTCCTGATCCTTCTGTGCTTCCTGTTCCTGTATCACCACAGCCAGCAAGTAATGACATTGTCATAGCTGAAGCGACTGCAAGAGAAGCAAACTTCTTAAACCTCATTTTGTATCCTCCTTTTTATAAAACCCCCCGGATATCCGGGTAATTAACATAAATAACAAGGCGTTGTACCTTATACCCAATAATACCTTAACCCTTTACAGCTCCGATCATGATACCCTTTACGAAGTACTTCTGGCATAAAGGATAAATTATAACGATAGGAATAACAACGATAACAGTAATTGTCATACGTACTGATGTTGTTGTTGCCGTTGTTGCTGCAGCAGCTGCAAGTGATGCTGTACTTGTTGAACTCTTAGCAAGTGAAGCAAGTGAACTTGCCTGATTCAGATACTGATACAGAAGGAACTGCAGCGGATAAAGCTTTGTATCTGTAACAAGAAGCAGTGTATCCTGGAATGCGTTCCACTGATTTACAGCTGAGAAAATAGCAACTGTTGCAAGTATAGGCTTGATAACCGGAATAATAATACTCCAGAAAACCTTTAATACTCCTGCTCCATCGATCATAGCTGCTTCTGACAGCTCACGAGGAACGTTCTCTATAAATGTCTTAGTAAGAATTAAGTAGAACGGTGATACGATCGTTGGAAGGATGTATCCCCAGAAGTTATTTGTAAGATGCATGTTGTACATAACGAGGAACCAAGGAATGATACCTGCGCTGAAGTACATTGTTACAACTATTATTCTGTACCATACCTTACGTCCCCACATCTTCTCCTGTGTGAACATGTATCCAAGGAATGCACATGATAAAACTGTAAGTGTTGTACCGATAACAGTTCTAAGTACAGAAATTAATGTTGCCTGTAAAAGTCCCGGAATCTTAAATGCCGAAGTATAGTTGTGTAAATGGAATCCCTTCGGCCAGAAAAGGACATCGCCCTTAGCACTAAGGTCATTAGCACTGATTGTATTAATTAATATGTAATAGAATGGGTAGAGGCAGATAAGTGCGCAAATTGAGAAAATGACATAACATGTGATCTCGAGAGCGCGGTCACCGCTGCTCATCTTTATTCTATTAGCTTTGCTTGTTTTTACGTTTACTTTACTCATCTCTCTCCCCCTTACAGAATGCTCTCGCCTCTAACAGACTTAGATATACGATTCAATACAAGTAACAGGGTAACACTTATGAAACTCTTCAACATACTGATTGCAACGGATACGGAGTAACCACCATTACCCATAGCAAGATGATAAACATAAAGGTCAAGAACCTGAATCTTATCCTTGTTGAAAGCGTTCTCAAATACGAAGTACTGCTCCATACCGTTGTTAAGGAAGTTAGCAACAGCGATAATTGTAAGAACAAAATATGTTGGAAGCAGACTAGGTATTGTAATATGTCTGATAATCTGCATTCTTGAAGCACCATCAACCTTAGCTGCTTCAATCATCTCATCATCAATTCCTGAAATAGCAGCGATGTACATAACTGCTGCCCATCCAAGGTTCTTCCATGTCAGCCAGAACCACTGTGTAAGCCATACGTGATTTGACTGCTGAAGGAACAGTATAGGCTGATCTATCCAACCAAGCTTCATGAGGAATGAGTTCATCATACCATCACTGTTGAATAATGAGAATGCAATTGAGTATACAAGAATCCAGCTGACGAAGTTAGGAAGTGTTGTAACTGTCTGTACAAACTTACGGAACTTAACGCCTCTGATCTCGTTAAGAAATACTGCGAAAAGCATTGGAAGCCAGTTTGTTCCAATTGTAAGACCACTCATTGCGAATGTGTTCTTCATAACCTGGGCAATCTGCTTAACTTTAACAGGATTGTTTACCAGAGATACAAACCACTTGAAACCAACGAACTGACTGTTTGCCAGAGTTCTTGGCGGTTTGTAATCATAAAACGCATACATCCAGCCATAAAGCGGATAGTAGCTAAAGAGTATTACCAAAATAAGAAATGGCAATATCATTAAAAAGAGTTTGAATGAATAGGATTTTTTCTTTGACTTTTGCACCACTACGCCTCCTTGCTTTTATATATATATGTGGGTTAGCATATATCATTTTATCTTCCGGACTGAATCTCTGATTCGCATCTCACATGGAATCTTGATTACTTCCGGTTTGTCCGGCAACTGTATATCTTCGGAACCTTCAAGCTTCTGCAGAAGCAGTTCTGCGGATGTCTTACCGATTAATCTGAGTGGTAATTCCGTGGTAGTAAGCTGTGGTCTAAAGAAAGCTGAAATGCTTTCATTATCAAATCCTGCAACCGATATATCCTTACCTATCGGAATGTTCATCTCATAGAGATAATCATATATACCACCGGTCATCAGATCAGAAATCCCGAACAATGCCGTAACATTCTTCTTGAGGAGCGCTCTTGCTCCTTCATAGCCAGACTTTCTGGACCAATCCCCATAATAGATCAGGTTCGGATCAAACAGCAGTCCATGTTCGAACATTGCTTTCTGATATCCCATAAGTCTCTGAGCAGTATGGATATTCTCTATACGCCCACCTATAAGCCCGATCCTCTTGTGACCACATTCGATCAGATAAGAAACCATCTGGTAAGCACTCTCCTCATCATCAATAACCACAGAAGGAATATCGACTGATTCTGAAAATGCATAACACATAACAACCGGAAGATCAAAATCATTGTTAAACGTTTTAATCACTCTGGCATGTCCAGCCACATAGATGACTCCATCGATCTGAGCAGATTTAATATCTCTGAGTACCGGATTGATAACTGAGTAATATTCATCTTCTCTTCGATACCAGGTATCCTGCCATCTGTCATAAAGACGAAGGTTGTGAACGATTACTCTGTAATCCTGATGCTCGCAGGTCTCCATAATACTTTCGATGATTGCCGGAGAAGAAAACTGTGCAAGATCTTCAGCAATAATAGCTATTGTCTTGGATCTCTTACTTCTAAGTCCCTGAGCAATTACATTTGGTTTATAGCCTGTTTCATCGATAACCTGCATGATTCTCTGCTTGGTCTCTTCGCTAGTCTTGGCTTTACCATTTATTACATTGGAAACGGTTGTAGGTGATACCCCACAAGCCTCTGCAATCTCTTTTAGAGTTACCATCATCTCTCCTTAAGCAATATGTTTAAAATGGTAAATCGTTAAACCTAGGTAAACTATAATGCATTAAGGTGTCGATGTCAACAATTTTAATAATTTTTTACTTCAGTTATCAGCTTTTTTATTTCAATTTGAACAATTTGCCTAAACGCTAATATTTTCTTAATAATCTTAATAATTTCATCAGTTTATCGTTAAACCGAAGTCGAAAACCTTTAATATCCTTAAAAATTTCCTCTTTCGACAGGTATACCATTGACTGTCAGGTCATCTGTCATCTCGATTACCAAGCATTTCTTACCGTCAATTATCCTGGTTCCGATAATATCTGTTTTTCGACTCTTAAGTCTCAGAACCATATTGGCATTCTTAACTTCAAAGTTTCTGAGAGGTGCAACATTCTCAGCGCACAGCTTCTCTTCCACCTTCACAGCCGGACCTTCTTTAACAGTAAACTGTTCATCAAACTTACTATCAAAGGTTGTAAGCTTTTCAGCAGGTACGCCGCTTTTCTCAAACACATTTCTGACTTCCTGTTTTTCCAGGAAAATCGTTTCACCAGCCATTTCAGATTTCTTGTTCTCAACTGTTTCGTTCAGATTCTCATGGATTGATAATACAGTTTCAAAACTTGTATCTTCTCCAAGAACCTCTGTTACAAACTCAGTAAAGCCTTCCTTCTGCTGTTTGGCCGGAAGTGTAATCGATACATTAAGAACTTTATCCAGCATAGAGTCCTGTAGATAATCAGATCTTTTTGAAGAGTAAAGAATGGAACCGTCATCTGAACTCCTCTCGTTAAATGCGGGATACAGGAATCCGGTCTCCGGAAGTTCCACCGCAAATATCTGTCTCATGGTATGTATCTCGCCAAGGTCATCGTCATAGCCAAGACCCGGTTTGGTAAGTTTCATAGGACATATGCTGCATAAGATATATTTATAAACTTCGTCAGAAGCATCATCCATCTCTATGCCGTCGGTTGTCATACCCGGAACATCATATGCCTGATATATGAGAAGTATAAGGTAGTTGCCTACGTAGCTATAATTCTCAATAACCTTGTCATAAAAGATATCAAGTGCATCTTCATCCTTCAGTTCAGACTCTCTGATCTTATTCAGCAGTGCCTTCCCTGCATTATCAGGATTATCGTCTATAAATGCAGCGTCCATCAGATTCTTTCCAGGTGTACCGGAAAGAGTTCTTCTGAAAATCTCGAGATACTTGTACATTTCCTCTTCAGGAATGTTTGAAAATCTTTCGTTAAAGGTCTTCACTTTCATCTTCTCGCCGTTAACATAGCAGCCGGCAAGTCTTAAGATGTTGCACTCCTGAATAGTATCAAACAGTGACTTAATCTCGTTAATCTCTTTCTTAATCATCGGTTAACTGTTCCTTTAACGTCAAATGTTTCGAGGATCGATGGAATAAACCTTTGAAAACTCAAGTTCCTTAAGCGGTCCCGGTATTATCTTATTACCGGTCCTCTCTTCTCCCACAATATCAAGTGTTATTCTCTCGTCCTTATCGACCTTACTTATCTCAGCCGGATCATAAACAAACTTACGGTTTGGATCCATAGGGCCAAAGCTTGGCGGTGTTGTATTAACAGGCTTTAATTCCAGAGTGAGCTTCTCGGTATCAACTTCGATATCAAACCAGCCTTCACAGCCGGTAATATCAAAACCGTAAAACTCCCGCCATGATTTAAGATCAAGGCATACCTCAGGTGCCGGATACATAATCCTAAGATCTCCGCCTTTTAACTGATTGACGTAAGCATTGCCTTCTGCCTCGTTATCCTTTGTAGGGAAGCATACCGCACCCACGCCACAGTCATAAATTATATTGTCCAGAAGTTTTGCATCTCTCGATGTACCACCTCTGTCACCCGGAACCAGTCGGAATGAAACAGGCTTCGCAAAGTAAGCATAGCCACGGCACTTTCCGATGAGGTTATTAACTATATTCAGTCGATCGGTTCCTTCGCCATATATAGCATAACCATTTATGATTCCGTCTTCTTCTAACTTATACCAGCCCGATGAACCCGGTTCATCAGGAACTGAAGCTTTGTCATATCTTCCTTCGACATTCCAGAAGATATTGTTATCTATCAGATTAACGCCTTCTCTGGTGCACTCGATAAAGATTGCTTCTCTCTGCTCGATTCCATCCAGGAAAAGGTTCTGGGTTATTCGATTATTCTTATTGCCACAGTCCAGCCAGAGATGATCAGCTCTATATGTTCTCTTGAAGATATTTCTTCTGAAAAGTCCATCTACACTGTTATGGAACTTGAGTCCGGCAGCTTCCCAGGAAAGCTCCATCTTCTGCCAGCCTGTACCTTCAATCACATTATCTTCGATCAGCATCTTCTGTGCGAACAGTCCTGCGATTCCGCATACGCCCGCATCCTTGATGTGACATCTTCTGATAACGCTGTAACCTGTGGTTCTTTCAAAATCAAGGTTGTGATGCCAGCACTCATTGCCAATATCTATGGCCACTGCATTTGCCCAGTCAACTGTACAGTCTTCGATCACCCAGTGATGACCTCTGTAAGCTGAAATAGCTCCACGCTGTGGAACCGGTGCGCCCATTGCCGCATGACTTGCGGTAATTCCCTTGACCTTTATGTATGAGAGATATGGCTTTGTCGGTGCAAAGCACTGTTCTCTTACTGTTATCTCAATCTTATGATCAGCCGGATCCTCATCACCCGGAAGTCTGAAATGCACTGCCATTCCATTAGCTTCAACCCAGTAAGTTCCTGCCTCACCGCTCATAAAGTTATAAAGTGGAACCTGCTTTAATGGCTTGCCATCACAGAAGACACATCCTCTTCTGTTCAGGTAAGGTGTCATATCCGTTTTGTCATATTCTATAAAGAGTCTGTCATGTAAAATGTTTACTGCACAGAAAGGATTATATCCTCTGAACATATCAGGACTTAACCTGTGGCACCAGATCTTTGCATCCAGGCCTTCAGAACTCGTAGGTCCTCCATGCCCCCAGCGTCTCCAATCAGTACTTTCCTCAAAGTCAGTAACTACTTCCGACGCTTTAATTACTACAGTCCCCTTCTCTACTGCTTCGTAGCAGATCATACTGTCCGGTCCATCTCCACCCCTCATCGGAGATACGAACTCTCTGTACTCACCCGGTGCTATCCAGATATGAGTACCCGGGACAGCTATATCAGCTGCAGCCTGGATAGTCTTAAAAGGCTTATCCCTGCTTCCATCGTTGTCATCAGAAGCCGCAGCAGAACTGCCATCAACGAAAAGTTCACTAGTGTACTTTACGTCCTGCTCCCAAAACTCAAATGGTTTCCCATCTGCCAGGGTACAAACTTGTTTCATATTACCTTCTCCTCTCGTTTTACCCCATACGCCCGTGAACCTTATGTATTATATCAAAAGTTTCATAGTTATCAATCGTTATAAGCCATTATCGCAATTTTTGAAAACCCACCGCAAATTTTGAAAACTCTTGGAAAATTAAAACGCCCTCTGAAATACCGAGGGCGTAATGTTATGGTTTTGTCAAAAGCTTATAAGTAAATCACTTACGCTTCAAGCTCGTATACTGGAAATAGTATTCCTTACCGCTGGAAGAATCGGTAACAACCACCGAAAGATCCGGAGCTTCTTTTGCTTTACCAGCTGTTACCTTTTTAAGCTTAAACTTGTAAAGACCCATCAACGCCTGATCGATAAATTCCTCAGCTGCAGCTTTCGGATTCTTCGCAGCCATTGATTTTCCGTCAGAGGTTGACTTGCAAAAATACATTCCCATATGCTTCCCTTCCTCTCACACACTTTTTTAGTAAAATATAATAATTACCTTTGTGAATTATTTACAAAGATTATACCATTTTTTACCTCTTTTGCCTACCATTATTTGAAAAAAATTGTGAAAAAATGTCATATTTCTTGTATTTTTTTAGAAATATTGACCATATTTTATGAAAGGTCGAAAAACTCTAAAATATATTTGATTGCGAGGTCCATTTTCAGCGGATCTGTGAACCTGTGATCAGCTCCTTCTACGGAAATATACAGGATATTTTTATCATCTGCGAAGTCTGATACCATGTCCGGAGAAACCACTTCATCCTTAGTTCCCTGAATCAATATAATATTATCTGCATCATCTCCAAAATCATAATCTGACAGATCATGACTCTTTAAATCCTCAAGAAATGCATTTGTTATTTTTATCTTTTTGTCAAATCCGAGCATGATAGGTTTCCCCTTGGAAAGCAGTCTTCTCTCATCCTCTGTAATCATATGTGAATTTATCACATCATACATTTTTACAGCTGCACATCTGAGTGCAACAGATGCAAATGGATTGCCATGCTCATGAATATACTTAAGAACAAGATATCCTCCAAAGCTTGTTGCATAAGAATACAGTTCTTCTGCAGAATAGGTCTTCTTTGCATACTCTATCACAAGTCCGAGATACTTATCACAGTCTGAAAGCGCCAGCTGCTTTATGGCATCCTCTCCATGGCATGGCCAGTCAAAGCTTATAACAGCTATATCCTTATATTTGCTGAGGATTTTCTCTGCAAATTTCTCTGCTGATTTGTTATCTTTATGGCCTCCAAAACCATGACTGAAAATCACTATACGTTTATAAGTTCTGGCGTCAGTTCCATAGAATTTGCTTCTTATGCTGACCCCTACTTCGTTAATACTGAAATAACTTGTTTTCATAATCACTCCTAATGTCCATATGCCATATTGACTCTTAATTGTCTGATAAGCTTTCTTTCCAGATCAAGTTCCGCTTTTGAAAAAATCAGGCTTTCTTCATTTGTCAGCGCAGCTTCAGCTTCTCTGATAGTCTTATCAGCAAGCTCCGGATTCTTCATGATATAGTACTGATAATAGGCAAGTACCCTTCTACCGTTAGGATCCATATCCCTTTCAAGTTCATTTCTGATAATATTATAAAACTTCATGGCATTCTGAACATTCTGGTTAATGTAAGTCGAGAAGAACAGAATATGATAATAACAACCTGTATAGGCAATATTTTTTGTATATTGATTATACGTCCACAGCATCTGATCCATATCATACATATATGCAGCCAGAAGGTCATAATTCCCTGTTTCAAGCGCTTTATTGCAGCAGAGACAACTATGTGTAGCGCGAATAGCTTTATTAATATTCTTGTCCCTGATACATGATGGGTCGAGATCCAGTTCACTATAAGAATCTCCTCCGCATAATTTATCCAATGCAATCTGATTCTTGATCAAAACTCTGCTGTTAGCCGGTTTAGCGTGAAGCACTATAAAGTATATAAGTACCACAACAGAAAAAACCAAGCCGCCCTCGATCAAAGCTCTCACGCCCATTGCTTTTTCTGTCAATATCTGATTCCTATATGCAGCTACATGAATAAGAAACAGAGTCCCATATAGTATCAGCATCGAAAAAATATTAATGATATTCATTTTATAATATCCCTTTTCAGTCACATTTTTTCTGACAACAGAAGCCTCCGGAAAAACATGAAAATTCTGCATAGACCAATTCATCTTACTATCAGACTGACTTCTTTTCCCCTCCCATGCTAGTATATTAAGTCTATAAAGCTTAGCATCAACGGTTTTACCAGATAAAATAAACGAAAGGATATTAATATATGACGCAATATAAATTCCTACTAAATTTGCGCAAAAAATCATTTCTGACCTCACCACAATTCAAAATCATATATCAAAAATCCGGCACCACCACATGTGATGCCGGACATAAATTATATCATAAAGACTAACGCAGCTTCAAGAACGAGAACCCCTGGAACTATATACTTTCTTGGATGGTGCCAGAGATCAGGTTCTGCCTTCCACTTGGTAAGAGTAAACTTATCCTCAAGGATTACATTTGCTATGGCTGCCTCAAGCGAAAAGATCGGCGCCAGTATAATCGGCCTGATAAGGATTCCTCCCCTTATGGTAAAGAGTGCTCCCAGGAAAAGTGCGTAACAGATAATATAAAAAACAAACAGGAATACTGCATACGGTACAAAAAACGCCTCAACCTTATTAGGCATTGATTCAAGCTTGTTTTTAAGAGTTCTGCTGGAGCTCACTATAGTACCGATCTGTGTGTTGATGACTATCAGTCCCATAGACATTCCTATGGTCATCGGAACACCCGACTTCTCGCCATTCCATGCAAAGAATACACCAAATGCCATAAGAAAAAGGCTGCTTACAAATGCACTTTTATTGATCAGCAGATATCTCATGAGATACCTTGGAACCAGGAACTTCGGTGCTTGGGAGTATTCCTCTCTGCTGCGTACTCTTTTGCTTTTAGACACTTCCACCACACGGAAATCATCCATTGATGAGAATAAAATGAGTACACAGACAATTATATCTGCCGCTGCAAGACCGGCAACAGCTATCATTCCCTTAGGAAGAAGAAATGCCATAGCCACGCCTGCCGCACATATAAGAACAGAGACAATCGGAGCCCTCTTTTTATATGCGACCATACACATAACTCCAAACAATGCGTATAGGAAAGAAAGGCCGATCAGCACACCATCTAGTATGGTCAGCTTTGCAAATGCTATAAGGAGTCCGATAACTATTGATGTTTTAGTAAAAAGCGTATATAAACCGATAACAGCCGCATATTCAATAAGCGATTTCCTGTCATCATACGGCATAGCAAAAAAGCCTTTCAGATATTTTGCATTATCCCTGGATGTAACACTCTGAAACACAATAATCCCTGCCGAACAGAGCATCGTGATAATAAGAACACTCTGTGCCATAGAAAATTTTACGTCAAGTCCCGACAATCCTCCTGCCATAACGCCGGCGATCATTATTCCTTGAATGATACCTCTATATCTTTCGCCAAAAAGTTTTCTGGATAAGAGCTTATACATTTTACTGTCCTCCTGCTCCCATCTCAGCAGCATCTGTTTCAAGAGATGCTCTGATGTTTTCAGCAGTGATCTCACTTCCGGAATATGTCTTTGCTATAACTCCTTCTTCAAGAACAAGCACCTTATCAGAGGTAAGTGTTACACTTTCCAGAATATGAGAAGAGAATAACACCGTACCATATTTCTTATAATCAGATATCAGTGAATACAGTGTTTCTGTACTGTTGAAGTCCAGTCCGTTAACCGGTTCATCCAGAAGCAGAAATTCAGGACGAAGCGCGAAGCCTGCTATAAGATAAGCCTTACGGCGATTACCAAGAGAAAGATCTTTGATAAGTTTCGGGCGATGTTCCTCAAATCCAAAACGTTCTACCAGTTCATTTATATATTCCGGATTCTGAGTCTTCTTATATGCTTTAAAAACATATGCTATATATTCGTCAAATGTAAAGTATCCGAAGGACTCATCTTCCGAGAATACGATATATCTCTGCATCTTAAAGTTTTTGTCTGTAAAGCGGGCAGCCTTGCCGTCCATCTCTATCCCGGATGTTTCATAGCCCGGATGAAGACCACAGATTACATTCATAAGTGTAGTCTTACCTGCACCATTTAATCCTATCAGACCTATAACACTATTCTTCTCTAAGACGAGATCCAGTCCCTTCAGAACAGGACTCCCCTCTGTGTACCAAGCCTTTAAAGACTTGATGTTAAGTAACTCATTCATTTTCAAAACTCCTTCACTAATGTTTCTAAAAATAAAACAGCTCTTCGAATTTCTTATCAAGAGCAATACATATAACAAGCGCAAGCTTAGCTGTCGGACTGAACTGTCCGGTTTCTATGGAACTTATGGTATTACGGGATACGCCTACCATCTGTGCAAGCTGCGCCTGGGATATTCCCTGTGCCGTTCTTGCTTCTTTCAAACGATTCTTTAGTACAAGATTATCTTCCATAGGCTGTCACCCCTGAAATAACCGGTATATATAAATACCGAGAAAAACCGCAGCAATAACAAGCTCTGCTATTCCGAATATAAGCTCATAAATCTTCTTCAGCTTTTTATACTTCATAACAAGCATGGTACCGGTCATAGCCAGAAAAACAGCCCATAGATCAAAACGTGTATTATCTTTAAACACGCCCTCAAGGATCATTATCAGGCCGCATACTGCTGCTCCGACTGCACATGCCGTCTGCCCTGACTTATAGAACACAGACTGCTCCATCTCATCTCTTGTTTTATTATCTGCACGGCTTTTAGCCAAAATCTCTTCTTTCGTCATAAGGATTCCTCCAATACAAAAAATGACAAGCAAACTTGGCAAGGCATATTATATCAATGCCAAGTTTACTTGTCAATATATGGGAGCTTTTTTAACAGAGTTTATCTATAACTTTACTCTTCGCGAAGTCTGTCTACAACGCTTCTCTTACTAAGCCTGTGAAGTGCTGCAATTGGTATGATTGCAATAAGTACGAATAATATAGGAAGCACAACTACAATAGGAAGAAGGGTAAAATGCCAATAAAACATAGCAGTCTCCGCAAGGCACATTCTTACAACAGTTACACTAAGCAGTGTAGAAATAATAAGTGATATAACCGTTGTCCAGGCAAAGTATGTAAAGCCTTCCTTCACCATCATGTTTTTCTGCTGCTTTTTTGTCATTCCAACAGCTTCCAGCATAGCAAGCTCTCTTCCTCTTGTAATGATGGATGTTACTATTGTATTTGCAAAATTCATGATACCTATAAAGCCCAGCAGAACAGCTAATACTATTCCTACTATTGCTATCATATTCTGAAAGGACTTATACTCTTCCATAACACTTTCTTTGGAAGTATAAACAAGCGTAGATCCTGATGCTTCGATATAATCGTTTATCCATTGTTCAACCGAAGCTTCCTTATCGTCTTCAACATTTACAAGAGTTCTCATAGGATTCCAGTCACCATTAAGCTTGAGGAATTCTTCTTCCGTGAGAATAAAATCACACTCAAACAAATTGAAGTGTCTATATATCGTTGCCATAGGGATATCGACAACAGCATAAACTGTATACTCCTTAACCGGAGCATTATCGTAACTTTGAATCTCAAATTCTTCACCATTTTCAGCGGTTACTGTCTCCCATTCCTCGTATTTAGGATCATAACTCCTTATCTGAACCTTATCTCCCGGTTCAAAGAAATTCATATGGAAATCATCTTCATATTCAAATCTTGTTGCAAGCACGTAATCTCCTGAATTAAACTTTTCCCAATCAATCTTGTCAGAACCATCAATAGTTTCTATTACTTTAAGCTTATCTACTGCAAGACGTCCCATACCATAAGTATTACCATAAAGACATTTCTCTTCATCCAGATTGTTCATATACTCATCCATATCAAAATCCGGGAATGGATTATGCTCTGCAATTTTCTTTCTTACTGTCTCATCTGCAAGAAGTCCGCTTTTTAATTTCTCCCAGTTTTCATCTGAAAATTCCTGACCTTTATAAAAAACATTTATATATATATTCCCAATTTCCTCAACACCGTCACATTGTTTTAATCCGTCTAGAAACTCTTCTGTGACTGCCCTTGTATCAGTATAAGACGCACTCATGTTATCTAATGTCGCATCCTGAACACTGAAATCGCTTAAGAGCACACTTGATATATAACCATCCATACTGAAGCTTTTAATAATTGTAACCACTGTGTTGAGAACAACAAGCGAAAGTGCCAGAGAGAGAACAACAGTTACTATCTTCTTCTTAGGTTTACCATTCTTATCAGTCTTCTGTGTATACTTCACTGTCTCGATTGGTGAAACTTTGGAAGCCTTAAAACATGGTTTTACTGCACTTATCACAACAGTCAGATATGAGAACACTGCAGCAAAGAGTATAATCCATATATTTATATATATCTTACCCATATCAGCTTCAGACATTGTAAGATTGCCCGCTATAAGAGGAATGCATAATGCACCAACTCCTATTCCGATTATAAGACCGATCGGGATTCCGATAAGGCATACGATATTAGCTCTTCTGAATACGATTTTTCTAAGCTGTTTTCCTGTGGTACCAACAGTCTTAAGAAGTCCATATTCCTGTATATCTGAGACAATGTTAAGATCAAAAATATTATAGATTATCAGATATCCGGCAATGATAAATGTTACAAGCAGAAGTCCAAGGAACAGTATTGTTCCTGTATCCATAGATTCAGACATATATGCCCAGTTGACTCCGTAATCTATATTATCTCTGAGTCCGGATCTTTCTATAAGGCTCTGAGTCTTCTCTTCAATCTGAAAACTATTTTTAAAAACTATATCTGAATTAATCCAGCCGGCATACCCAATTTCTTCCTGCTGGTCCCATGTAACATGTCTTTCCGGAGCATATTTTTCCTGGAATACTTTTGATACCAGTGCCATCTGTGAAGCATTCAGCTTATCTCCCTTATAATATCCACATAATGTGAATTCCTGAGATACTATGTCTCCATCTATATTTACATCCAGATTTATCTTTTCTCCAACCTGAGCCGGAACCTCTAATGCTTTAAGAGTAACGTCACTGAGCATTATTTCATCTTCCTTTACAGGAAAACGTCCGGCCTCAGGTTCGATAAAACACATCTTTGCGTCCAGTTCTTCAACATAACACACTTCATTTCGAAGCTTAAGAAATACATCACCTTCCAGATCTCCAACCAATATTCTGAAAGAGATTTCTTTAATCTCTTTATCATCCTTGATCTTATCGTATTCTTCAGGTGTCATATACTTAAAACCTGAATGAGCATAGCCGCCGACCTGTCTCATAGTTGAACGCTGCATCTCATTTATAAGACTGCCGCTGATTGTAAAGAGTGACGAAAAAAGAACTGTAGTCAGAATCACGGCACATACGAGAACCATATATTTCTTTATATTTGACTTTATTCCTGAAACAGCCAGTTTATTTATAGCTTTTTTGTTATCTACCTTTAGCATGATTGTCTATCCTCTTCTGATTATTTTGCTACTATATGACCATCCTCAATTCTAATTGTTCTGTCTGCCATCTGCGCTATCTCATCATTATGTGTGATCATAACGATCGTCTGATTAAACTTTGCACTTGTTGTCTTAATAAGACCTATAACATCCTGACTGGTTTTACTGTCAAGATTTCCAGTAGGCTCATCTGCAAGTATTATTGCAGGTTTTGATGCCAGAGCTCTTGCAATTGCTACTCTCTGCTGCTGTCCACCCGAGAGTTTCGAAGGCAGTCTGTTAAGCTTTTCAGAGAGACCCAGGATATCAACTACATTCTTTATATATTTCTTATCAGGTTTCTTTCCATCCAGCTGAATAGGAAGAACTATATTGTCATATACAGAAATTGATGGAACCAGATTAAAGCTCTGGAATATAAAACCTATCTTTCTTCTTCTGAAGATACAAAGTGCATCACCTTTCAGTTTTGAAATATCCTTGTCATCTATAACTACTTTACCTGAAGTCGGATTATCAAGTCCTCCCAGCATGTGAAGCAGTGTTGACTTACCACTTCCACTAGTTCCTATGATACTTACAAACTCTCCACGCTCCACACTGAGGTTTACACCATCAAGAGCCTTAACAAGAGTTTCTCCTTCTCCATAATGTTTCTTTAAATCTTCTGCCACTAAAATGCTCATCTTCTATTCTCCTCTATCTATGTCTCAGTTTTTTACCACTGCTCTTATCTTTAAGCATACTAAGAATAACATAGTATTCTTTCAGGATTATTTCTGAATTCTTTCATTTTTGAAAGAATTCAAAAGTATCAATAAAAAAGTCTCCTTCCGAGATGAAGCGCTGCAGCCGCCCACAAAGGGCTCTGCAGCACTCACTCGGAAGAAGACTTATTAATTTCTTAAGTAAATTATAAACTCGCCGCCGGTTCTTTTATTGTTAGGGATTACTTTTAAGTATCCATCTTCTTTAGCTACTATTTCACGTGTCAGATACAGGCCGATTCCAACACCTTCTTCCTGCTGGACCTCTGTACTCCTGTAGAATCTTCCGAATATCTTTGCCATATCCTCTTCTTTGATTCCCGGGCCTTCATCGATTACATGAATTGCAGTATACATTTCATATTCATCAATGGTTACTTCGATCTTTCCACCTTTAGGAGAATACTTTACCGCATTATCAAGAATGTTAAATAAAGCTTCTGTTGTCCACTTCATATCAAAGAGAGCTCTTTTCCCTGAAGCCTCAGGCTTAATGATGGATATAGTCTTCACATCAGCCTTTGGCCTTATGGCTGAAACCGCTGTATTAATAAGCTTATCCAGATCATCATGTTTTCCAACGACTTCGAGAGTTCCGTTCTCCAGACGTGAAAGCTTAGTAAGCGAATCGATAAGGAATTCCAGTCTTTCGTTCTGTCTTCCTATTTCACCAGCAAACTTCTGAATCTTTTCTATTGACGCAGCCTCTCCCAGAGAAGCCTCCTCCCTCAATAGTTCAGTATACATTTTTATAACAGTCATAGGAGTCTTCGTCTGATGTGATATATCAGATATGAACTGCTCCAATCTGTGTCTTTCACTTTCAAGATTTTTGTTAGATAAAGCTGAACTGCCGAGGAATTCCTTCCATCTGGATTCAAGACGTGAGAGTCTCGATTCATCATAATCACTCTCTTCGAAACGGCCCTCGATGGCAGAATCAAGCATTTCCTCTAATCTGGTAATAGTTTTATTCTCAAACATATCTATGCCTTATAATCTACTCAAATTATCATCAGAACATAATTACTCAAATCTATAACCCTGTCCATAGACAGTGTTTATATGCTTTGTATCACCTGTGTCGATCTTGCTTCTGAGACGGTTGATGGTAACTGACAATGCATTTTCATCCACGAAGTCTCCATCATCACCCCAGAGTCTGTCCATAAGCGAATCTCTGGTAAGAACTCTTCCCTTATTATCGAGAAACAGTTTGAGAAGCTTCTGCTCATTAACACTGAGAAACAGCTCATCGCTGCCCTTCTTGAATATAAGCTTCTCGAAATCGAAGATCATATCATCAAGAGTATATACAAGACTGCTTGCAGGCTTTGTATCCTTTACCATTTTGCTTCTGCGGATAAGTGCACTTACTCTGGCACGAAGAACAGCAAGACTAAAAGGTTTCGTCAGGAAATCATCAGCTCCCATGGTAAGTCCCTTAACCTCATCCATTTCCATATCATTTGCAGTAAGTATAAGAACCGGAACATTGCTGGTCTCTCTTACTGTCTTCAGATAATCATATCCGATACCATCAGGAAGATTAAGATCAAGTATGATCACTGCTATATCATCGCCGTAGTCTTTAAAGCCCTGTCTCGCATCAGTGATAGTATACTCCTTCCTAAACTCTGTCTCCGCATCCGAAAGAGTTATCTCAATTCCATCACTGAGTGCCTTATCGTCTTCTACAATCTGTATTACCAAAACCTATACCCCTGTTTATTTCTTATTTTGCACTTTTTTCTCCACATAATTCATCATTTTGATATTTATAATAATATACGCGATTATAAGTGCAATAGAGTCCAGTATAAGCACCGGTATCAGATTAAATACCTCACTTACACCAGCTATAATAAAATAACAGACTATAATAATTCCTACAACCCTAAAATTTTTATTGTTCCATTTTTTCTTATAAAATGTAGTCAGGTCCCTCAGGCTTTCATCTCCCTTGATTATCTTATCTGTTCTGACCTTCATAATAACATATGATATTACAGCACATATAAAAAATACTATTCCGATAAAAATGCAATAATCACTGATTGCCTTAAGCATCTATCGTCCCTCACTTTCTGCATAAAAAACCCAGCTTAACAAGCATATAATACGCTTATTAAACCGGGCTCATGTCAAATGTGTTGCGAACGGTGTTCATAGTGTCGTGAACAGTACTATTTTATCTCTGTCCCACTTTCCTTAAACAGTTTCTGCATGGTTTCATTATTCTTAGTTAATTTCTTGATCGTCAGATCCTCAAGTTTATTATTTGCAAGTCTCAGCTGATTATCCGATGCAAGCAGTTCTTCCTTAACCTTCTGCAGGTGAGTTATAGTCTTATCTATCTCCTCAATGGCAGTATTAAACTTTTTGTTTGCAAGATTATAATTCCTTCCAAACTTATCCTTAAAATCAAGAAGTGATGCTTCAAATGTTGATACATCAATATTTCTATTCTGGATCTCAAGAAGCTCCTTCTTAACTGAAAGAGTATTCTTAGCTGCATTTCTCAGAAATGTAATCACCGGAATAAAGAACTGCGGTCTGATGACATACATCTTCGGATATCTGTAAGATACATCGACTATACCTGTATTGTAGTATTCATTGTCGCTTTCAAGCATTGATACCAGAACTGCATATTCGCAGCCCTTTTCATTTCTGTCTTTATCTAATTCTTTGAAGAAATCCTCGTTCTTATGCTTGGTCTTAGTCTCATCATTCTCGTTCTTCATCTCGAACATGATGGATATATACTCTACATCATCAGCATAGTCCTTAAAGATATAATCGCCCTTGCTTCCGCTTCTTGCATCATTATCCTTCTCAAAATATGCCGTCTGAAAACCGGTAGCACGAAGCTTATTAAACTCTGTCTCACAGTATTTCTCAAGGCTTTCACCTATCATTTTCGTAGACTGCTTTAACTTGAAATCCTTTATTCTTTCGATTTCTTCGTCTTTACGTTTAAGCTCTTCTACATGAAGCTCTTCTTTCTTGTTTAACTCAAGATCATACTTTAATTTATTACTGCTGATCTGATTCTCTAAATCTTTTATCTTCTCCTGTTCATCACGGACTGCTTCCTTAACAGCAATCTCCTTTTCCTTTTTCAGCTCCTGTATTTCTGCATTTTTCTGTGTACTGAATATCTGTCCCTTAGTCTCCAGATCTTTAATATGCTCTTTTAATCTGGCAATCTCATTATCTGACTCATTCTTAGCCTTAAGAACAGCATTCTGTATAAGAGATTCCTGTTTCTCTTCCAGATCCTTTTTATTCTGAGCTACCTGCTTATTGAACTCTTTATCTTTTATCTGACTGACAATCGCTGCATAACCTGATTCATCTATTGTAAATATCTCTCCGCAATGCGGACATTTAATATTTTCCATAAGCAGCCCTCCTATATCCTCCTATATGTACTTACCTGTTTAGGTATTATTCATTGCCATTATTATACTTAAGTCTTTGTATCTCTTCTTCGAGTTTCTTATTTTCCTCCTGAAGTCTGAGCATCTCATATTCAGATTTCAGTTCTTCATTTCTCTTCTTTTCATCCTCATAGTTTGGCATGTTATACTTTTTTCTTAATCGCTCATCTTCTTTTTTGGCTTTTTCAACCGCATCATCTACATCACATTTATTATTTATTGAATAAGTCCCATGAGCAAGCCATAAATATGCACATAAAAAACCTATGACAATTATCGTTACCATCTTTAACTCCTTATGATGTCACCGTTTCATGAATATCCGATTTTAATCACATAAAGATATTATAATACATTAATCCTCTTCTTTGGATACCATTTCTTCTAATTTCTGCATTAACTCTTCGCTGTTTCTATGTCTCCACCTCCCATATATACATAGGTGTCACAGTTTCCGAGAATAGTTCTTGCATCGCTTTTTCATAATTACAGCTCGGACAGGCTGGTGCGTGCTACAGAGCCCTATAATGGGCGGATGGAGCGCGACATCCAGATGTCCGAGCGTCCGTTATTATAACATATTATATTATCTGATATTAATATATAACTCTATTACGGCCGGATTCTTTGGCTGTATATAGGTGTTCGTCGGCCTTACTGATATTTTCCTCTATCGAGAGGTCCGGGTCGAAGAGTCTGCATCCGAAGCTCATGGTAACATTTATGGTATTGCCATCAGCTTCTATTGAAGATTCCATGATGGATATACGTATCTTCTCTGCCTTCTCAACACAGGCTTCCAGATCTGTATCGGGCATCATCATGATGAACTCTTCACCGCCCCATCTGTATACTGATTCATTATCTCCGCAGGCGCTTTCCAGCTTTGAAGCCACAAAGGCCAGAACGTCATCACCTGCGTTATGTCCATAGGTATCATTTACTCTCTTAAACTTATCTATATCACAGATAAACAGGCTGAGCGGTCTCTTATCATCAACAACCTTATTGAATCTTCTGGAGAAATCACTGTAGAAGCCCATACGGTTCTTCAGCTTAGTAAGCTTATCATGATGTGACTCCTCAAAGAAGCTTTCCGACTCCATGGCAAGTCCGGATATAATAGCCGCCATTGAAAGCTTTCTTACATCTTCAACTTCATCGAAGCCGCCATCGCCATTCTTATTTATAATCTGAAATGCACCGATAAAGGCTCCATTTATATCTGCAACAGGCATAACAAGCACAGACTTTGTCCTGTAGCCCGTCTTCATATCAACCTCTTTGTTAAAGTCCGGGTCATTATAAGGATCATTAGTCACAATAACCCTTCCCTCCTTCAGAGCTTTTCCTACAAGGCCTGTGTTATCCGGAATAACTATCCTGTCAACTCCTGTAGCGGATGTTGTCCAGAGCTGATGCTTGTTCTTATCCCATTTCCAGAAGCTTGCTCTATCGGCATCAGCCATGGTTCTTCCAAGCTCAGTCATGTATTCGAATACAGCTTTGTGATCACTTTCCTCTACGCTGCACATTTCCGAATAAAGCTTTGTACTGATGTCACTTATATTCTTTAAAATATCCTCTGCATTGTACATATACCCTACCCCCATTTTTAAGCTAACGGAACCGGCTGATACGCCGTATCTTTAGTCTTTTCTAATATCTCACATTCTTCATCCATATGCATTAGATAGACCGTCACGCCTTTATTCTTAAAGTATGACTCCATCGCTACCAGATCATCCACGTATATATGGACCTCTGTCTTATAGGCAGAACACTCCGTATAAAGCACTGTCCCCGGAGAAAGATAATCAAGATATGGATCCAGAGATCTGGTATCTCCGGTATAAATCACATTTGTCTTATCTATCTCGAGGTTATATCCAAAGCACCTTCCATCCAGCGCCGGTACATGCTTGGTCGGAATAACAGCCTTCATCCAGGACTTTCCCGCATTCTTCATATATTCTTCAGCTGTCACTATCTTATAATTCTCTTTGCTGCAGCCATCCAGAACATTAAGGAGATAATCCAGATTCTCCTGCACCTCTTCTGACGGAGCAACTACAGTAACAGGAATATTCCATACAAAATTTGCGAAATGAATCGTCAGCGCCAGTCCGCCGACATGATCACTGTGAGTATGCGTTATGACAGCCACCAGTTCTTCAACCTTATCACAGCCTGCGAACTTCTCCGGACCCTCATTCTTTAATCTTTTAAATGTAACCAGCGGGCAGTCCATAAGGATAAGTTTATTCCCAAGACCAAAGCACGCCCCGTTATGTTCATCAGAGAAGCCTGCGCCTCTTCCCAAGAACTTCAGCATTATCTATGCACCTCCGTTACTTCGTAAACAAATACACCTTTGCTCTTTCCCTTGAGTGGTATTTCACCGATTTCCTCTACTTCGATTCTATCCTTTACCCTCTCATAAAGAGCATCACTGATAAGCACCTGCCCCTTCTTTGCATTTGCCTCAAGACGGGCTGCTGTATTTACTGTATCACCGATGGCTGTAAAATCCATTCTGAAATCACAGCCGATATTTCCTACTACGGCAGGTCCAACATTTACGCCGACTCCGAAGCCCACGCTTCTTCCGTATTTCGCCATCAGATCCTTCTCAAGGGCCTTACCACCATTTACTATATCCATGGCAGCGCACACTGCCTTAAACTCATAATCAGGCAGATCAAATGGTGAGTTAAATACTGCCATAGTTGCATCTCCGACAAACTTATCCAAGGTTCCAAGATTATCAAATATGGACTTGGAAGTAAGAGTCAGATATTCATTCAGGATTTCAACAACCTGTTCCGGCTCCAACGCTTCGGACATAGTTGTAAAACCTCTTATATCAACGAAAAGAACAGCTATATCTCTGTTCTCTCCACCGACCTTTATCTGGAAATCACCCTTCTTGGCAATTTCCTCCACAACCTGTGGAGCAACATACTTTCTGAAAGCGTTCAGTATCTTCTTCTTTTTCTTCAGCTCACGGAGATATCCAAGAGCAAGGGATGCTATGTATGATAAGATAAGCATCATCGGAAGATATATGATACTGTATGCTGTACCATGATTATTAAAGATAATAAGCACAAATACAAATGCTATTATAACAATTATCATTATTATCAGCGACAGCCATGGCTTAAGCCTTCTGAAAAGAATATACATAAGCATAGCTATAACTGCTGATATAAGTCCAAATATATATTTATTTCCATTTACAGAGAATCTTCCCTGAATGTAGGACTGGAGAATATTTGCATGAACCTCTACTCCATACATCTGATGACTTCCGCCATTTGGAACTTCAAAGTCGTCCTGCATTCCCGGAGCATAAGCCCCCACCAGAACTATACTGTCTGTAAAGGCTCTCGCGTCGATATTTCCATTAAGAACATCAATCATGGAAACATATTCATAATCTCCCGGCTTGCCCGAATAGTTGATTATGGCACGGCCATTCTTATCTACAGGGACTGCATTTGGAGTAATGCCCTTTCTATTGCAGTACTCCTCATAAAGAATATTTGAGAACATCTTCTGTTCAGAGCCTTCATAAACCTCTGACGGAATGATTCGTCTTACTGTACCATCCGAATCCTGGGATACATTACTGTAACCCTTATTGCATACAGAGCTAAGGCTCTCAAAAGGTTCTTCAATTGATTCTACAGGATATGAAGCAAAGCCATCCTCATTCGTTGTTAGCTTTCTTCCATAGATGAGATGATCAACGATAACAACATTTCCCGACTCAGCTGCCGCCGCCGTAAAGTCATCATCTCCCGCATCTACATTCCCCGAAAATAGAACATCGAAGCCCACAAGAAGGGGCTTCGATTCTGCTTGTTCGTTAAGTTTTCTAAGGAGATTGGCATAGAAACTTCTGGACCAGGTCTGAATCGGTCCAAGTTCTGCCATAGTCTTCTCATCGATTCCAATGATCTTGATCTTACTGTCAATACCTCTTGGTATCTGATACAGACTATCCTTTGCCATATTATCAAAGAATCTGAATACATTTGTAACAGTAAGAATAAAGACCAGGAGCCCTACAAGAAGCGTCTCCGCTAATATCTGTAATTTTTTCTTCATACGTTCTCCAGGCAACAGGACATATTAGTCAATCTTAGTAAATGTATACTGTCCCGTTCCGCTTACATATATTTCAGTTCCACCGGTGTAAATTGTATTGTCACCGCTTATCTTCCACTTTCCGGCAGGAAGTGTATACGCTTCACCAGCTTCAAGGGTTATCTGCTTTCCGGTAGGAATAACCTTATCCTTAAGCCATGCAGCATACAGAGTCACTGTGGTAGAGAATTCATTTCCCGCTTCATCATAAGCTGTAATGTTATAATTCTTCTTTCCACCATCTGCAGCAAGAGTTATAAGAGATTCTCCATTATTGATAGCCACCTCTTTTCCGTCCACGAACACCCGGCTTAAATGCTCATCAAGAAGATTAAAGCTGATTGCATCTGCATAGACTGTACCTGACAGATCAACACCATTACCATCCTGATCCATAGACATTTCACCAAATGCAGGACTGGCTCCATCAATCTTTACATCATTCCTGACAGAAACGTAGTTAGTGATTCCTCCAGTTACTTTATGCTTCAGGCAAACCGATTTTACATTTTCTGTATATGGTATAGAGTCACTGAATGTTCCATCAAAGCTGGTAGAAACTAAGAATCCTTCCGGTGCTTTGATACTTACATCCGATGTATAATAACCATTTTCACCCATTGTACCTACTAAGGAGTATGGATTATTCGGTGTAGGGTAATAATCTATAAAAATCAAACTCTTTCCTGTAATCTCGTTATATTTTTCAGTTTCAGAAATTTTTACATTTACATTAATATTTACCTTTTAACAATAATTTAAAGTTAGCCTTCCTCTATTTTGGGATTAATTATTGCGTCAACTTCAGGATCTTG
>ONEC01000003.1 GCA_900316715.1 uncultured Eubacteriales bacterium
AGAATTAAGCGAAATATGTTAAGCTGAAAGAGATTTATGAGGGTACGGACAGATAATTCTTAAATATAAAATATGAGGAAGAAATATGTCCTTTTTCATGTTCATGCGAACATCTTGGGAATTATATGAGGAGGTTTTTCATGAAGACAACAGAAAGCACGACCGAGGCTACAACTGAAGCAACTAAGAAGCCTGCAGAAAAGAAGAAAGATACAAATGCAGCAACAGGTGATGATATAAATCTCTGGATAGCATTGATGCTTTTATCAATGTCAGGAATGGCAGTGCTCACAGTTGGAAAAAAGAAGAGAAATAAGTAATAAACAGTTGTGTTATGTGATGTTTATAAAAGGTATCGTTTATGTGATTGACAAGGGAAATTAAAACTCCTATAATATGCGCAGTCACGGGAGTGCTTAAGGAATTAGGCTGAGAGGCAGTTGAAACGACTGCCAATCCTATCTAACCTGATCCAGGTAATGCTGGCGTAGGGAAAATATTGCAAAATCAAGTCTCTTTCCGTGAAATACAGGGAAGAGACTTTTTTGCTATCCTGTGTAACATTTTTAAGGAGGAAGACAATGAATGCAAATGTAGCTATTCAGGTTTTGCCAAAGGCAAGAGATGATGAGGAACTCATCAAAATAGTTGATGCGGTAATCGACTATATCAAAAGTACAGGACTTAATTATTATGTAGGTCCATGCGAGACAGCTATCGAGGGTGACTACGATGAGCTGATGGAGATTGTAAAGAATTGTCAGCTTATAGCAGTTGAAGCGGGGGCTCCAAGTGTTATGAGCTATGTAAAGATTGACTTTAGACCAGAGGGTGATGTACTGACAATCGAGCGTAAGACAGCGAAACATCACAAGAATGATGCTGCTAAGAAATCTGTGGCATAAGGAAGAGTATGAGTAAAAAGAAAAGATACAACTTAATACCGGTTATTGTCATAGCAGTATTGCTTGTTATATGGCAGCTGGTATGTGCATTTGAACTGGTGCCGGGATACATGCTTCCTTCACCGATAGAGGTAGTAAAAGCATTTATAAGTGATTTTCCGCTTTTAATGTCTCACGCGAAGGTAACTATCCTTGAGGCGGTTTTAGGTCTGGTGATCGGAGTTCTGCTTGGTTTTGGCTGTGCAGCGTTGATGGATAGTTTTCCGTTAGTAAAGAAGGGACTTTATCCTATACTCGTGTTAACACAGACTATTCCACCGGTTGCTATAGCACCGCTGCTTATCCTTTGGTTTTCATATGGAATTGCACCAAAGGTAATACTCGTTGTGCTGGTCGCATTTTTCCCGATGGCAGTTGGACTTTTGGAAGGATTCCAGTCTGTGGATGAGGATATGATACGACTTCTGAAGTCTATGGATGCTAGCCGCTGGCAGATTTTCTGGCATGTAAAGTTTCCTGCTGCACTGGGGGAATTCTTCTCAGGACTTAAGATTGCTGTTGCTTACTCTATAGTAGGTGCGGTTATAGCAGAGTGGCTGGGGGGCTTTAGCGGTCTTGGCGTTTATATGACACGAGTAAAGAAGTCACTGTTTTATGACAAAATGTTTGCGGTTATATTTTTTGTATCTGCAATCAGTTTGATCCTTATGGCTTTGGTTAAGTACATCCAGTACAAGGCTATGCCATGGGAACATACAGAAGATAAATAAGATTCCGTTATATGGAGTCTTGGTTAAGGAAGGAAAAATTATGATAAAGTTTAATTTGAAAAAGAAGGTCGCAATATTAATGGCCGGAGTTATGCTCCTTGGAGCTATGGCAGGCTGCGGCAAACAGTCTGAAGCTGAATCAACTAGTGAGAGTACTGAGAAGAGTAAGGAACTGACTGAGATAACATTTGTACTTGATTGGACACCGAATACCAATCATACAGGTCTTTATGTAGCTCAGGCTAAGGGATACTTTGAAGACGCAGGTCTCAAGGTAAATATTATTCAGCCGCCGGAAGATGGAGCAACTAACATGGTAGCTTCAGGACAGGCTCAGTTTGGAATAGATTTTCAGGATTATCTTCCACCGGTTTTCACATCTGATGAGAAGGTTCCGGTAGTGGCAGTTGCAGCTATTCTGCAGCATAATACATCAGGTATCATATCACTTAAGGAAGATGGAATTGATTCACCTAAGGGGCTTGAAGGAAAGAATTATGCAACATGGGATCTTCCTATAGAGAAGGCAATGATGCAGAATATCGTAGAAGCTGATGGTGGAGACTTCTCTAAGGTAAATCTTATCCCTGAATATGTTGAAAATGAGCCGGCCGCTCTTCAGCAGGATATAGATGCAATCTGGGTATATTATGCATGGGCAGGTATATCATGTAAGCAGGCCGGACTTGATACAAATATGATCTATTTCAAGGATATTACACCTGAGTTTGATTATTATAGTCCTGTTATCATTACAAATTCTGACTGGGCTGCTGAGAATCCGGATATTGCAAGGGCTTTCCTTGAGGCTGTAAAGAATGGTTATGAATTTGCTATAGATAATCCTGATGAAGCTGCTGATATTCTGTGTGAGCAGGTTCCAGAGCTTGATAAGGAACTGGTAAAGGAGAGTCAGGAGTGGATATCCGGTCAGTATAAGGCTGAGGTTGAGCAGTGGGGCTATATTGACCAGGCAAGATGGGATGCATTCTTTAAGTGGTTATCAGATAATAACCTTTCAGATGAAATCCCTGCAGGTTATGGATTTACTGATGAATATCTTCCACAGGAAAAATAAACAGAGTAATTAATAGTTTAAGGTACAGATATGAGAGAGATACTTCGCGCTGAAAATATTAAAAAAACATATGATGATAAGGATGTCCTGGCAGATATCTCCATTACTCTAAATGAGGGAGAGCTTGTCAGTATCCTGGGAGTCAGCGGTGTTGGTAAAACAACCCTCTTTAATGTGCTGTCCGGAATAATTGCACCTGATGAGGGAACAGTTATACTGGAAGATGAGGATATTACGGGGAAAAGAGGAAAACTGAGCTACATGCTTCAGAAGGACCTGCTTCTGCCACACAAAACTGTTGTGGATAATGTAGCTCTTCCTCTGACCCTTTCCGGGGTTCCAAAGAAAGAGGCGAGAGAGAAGGCATCTGCTCTTTTTGATCAATTTGGTCTTGAAGGAACTGAGAAGAAATATCCATCCCAGTTATCAGGAGGAATGCGTCAGAGAGCTGCACTTCTTAGAACATACCTTTGTGATAAAAAGGTTGCTCTTTTGGATGAACCCTTTAGTGCGTTGGATGCCATCACCAGAAGTTCAGTTCAGGACTGGTATCTCTCTGTTATGAGTGAGATTAAGCTGTCAACTTTATTCATCACGCATGATATTGACGAAGCTATTCTTTTGTCAGATAGGATATATATTATGAAAGGTTCGCCTGCAGTTATTGATGGAGAGCTGGTAATAAGTACACCTAAGCCAAGAAATCATGATTTTATGATGACAGAAGAATTCCTGAAGTTTAAGAAGAGTATTAGGGAGATGCTTTAAATCCTATGAGATTTAAAGCTCTTTCTTTTTTGTTTTTATAAATGGGCAGAAGTCTGGCAGGCTTCGTGCCTGATTCAATGTACCTTGAGTGCTGTGATAATAAGTGTTATAATATTTCTTACGTATTTTTATATGTTAGTTTAAACGAGAAAGAAGGAAAGATTATGGTTTTAGAAGAATTGAACATGTCTCGTGAAGAGCTGATCGAAACAGCTCATAAATATCTTAATGAAAATCTTATGAAGAGATACGACATTGTTGCGGAGAAAGGTGATGGAATGTACCTTATCGATGCAGACGGAAGAGAGTATCTTGATTTTATAGGTGGTATTGCCGTAAATGCAACAGGACACTGCAACAAGGCAGTAGTTGAAGCTATCAAGGAACAGGCAGAAACACTTATACATGCTTCCAATTACTTCTATACAGTGCCACAGACTATGCTGGCAAAGCTTGTATGTGAGAGCATCGGTATGGAGAAGTTCCAGTATCAGAACTCAGGTGCTGAAGCTAACGAAGCTATGATCAAGCTTGCAAGAAAGTATGGAATAGATAATTTCGGTCCTAACAGATATAAGATTGTTACTGCAGAGAATTCCTTCCATGGAAGAACTCTTGCAACTCTGGCAGCTACAGGTCAGCCTGGTTCAGCTATACAGAATGGCTATACACCTTTTATACCAGGTTTTACATATGCAGAGTTTAATAACCTTAAGTCTTTTGAGGACGCATGTGATGAAGATACAATCGCTATCATGATCGAGCCTGTTCAGGGCGAGGGCGGTGTATATCCAGCAACTCCTGAGTTTATTCAGGGTCTCAGAAAGCTCTGCGATGAGAAGGGTATGCTTCTTCTCTTTGATGAGGTTCAGACAGGTTGGGGACGTACTGGAGATCTTATGGCGTTCATGCGTTATGGTGTTAAGCCGGATATTGTATCTATGGCTAAGGCTCTTGGCGGTGGTATGCCTATCGCTGCAATCTGTGCAAGTGAGAAGGTTATGAGTACCTTTGGTGCCGGCGCACACGGAACAACTTTTGGTGGTAATCCGGTATGTGCAGCAGCTGCCTGTGCAGAGATTAAAGAGATCATAGCTGAGAAGCTTCCTGAAAATGCAGATAAGATGGGTGAATACTTCAAAGAGAAGCTTTCAACTCTTCCGGGTATCAAGGAAGTAAGAGGTATGGGACTTCTTGTAGGCGTTGAATTTGAGAAGGATATAGCATTTGATGTTAAGCATAATGCGGGAGATAAGGGACTTCTTCTTACGGCGATCAAGCCTAATACCATAAGAATGATCCCTCCGCTTATCGTAAGTAAGGAAGATATAGATAAAGCGTTTGAGATATTAAAGGCTGTTGTGACTGAGTTAGTTTAAGACGGACGCTTGCGTCCGAGATGCCGCGCTGCACCCGGCTTAAACAGCCTCTGCAGCACGCACTCGCTCCGCAAGCTGATTTTGAGAATACAGATTTAGGAGCATAATTATATGGAACGTAAGAATGCATGGTTATCCTACAAGCCGCAGGATGAGAAGAAGCTGGAAAAGCTCTGTGATGAGTATAAGGACTATCTTTTTAGGGGTAAGACTGAAAGAGAAGGAACCAAGTATATAGTAGAGAAGGCAAGAGAAGCAGGTTATATCTCTCTTGATGAGGCTATTAAGGTAGGAAAGAAGCTAAAGGCCGGTGCTAAGATTTATTCAGTATGCATGGGTAAGACTGTGGCACTGTTCAATATCGGTAAGAAGAATCTTGAAGAGGGTATCAATATCCTCGGTGCTCATATCGATTCACCAAGACTCGATGTTAAGCAGAATCCTCTTTATGAGGACAGTGAACTGGCATATCTTGATACGCATTACTATGGCGGTATCAAGAAGTATCAGTGGGTAACTCTTCCTCTTGCTATTCATGGTGTTGTAGTTAAGACAGATGGAACAGTTATTGATGTGACTGTCGGTGAAGATGAGTCTGATCCTGTATTCTGTGTAACAGATATCCTTATTCATCTTGCTCAGAATCAGATGGAGAAGAAGGCAGCTAAGGCTGTTGAAGGTGAGGATCTGGATCTTCTTATTGGCTCCAGACCGATTGTGGTAGATAAGAAGAAGTCTAAGACTGATGATGAGAAGAAGCCTTCAAAGGGAAGTCTTGTAACAGCTAAGGTTCTTGAGATACTTAAAGCTAAGTACGGTTTCGAAGAAGAGGACTTTATATCAGCAGAGCTTGAGATAGTTCCTGCAGGTAAGCCTAGAGATCTTGGCTTCGATCGTTCTATGATAATTGCTTATGGACAGGATGATAAGGTATGTGCCTTTACATCTCTCTACGCACAGCTTGCTGTAGACAAGGTAGAGAAAACATCCTGTACACTTCTTGTAGATAAAGAAGAGATTGGTTCAGTCGGCGCAACAGGTATGCAGTCAAAGTTCTTCGAGAATTCTCTTGCTGAGATCCTTGAACTCTGCGGCTATAACAGTAATCTGTCACTCAGAAGATGTCTTGCTAACTCAAGCATGTTATCATCAGATGTAAGTGCAGGATATGATCCGCTCTATTCAGCAAACTTTGATAAGAAAAATGCAGCATTACTCGGAAGAGGAATGGTGTTCAATAAGTTTACCGGCGCTCGCGGAAAGTCAGGCTCAAATGATGCCAACGCAGAGTATATCGGACGTCTCAGAGGAATTCTTGAGAAAAACAATGTATTCTATCAGACAGCCGAGCTTGGTAAGGTAGATGTAGGTGGTGGCGGAACCATCGCTTATATCCTTTCACTTTATGGTATGGAAGTTATCGACTGTGGAGTTGCAGTTCTCAATATGCATGCTCCTTGGGAAGTAACATCTAAGGCAGATATATTCGAAACAGAAAAGGGCTACGAGGCATTTTTAAGGGAGGCATAATATCCCCGATTCGACAGGAATATGCTTATGAACAGAAGAAGACGCAGACTTGCGAGATTCTTTAACCTAATAATTCCAATGATAATGGCATGTGTCATCACATGCCTTTTTCAAGTTACAAAAGTATCGGCAGATAACAGTATTCCGTCAGATTACAGACAGATTATCTATAATCAGGATAATGGTCTCGGAAGTACGGAGGTTAACTGCCTGTATCAGACCAAGTCGGGCTATATATGGGTAGGAACCGACGGTGGTCTGTATCGTTACGGTGGTAAGGAATTCAAGATTTACAATCTCTGGGATACTGAGAAGGCGGATGTTTACTTCATCAATAATCTTTTCCAGGATTCCAAGGGACGTCTCTGGGTTGCTACCAACAATTACGGACTCTTTTATATAAAGGGAAGTGAGACGGTTCATTTCTCAAGCGAGTATTATAACGGCGTTAAATGTGTAAATGATGTCTGCGAGGGCAGTGACGGAACCATATATGTTGCAACTGCCTATGGTATCTATACAGTGGATGAGGAATCCAATACCCTCATCAGAAATGAGCATTTTGCCCGCCTCAATGTCAAGAAGGTAACTCTTGCGGGAGAGTCTATCTGGGGAATCTATAACGGAAATACAATCTTCAGAATAGATAATGACGGCAACTTCATAAGAATCAGTTCACTTGATTATACAGATTACGAACTTACAACCATAACATCTGATGCATCCGGATATATCTATGTCGGAACTATCGGAAGCGATATCCTGAAGCTTACATCAGCTCTTAATGTATCTGTTCTGCATTCGGGGAAAGATGGTATCAACTGTATATATCCGACCGGGGACAGAATCTATGTATGTGCCGACAATGGCTTTGGCTTTATAAATAAAGATGAGACCTACAGCCAGATATATGGTCTTATCCAGGATACTTACCTTTCCTCCATGCTTGTGGACTATGAAGGCAACTTCTGGGTTGCTTCAAGCAGGATGGGACTTCTTTACATGGGAAGAGGTAAGTTCTGCGATTTTAATAACAGATATAATGTTCCGGAGAAATCTACAAACTGTATAGCTCAGTTCGGCGGTAAGAAGTACATCGGTACTGATAACGGTCTTATAGTTCTTGACAGAACCAATAAGGTTGTCAGTTCAGATTCCCGTATCGCGGATATCGTAAACTATATAGGCGGTTCGGGTATTAAGCACATTTTATGTGATTCCAAGGGAAATCTCTGGTTCAGTACATACAGACGTCTTGGTGTTGTACGTTATTCATCAGATGGAAATATAAAGAACTTCGACAGATATGCCGGTCTGGGAACAAACCTTGTAAACTGTACTTATGAGCTTTCTGACGGAAGAATAGCTGTAGCCACAGAGGAAGGCGTAGCTATTATTGAAACTGATGGTACTATACAAGAGAAGTACGGCTATGAGGACGGACTGGAGTATACAAATATTCTCTCTCTTTTTGAGGATGAGAATGGAACTATCATGGCCGGTTCTGACGGCGGCGGTCTGTATATGATCTCAAAGAACGGCGTTGAGACAGTAACAGATAATAATGGTCTGTCTTCCAATGTTGTAAATGCGATCAAGAAGGGTACAGATGGTATCTGGATCGGAACAGATAACGGTCTGTCTTACTATGATGAAACTTTCAGAGGAATCAGCAATATCGATTTCTCCAATAATATATACGACATAATCATTCAGGATGGAAATGTATGGATCCTCGGATCCAAGGGCCTTCTTGCTACTACAGAGGAAGAGCTTCTCAGTACATCAGATCTTTCAGAACGTTATTTTGCTGCAGGAGACGGACTCAGCAGGAAGATTAATATCAATTCACATAACATGATCGATCCGGGTGGAAATCTGTATCTGTGCTGTAACACAGGTATCATGACCTTTGATACTGAAAATGTATATAGTAACTCTACAGCCCCGAAGCTTACTGTATCTGAGGTGGATGTAGACGGTACCATCTATTATATGGACCAGATCGGTGGTGAGCTTACTGTACCTGCAGATACGCAGCGTATAGCTATCACCTTCTCTGTACTCAGCTATATTAACAGAGATAATATTTCCGTGACCTATAAGCTTAACGGATTTGATAATTCAGAAGTAACCCTGAATGGCAACGATACATTTCAGGCTGTATATACAAACCTTGACGGTGGTGAATATACTTTCACGGTTAGCGCAGTTAACGGTGATGGCGTTGCAACGGATCAGGATATAACCTTTACGCTCATTAAGGAGAGAGGCTTCTTTGAGAAGACCAGTGTGCGTATAGGTTTCCTTGTTATGGTTGCGCTTCTGATGGGACTGGTTATCTTTAATCTCTTCAGGATCAGGAACCAGGTTGAGGGTAAGAATAAGGAGCTGGAGAATCTGGCTCAGGAGCATGAGACTGTCCTTAAGAGCAGTACAGCCAAGACTGACTACCTGGCTAACATGAGTAATGAGATAAAGATTCCTGTAAATGCCATGATCTCTACAGCCGCCAAGCTTCTTCGTGAGACAGATTCAAGCGATGAAGATAAGGAAGGCCTCAGGACCATTGTTGCTACAGGAAATGATGTTCTGGAACGAGTTGATGAGACTATCCAGCTGGCTCAGCTTGAGTCCGGTTCGGTAGTTGCTCTTAGTGAGCCATACTCACTTACAACTCTTATATGTGATCTTTCAGACAGAATGGTAAATGTTCTTTCAGAGCAGCCTATCAAGTTTCTTGTGGATCTGGGTGAGAATATCCCGGATGTCCTTATAGGTGATTTCGATAAGCTTAAGTCAGTTCTTGAGATAATACTTGATAATGCCTGCAAGTTCACAAAGGAAGGTTCCATCACTCTGACTGTGGACAGCTACAAGAATCCGGATAAGGCAGAGGAGAATGGCGAAGAAAGACTCATGTTCAGTATATCCGATACAGGTATCGGTATGTCTGAAGAAAGAATGAATCATATCTTTGAAATATATTATATCAATGAGGGAAGAGATTCAGGCGGATATGCCGGAAGTGGAATCAGCCTCGTTATAGCTAAGAAGCTTACCGAGATAATCGGTGCTGAGATAGAAGTAGAGAGTACTCCGGGAGCCGGAACTACATTTACCATAGCGCTTAACCAGAAGACTCCTGATAACCCTGACAATCCGACTCTTGCTTCAGATAGAAATGTGGACAGAGTGTCCCGTGAAGAGGCAGAGAAGATGTGGACTCCGGATGTTAAGGCTCTTCTTGTTGATGACTCCGACCTCAGCCGTGATGTAAGCCTGGGACTTCTTTCCAGAATGGAAATGAAGTGCGACATTGCAGCCAGCGGAATATCTGCGGTAGATATGGTTATGAATAACAACTACGATATAGTATTCATGGATATAGCTATGCCTGTAATGAGTGGTATAGATGCCATGCATGAAATAAGGGATCTTTCAGGAGAGGACTTTGACAGCCTCCCTGTTATCGGTATGTCCGAGGATGCTCTTATGAAGAACCGTGAAGAGCTGACCAGTCAGGGCTTCACTGATGTCATAGTTAAACCGTTTGATATAACAACTCTTGCATCGGTTATGCTTCGTTTCGTTGACAGTTCCAAGATCAAGTTCAGAACCAACGATGTTAAGCAGTATATGACAGAGTCACGCTACAGCGAAGGCCTGAAGCGTCTTGAGAATAACTTTGACGTAGTAAGAACCCTCGACAGGATCGGCGGTAATATCGATGTGTATAACAGAATCCTTGCTACATTCTATGAGCAGAATAAGGATGCAGTTAACGATCTCAGAAGGAAGTTTAATACGGATTACAGAGGATTCAGATCCAGAGTTCATAATATAAGAACAGGATGCCAGAATATGGGTGCTGCCGACTGTGCAGAGATAACCCTCAGAGTTGAAAATGCCATAAACCTTGGAAACAAGAGTTATGCCCGTGATAATCTGGATATGATGCTTTCATCTCTTCAGGTGGTACTTGAATGCCTCAGCGATTATTTTGAGTTCGTTGAAGGACAGAAGGGTATGACAGATAAGGAATATGCTGAGAAGCATGTTAAGGATTCTTCTAAGAAGCATAAGTCACATGCGTCAGGGGATGTTAAGGAAAATGTTCCGGCAAAGAAGGAAGAACCGGAAGAGACGCCTGCAGAAGAAACTGCACCTCTTATGATAGATACCGCAGTTCTCAGAAATCTCAAGGATGCAGTTCTGGTTGAAGATAATGAAGCTATAGATTCCATATATATGATGCTCAGCGCAAAAACTTATGTGACTGATGATATGGAATTCTTAGAGGTTCTTGGAAAGAATGTTCACATCAAGGATTATGATGCAATAAATGATCTTATTGAGACCTACTTTAATCTTAAAAGTATTATTTAATTATATGTGAAATAATTCTGAATAGAAGTTATTTTTCTTTACAAATTTAAAGTGTTTAAGTATACTACACGTGGATGGTATTCGAATTGAAACTATACCCCTGTAACTCTTAGAGAGGTGTGTCTGGTCGATAGGCTGAAACCGCCTTCCACGCGTGTTATGTGAAGGAGGTTCGGCTGATGAGGATTGGATTTATAGGTGCTGGAAGAGTAGGATTTACTCTTGGAAAATATATGAAAGAGCATGGAGCAGAAGTGACCGGCTATTACAGCAGGACATCCGAACATGCTGAAGAAGCAGCGCGATTTACCGATACCGAAGTTTTTGATGACCCGGACAAGCTTATCAAAGACAGCGATTACATATATCTTACTGTCAGTGACAATGCTATCGAGCCATTATTCAGAGAGCTTGATGCAAAGTACGACCTGACAGGCAAGACATTCTGCCACACAAGTGGCGCCATGTCCTCGAAGGCGTTCGCCGATTCTAAGCATGAGGTATATGGATATTCAGTTCATCCGAATTTTGCAGTAAGTGACAAGCTTACATCATATTTGAATTTCCAGAATGCATTTATAACAATAGAAGGTTCACATCAGCATCTTGGTGAAATTGTCGAATTCTATAGGGATATCGGACTTCACGTGGGAGTAATCAGCGCTGAGAGTAAACCTAAGTATCACGCAGCTTCTGTATTCGCAAGTAATTTCGTATGCGGCATATACGGAACGGCCATAAGACTGCTTACAGAATGTGGCTTTTCAGATGAGAGTGCACATATGGCACTCAAGGGACTATTCCTGGGAAATGCAACAGGCGTCGCAGAGAGAGGCCCGGTGGCGCAGCTTACAGGCCCGGCTGAAAGATGTGATACCAAAACCATAAACAAGCATCTTGAAGTATTATCAGATCAGGATGCTGAGTTATATAAGCTTCTGACAAGCGAGACACTTACTCTTGCAAAAGAGAAAAATGTTGATAGAGACTACTCAGAACTTGAGAGGCTACTAACGGCTGAATAGCCGGCATTAAGGAGGACACTACTATGAAAAACACAACAGTTACTTTCAGACAGATGAAGCAGAACGGTGAGAAGATATCTATGCTTACTGCGTATGATTATTCTACAGCCAAGCTTGTTGATGCAGCAGGCATTAACGGAATCCTTGTTGGAGATTCCCTTGGAAATGTAATGCTTGGTTATCCAGACACCGTATCTGTAACAATGGAGGATATGATCCATCACAGCGCTGCAGTTGCAAGAGGAGCCGAGAACTCCCTTGTTGTTACTGATATGCCATTTATGTCTTATCAGGCCAGCGTATATGATGCTGTTATAAATGCCGGAAGGCTTATGAAGGAAGGCCGTGCACAGGCTGTTAAGCTTGAGGGCGGACGTAAGGTTGCCGAGCAGATCAAGGCAATCGTTAATGCTGATATTCCTGTAATGGGACATATCGGACTTACACCACAGTCTATAAATGCATTTGGCGGATATAAGGCTCAGGGAAGAGATATTGAGTCAGCCAAGAAGCTTGTGGATGATGCTTTAGCAGTTCAGGAAGCAGGAGCTTTCTCAGTTGTTCTTGAATGCGTTCCTGCAGAGCTTGCAACATATGTTACTGAAAAGCTTGATATCCCTACAATCGGTATCGGCGGTGGTGCCGGAACAGACGGACAGATACTTGTATATGCTGATATGCTTGCTATGTTCAGCGATTATAAGCCTAAGTTCGTTAAGCATTTCGCAAATGTAGGTGATGTTATCAAGGCCGGCTTTGCTGCTTATGATGAAGAAGTTAAAGCTGGAACATATCCGGCTGAAGAGCATAATTATGCTATCAAGGCTGAAATCCTTGAAGAAGTTAAGAAAACTTTTGGTTAAGACCTAAGAATAGATACTTGGAGGAAGAATAATGAAAATTGTAAAGACAGTTGATGAGGTTAAGGCTATTGTTAAGGGCTGGAGACAGGAAGGACTCACTGTTGGTCTTGTTCCTACTATGGGATTTCTTCATGCAGGTCATCAGTCACTTATCGCAAAGAGTGTTGAGCAGAATGACCGTACAGTAGTTTCTGTATTTGTTAATCCTATTCAGTTCGGACCAAACGAGGATCTTGAGGCATATCCAAGAGATTTAAACAGAGACGCAGAGCTTTGCGAGAAGACAGGCGCAGACATTATATTTAATCCGGAACCGGAAGAAATGTATAAGGATGGTTTCGTATCATTTGTAGATATGAACGGACTTACAAATCATCTCTGTGGACTTTCCAGACCGGTACATTTCAGAGGTGTTTGTACTGTATGCAACAAGCTTTTCAATATAGCTGCTCCTGACAGAGCTTACTTTGGTCAGAAGGATGCTCAGCAGCTGGCTGTTATAAAGAGAATGGTTAAGGATCTCAATATGAATCTTGAGATTGTAGGATGCCCTATCGTTCGTGAAGAGGACGGTCTTGCGATGAGCTCAAGAAATACATATATGAATGCTGAAGAGCGTCAGGCTGCGCTTATTCTCAGCAAGTCAATCTTCATGGGCAAAAAGCTTATAGAGGATGGCGAAAGAGATGCTTCTGTAGTTAAGGCTAAGATGACAGAACTTATAAATACTGAGCCTATGGCTGAGATTGATTATGTTGAAGTTGTAAATAACCTTACTATGGACAGCATAGATGAGATTAAGGGTGATATCCTTGTAGCTATCGCTGTTAAGATCAACAACAAGGTCAGACTCATAGATAACTTCATGATGGATGACGTACAGTAAGAAGATTTAAGATTTGAGTTTAGAGAGGAAAAATGTGATGCAGGCGTTTTACTTAAAGAGTAAGATTCATAGAGCGAGAGTTTCTGAGGCTGCGCTCAACTACGTAGGAAGCGTAACAATTGATGAGGACCTTATGGATGCATGTGGTCTTGTTGAGTACGAGAAGGTTCAGATTGCAAATGTGGACAATGGTATGAGACTTGAGACTTATGTTATCGCAGGTGAGAGAGGATCAGGAATGATCTGTCTTAACGGTGCAGCAGCAAGATATGCAGCTGTAGGTGATAAGGTTATTATCATGAGCTACTGCCTGATGGAGCCGGGAGAGATCGAGAAGAATCCTCCAAAGGTTGTATTTGTAGATAAGCAGAATCATATAACAAGAATATCACGTTACGAGAAGCACGGACTATTAGAAGATATGTAAGAGGATACAATATGCTTAAGGGGAAAAACATTTTACTGGGGATAACCGGAGGAATAGCTGCATATAAGATGGCAGACGTGGCCAGCGCGCTGACAAAGCTTGGGGCTGATGTGCATGTCGTAATGACAAAGAATGCCACAAAGCTTATAACGCCGGAGGTTTTTCAGGTTCTGACAAAGAATAAGGTCTATACTGACGTCTTTGATGAGAATCCGGATGATCCTGTTATGGTACCGCACGTATCGCTTGGTTCAGCGGCAGATCTTATTCTTATAGCACCGGCATCAGCAGATGTTATCGGTAAGCTTGCCAACGGAATAGCAGACGACATGGTAACCACAACGGTTCTGCCGGCTACATGTCCGATATATATAGCACCTTCCATGAATGTGCATATGTTTGAAAATGCAATAGTTCAGGATAACATTGAGAAGCTGAAGAGATTCGGCTTTAAGGTTATTGATCCTGCTACAGGTTATCTTGCCTGTGGTTATGAAGGCAAGGGAAAGCTTCCTTCACCGGAACTTCTGGTGGAAACAGTATGCCTCGCCGTATCTCATGATAAGGATATGCAGGGTATGAAGGTACTTGTAAATGCAGGACCTACCCAGGAAGCTATCGACCCTATAAGGATAATTACGAATCATTCATCCGGAAAGATGGGTTATGCCGTAGCTCGTCAGGCTGCACGCCGTGGCGCTGACGTAACTCTTGTATCCGGGCCTGTAAACATTGCTCCGCCTCTTGGAGTTAAGACCATAAATGTTACAAGTGCGGCTGATATGTTCGAAGCCATGAATAGTGAAGCTTCTGATAAGGACATTATCGTAATGTCTGCTGCAGTGGCTGATTATACTCCGACTGTAACGGCAGAGAATAAAATAAAGAAATCAGAGGGCGGACTCTCAATAGAGATGAAGCGTACAACTGATATCTTAAAGACTCTGGGTCAGAGTAAGAAGGAAGGTCAGTTTATCTGTGGTTTCTCAATGGAAACAGAGAATCTTATAGAGAATTCACGTAAGAAGCTCGCTTCCAAGAATGCGGATATGATCTGCGCAAACAGCCTTACCCAGCCGGGAGCAGGATATCAGGTGGATACCAATATCATTACGCTTATAACAGCTGATGATATGGAAGAACTGCCTCTGCTTTCGAAAGAAGAAGCGGCTGACAGGATATTGGACAAAATATTAAGCCGAAAACAGTAAAATTTATTTTCATTTATTTGAATTAATAGAATATTTATGCTATTATAGTCCCTGAGTAACCGGTGCCCGATGTTTACTCAGGGATTTTTCTTGTTGAAGCATTAATTATAACAGCCGGTTTACAGGAGGAATAATGGAAGCATATAAGCAGGAATTTGTTGATTTTATGTTAGAGAGTAATGTACTCAGATTTGGTGACTTCACTTTAAAGAGTGGCAGAAAGTCTCCTTTTTTTATGAATGCCGGATTATACATAACAGGCAGTCAGCTTACACGCCTTGGTGAGTTTTATGCAAAGGCAATACATAATACATATGGTGATGATTTTGATGTAATATTCGGACCTGCATATAAGGGTATTCCGATCAGCGTTGCTACAACTATGGCTTACAGCAGACTTTTCGGTAAGGAAGTAAGATACTGCTCAAATCGTAAGGAAGCTAAGGATCATGGTGATGCAGGTATTCTTCTCGGAAGTCCTATCAAGGATGGAGACAGAATCGTGGTAGTTGAGGATGTTACAACATCAGGTAAGTCTATGGAAGAAACAATTCCAATCGTTAAGGCTCAGGGTGATGTTGAGATCGTAGGTCTTATGGTATCACTTAACAGATGTGAGCGTGGTAAGGGCGATAAGGGTGCTCTTGAGGAGATAAAGGATCTTTACGGCTTTGAGACAAATGCCATCGTATCAATGAACGAGATAATTGATTATCTTGTAGAGAAGAAGGTTATCGATGATGAGCTTCTCGGACGTCTCAATGCATATTATGATGAGTACGGTGTTAAGTAAGAGGGTACTCGTAACAGTTATACAGGAACATACATTAGAGGAGGCATTATAATGGAAAAGGTTTACAAGGTACTTAAGAATGTTGGCGGCGGAAGTATAGCTATCGGCGTTTTATTTATCGTAGTTGGTATTACTCTCGGCGTTATAAATATTGTGAATGGAGCAGTTCTTCTTAAGAACAGAAGAAATATTTTGTTCTAGGTTTAAGTGCTCTCTTAAAGGTAAATATATAAGATGAGAGAAAAAACAGGGGAGGCAGTAAGGAGTCCTGAGTGTTTCTTTGCTGTTTTTCTTCTATTGATTGAGACAATATTTCATATAAGAAGATTTGGCGGTCTTTCCATAAACCTTTTTAACAAGGTTTATTTTGCTGTCGTTATAGCCCTTGTTTTAGGTTATGTAATCAGTCTGCTCCCGCGTAAGGCAGGAAAGATTGTTTCCGCTGTACTGGTTGTGATCCTGTCAATCTACTTCCTTGTTCAGCTGATATACAGCAGTGTATTTGCAAATTATTTTTCGCTGTCAGCTACAGGAGGAGTGGCGAATCAGGCATTGGACTATAAAAGCACCATAGCTGCAAGTGTGGTAAAAGAGATAATACCATTTTTACTTATAGCTGTGGTTATGACAGCTGCGCTTTTATACATTTTCAAATGGTCTGATTTTGAAAAACATGGTTTCACGACCTACATTGTTATGGCAGGCGTGATAATAACAGTGGGCTTTTATTACTTTATAATTCTCAGTGTTCAGGGAGATGATAAGAACTCGCCTTCAGCAATTCTAAAGAATTATTCATCGGTTGAAATGTCTGTCGAAAAGCTTGGTGTCACCGAGACCATGATCCGTGACGGAGTATATGCGGTCATGCATATTAATAAGAGTGACGGTGCTGATACTGATACAGGATTCGAGCATGAGGCTTATGTGGCATCTACAGAGGAACTGCCGGCAGAGGCTGGAACCGGTGCTGCGACAGAGGAAGTGACTGAATCTCCATTGGCATCAGAGGCGGATGCGTCAGGCACGGAAGAAGAAACCGAACAGGAAGTCAAGATGTATTCAGCTCAGGTGCTTCCGGTAGATCTCGGCCGAATGAGCGAGATAACTACGAATGAGTCGGTTCTTAAGCTGAACAGTTATATCAATTCATCCACGCCTACATATACTAACGATTATACAGGCATGTTTGAAGGATATAATCTGATATTCATTACAGCAGAAGGCTTTGATGGATATGTTATCGACAAAAAGAGAACGCCTGAGTTATATAAGATGAGCCATAACGGCTTTGTATTCAAGAATTTCTATACACCGCTCTGGTATGGATCCACTCTGGGCGGTGAATATGCCAATCTTACAGGCCTTATGCCGAAGAATGGCGGTTATCTCAGTATGCAGATGGTTGGACAGCGTGGAAACACCATGCCATTTACACTGGGAAATGAATTAAAGAATCAGGGTTATAATGTTTATGCCTATCATAATAACGGTTATACCTATTATGACAGGAACATTTCCAGACCATATTTCGGATACGAAAACTTTGTCGGAGTCGGAAACGGCCTTCCTTATGAGAAAACTCAGGGAGGCAGTATGATGTGGCCTCAGTCCGATGCATTTATGGAAGAAAGTACTTTCAGTGAATATGCATCTGAGGAGCCTTTCCATGTATATTACATGACTGTAAGCGGACATCTGGAATATGATTTCGGTGGAAATGCAATGGCCAAGAAGAATGAGGATAAGGTTAAAGATCTGTATTATTCTCAGACCACAAAGGCTTATATAGCATGTCAGCTTGAATTTGAGCTGATGATGGAAGAACTGAATGCAGATCTTGAGAAAGCAGGAATTGCTGATAAGACGCTCATAGTTATCTGCGGTGATCATATTCCGTATGACAACATGGAGATTCCTAATGAGCTGGCAGGAAGTTATCTGGACAGAACCTTCGAATGCTACAGGAATTCGCTTATTATATATTCTGCTTCAATGGAAGAGCCTATAAAGGTTGATAAGGTCTGCAGTTCGCTGGATATTCTTCCTACGGTGCTGAATCTTATGGGACTGCCGTATGATTCAAGAATGCTGGTCGGAAGAGATATAATGTCTGACAGTCCGGGACTTGTTATCATGCATGATGGAAGTTTTATCGCAGACGGCTTCAGATATAATGCCTCAACCGGAGAGGTTATCTCCAGAGGCGGAAAAGTTTCGGATTCAGAACTTGAAAATCTTAAATCTACTGTATCAAACCGCTTTAGAATGGCAGATGCCATATGTGAGCTGGATTATTATAAATATGTTGAACAACTCATGGAGGGAAATTAATCATGGACAAGCTTGATAAGAAAATTCTTAAAGCTTTAAAAGCAAATGCAAGGCTTACGTCTTCAGCTATTAGTGAAGATGTGGGACTTTCCGTATCTGCTGTAATTGAGCGAATCAAGAAGATGGAGAATACGGGTCTTATAAAGGGATACACTATCGATATCAATCAGGATATGATAGGAAACAATATGGTGGCTCTTATGGATGTAAGCCTTAAGCATCCTGATTATTACGCAGGATTTGAACAGCTTGTAAAGAGCAATAACAGTATTGCAGCTTGTTATTATCAGACAGGAGAGTTTGATTTTGTTCTGAGAATAGTAACTGATTCAACAGAAGGCCTTGATGAAGTATATAAGGTTGTAAAGGGATTTGAGGGTGTTGAAAAGACTGAAACCCACATAGTTCTCAGAACATTAAAAGAGGAAGGGGCTTTACTTCCGGACTAGATAATAATCTGATATACAGATTTGCTTAAGATAATTAGAGAAGCCTTGATATGAGAGATCGTATCGGCTTCTCTTTTTTTTGCAGTTCACGACAGAATAACGTCCGTTTACGACAGAATTCTGCAATTCACACTCACACTACAATAAAATCACTATAACTATTAATCTATAATCTATTATTATGCCGTTTTTGCGGCAAAGGGGAGGTAATGATGTGGAAAAAAGGTTTTAAGTTTTCCAGGCTGGCTGCCGGCTTTATGACGGCGGCGATGATTCTTGGCAGTGGATCCGTTCCTGTTTTTGCTGATGATAGTGATGATCAGGCACCGGTAATCGTCTATGATGCCGAGGAAGAAGAGGAACGCGACGAGAAGGCAGAGGCCGCTAAAATGCTGGCTGAAAAGGAAGCAGAGTTTGATGCACAGGATCTTGCACCGATAAGACCTGTAAAGATCAATTCGTCAACATTTCCTGATCCAAACTTCAGAGCTTATGTATCTGAGGCCTTCGACAGAAACAAGAATGGTACTCTTGATTCTGACGACATTATTTACGCTAGAAACATATGGGCTGATAACAGAAACATTAAATCACTGAAGGGAATAGAGTACTTAACAGAGTTAAGAGGACTCTATGCTTCTCATAATCACTTAACAGAGCTTGATCTGAGTGGCAATCAGCTTATTACAGGTGTATGGGTTGCCTATAACGACTTTACATCGCTTGATTTTTCATCTACTCCGACACTTGAGTGGGTTTATTGCCATTATTGTCCTAATCTGAGGAGCCTTAACGTTAAGGGTAATCCTGAGATGTCATATATTGAGGTTAATTCCAGCCCTATCGGAAGTATCGACCTCAGCAAGAATTCTAAACTGGAGCATCTTATGATCGGTGACTGCGGACTGACACAGCTTGATCTGAGTCATAATCCGAATATGCAGCATCTGGATGCTTTCAGAAATAATCTTACTAAACTTGATGTTACATGCTGTCCAAGAATGAAGAGACTTGATATATGGGATAACCCTAAGCTGGGTAGTATCGATGTTAGTAAATGTCCCGGACTGCAGTATTATAACTGCGCAAATAATAACGCATCAAGCGTTGATGTAACACATAATCCTGAGCTTACAAAGCTTATCGTAAGCTATAATCAGAATCCTAAAACAGGATTCAAAGGATTAACATCCCTTGATGTTTCTCATAATCCAAAACTTGTATATCTGGATATCGGACGCAACAGTATCAGTAATCTGGATATATCTAAAAATACAGAGTTATATTATCTCATGGTATTTACCAATCCTCTGAAAGAGATCAAAATCGGTAACTGCCGCCGTCTGCTTAAGGTTTATAAGGATGGTGTTAAGAAGGCTGAGCCAAATGTATGTCAGGGCCATTCCTGGACCATCGATTACGGCGGACAAACATCTACAGGTAACGATAATATATTCTGCCTTGTGGTTGATGATGCAACAAAGATCAACACAAATCCTATAGCAGGTGCACCTGAACCTGTTCGTAATACAATTAGACTTACAAGTACAAGCAATCTGATGACCCGTGAATCAGTAGTACAGGCTCTTTATCAGATGGCCGGAAAACCAAGTGTAAGCGGACTTACTACAAGATTCCATGATGTAAAACCGGGTGAGTCATATTATAACGCCATGCTTTGGGGTCAGAAGATCGCAATGTGCATGGGCTATCCTGATGTATATGACGATAACTTTGGTGTTGGCGAGTTTATTACAAGAGAAGATCTCTGCTTCATGCTCATGAGATATTCTGAATATATGAATTATGAAAGATCCATTGACTTTGGCCGAAGCGATGATTTCATGGATTACTATGATGTAGATTACTATGCATGGGAAGCTGTATGCTGGGCATGTACATGGAATATCATGGTTGGTAAGGGTAATCCGAATGCACCTAAGTCAGAGAGAAAACTGGACCCTCTCGGAGCTGCAACCTTAGATGATTATAAGTTCATGGTCGCTAAGATGCTTGAGGTTAATAAGAAGGAAGACCTTCCAATGGTTGTTCCTAAGGCTGTTGAGGCTAAGCTTGTAAATCTTACAGTTTATAACGGAGTAGATTATAAGCGTATATTTGATACAAAGTTCTATGCTGAGAAGTATCCTGATTTAAAGAATGCTTATGGATTCAATAATTTCCTTTATATCAAGCATTTCGTAGAGCATGGTATGGCTGAAGGACGTCAGGGTAGTTCAAACTTTGATGTGACCACATATAAGAATTTATATCCGGATCTTAGAAAGAACTTCGGAAATGACCTTAAGAAGTACTATATCCATTATATGAACCATGGTTACAAAGAAGGAAGAAGAGCAACAGGCGGTTCTGCCATCGTTAGTCCTTTAACAGTTTATAATGGCGTAGATTATAGTAAGGTTTATGACTTTAACTATTACATAAACAAATATTCTGACATGAAAAAGTACTTTGCAAATGATGATGTTGGAGCTATCAAGCACTTCGTAGAGCATGGTATGGCTGAAGGGCGTCAGGGTAAGGCTACATTTGAACTTGGTTCATATAAGAATTCAAGTCCTGATCTTAGAAAACATTTTGGAAATGATAATAAGAAATACTATATCCACTATATGAATCATGGTTATGCAGAAGGCAGAAAGGCTGTAAATGTTACCAAGATGGTCAGCCCGACTACTGTATATAATGGCGTGGATTACAGCAAGGTTTATGATTTCAACTTCTATATCAACAAGTATGCTGATATGAAGAAGTATTTTCAGTATGATGATGCAGGTGCGATAAAGCATTTTGTAGAGCATGGTATGGCTGAGGGGCGTCAGGGAAGCAGTGCATTTGATATTAATTCATATAAGAATGCATATCCTGATCTCAGAAAGAACTTCCTGAACAATAATACTAAGTATTATATCCACTATATTAATCATGGATATAAGGAGAAGAGAGTTGCAACAGGAGTAACTTCCATGAAGAATCCTGTTACAGTCTATGATGGTGTTGATTACAGCAGAGTTTATGACTTTAACTATTACATCAACAAATATCCTGATATGAAGAAGTATTTCCAGTATGATGATGCAGGAGCATTAAAGCATTATGTATTGTACGGAATCAAGGAAGGACGTCAGGCAAGTGCAAACTTCAATCTTCAGGTTTACAGACAGAACTCACCTGACCTTCAGAAGTATTATGGCTTCGCAGCTCAGAATAACATTAAATATGTTACACATTATATCTATCATGGATATAAAGAGGGCAGAAAAGCTAAGTAATTAAATATAAAAAGAAAAGAGCAGATGATTGATGAATCTGCTCTTTTTTGATATGAATATTAATTTTGAGTCTTAAATCTGATTTTAGACAAAAAAAGAAGCGCGAGACGGGAATCGAACCCGCGACCCCCTCCTTGGCAAGGAGGTGCTCCACCGCTGAGCCACTCGCGCATTTCTGTGTGTTGTTCCTCACAACGGTGTACATATTATCACAACTAAAACGACTTGTCAAATAAAATTTTATAAAAATTGATTAATTGAATCAAACTTTTTCTGGTGCTATAATTCCTTATTATGAAAAGGGTATTGAAGAAGATAGGAGAAAAGATAAAACGTTCGTATGAACAGCCGCTTTGGAAGTGGGTTCTTTCCATATTTCTTATAGCTGTAATGCTGGAGTTTTTACTCGAAATTCTGGGAAGGCGTTCAATAGTGAAGGCTGTTCTTTTTGTGTGGCATAATCCACTTGTATATTTATATAATGTGTCGATATGCTTCTTCACGCTTTCAATATGTCTTCTTGTTCGAAGACGAGTCTTCCTTATGGGACTGGTTCTGGTCTGTTGGCTGACGGTGGGAATATGTAACTGCGTTGTCCTGGGATACAGGATAACCCCATTTTCCTTTATCGATATAACCATGATATCTGATGTATTCAGTATGATGGATATATACTTTAACAATTTTCAGCAGATCCTGATATTTGGCGGATTGATAATTCTTGTAATTCTGATAGTGATTGCATTTATTACTATTCCAAGGATGAAGGGCAAGATTCATATCGTTAAAGCTTCCATAGTCGTTCTTGTGTCCTTTGTAATAGTATATGTCATGACTATCCTGGCAGTTAAGACAACTCTGATAGCTGATGAGTTTACAAATCTTGGTACGGCTTATAAGAACTATGGTTTTGTATACTGCTTCTCAAACAGTGTAGTAGATATCGGAATCAGTAAGCCTGAGAATTATAATAAGGCAAATGTTGATCAGGTGTTCCTCGAGACGGTTCAGCTGGATAAGGAGCATGTAAGAGCTAAGAAACCTGACATCATAATCCTTCAGCTGGAATCCTTTATCGATATAGGTCGTGTAAGGGGCGTAAATACCGATATTGAGTCCATACCGAACTTCAAGGCCTTTGAGGAGGAATATCCGTCAGGATGGCTTACAGTGCCTGCTATCGGCGCCGGTACAGCTAACACGGAATTCGAGATTATCACAGGTATGAAGTCAAAGCTCTTCGGAGCCGGTGAGTATCCGTATAAGACGGTGCTTACCACAACACCATGTGAAAGTATGGCTCAGGTGCTTAAACGCCGTTACAGCTACGGAACCCATGCCATACATAATAATAAAGCTAAGTTCTATTCCAGAGATATAAGCTATGCAAATCTTGGTTTTGAGACTTTCACATCGCTTGAGTATATGTATGATGTAAATCGTACCCAGACGGGATGGGCCAAGGACGATTGTCTGCCGGCTGAGATATTTAAGGCTCTTGACTCAGATGAGCAGCAGGATTTCATCCTCTGCATATCCGTTCAGGGACATGGAAGATATCCTACAAAGGAACTTAAGTGTGAGGAACATGTTAAGGTTACGCTTGATTCCGGTGATCCTGAGCTTACAAATCAGTTTGGTTATTTCGTAAATCAGTGTTACGAGATGGATCAGATGATCCTTGAACTTAAGAACATGCTTGATGAAAGAGATAAGCCTTATGTGCTTGTTCTGTATGGAGATCACATCCCGGCTCTTACATTTGAAGAAGATCAGTTCGAGCGTGGAGAACAGAATCAGACAGAATATGTAATAGTTAATAATATCGGGCTTGAAATGGAAGACCGAGATATATATACTTATGAGCTGTCGGACTATCTGATGAGTGCCCTCGGCATGAAGAGAGGAATTATGCAGAGATGCCATGAGGAGTATTTTGATCCTGAAATCGGAGACGACAGTGAATTCAAGGATGTAGCGAATCTCATACAGTATGATATGCTTTACGGCGATAAGTACATCTTTGATCGTATCAGACCTTATGAAGCGACTGATATGAAATTAGGTATTGACGATATAGTGGTAGATGATGTAGAGTTTGATGACGCTACAGGAAATATCCTGGTAAGAGGTCAGAATTTCACACCATTCTCAAAGATCCTTATAAATGACGAGCGTACTGAGTCCTTCTATGTCGACCGCGAGACTCTGATGATTGTCGCGGAGGATGTGGCGCAGGAGCTTGTTCCGGGTGATGTTATAGAGGTTGCCCAGATTGATAAGGATAGGCATGAACTTACAAGAACTCCGCCGTTTGTCTACGGAGGAGAAGAGTAGGACGTGCTTTAGATAAGTTAGGAAAATAATTTATATAAAGTTTTAGAAGAGGAAAAAGAGATGATAAGAGAAGACATCAGAAATGTAGCCATTATAGCCCATGTTGACCATGGTAAGACAACCCTGGTCGATGGACTTCTTAGACAGAGCGGTGTATTCCGTGAAAATCAGGAAGTTGCAGAAAGAGTAATGGACTCAAACGACATCGAGAGAGAAAGAGGAATTACCATCCTTTCCAAGAACACGGCTGTAATGTATAACGGAGTAAAGATCAATATTATCGATACCCCGGGACATGCTGATTTCGGTGGAGAGGTTGAACGTGTACTTAAGATGGTTAACGGCGTTATCCTCGTTGTAGATGCATTTGAGGGACCTATGCCACAGACAAGATTCGTTCTTCAGAAGGCGCTTGACCTGAATCTTTCTGTAATCGTATGCGTTAACAAGATCGACAGACCTGATGCAAGACCTGAAGCAGTAGAGGAAGAGGTACTTGAGCTTCTTATGGATCTGGATGCTTCAGATGAGCAGCTTGACTGTCCTTTCGTATATGCATCAGCAAGAGAGGGAGTTGCTTCCTATACAGCTGATGAGCCTGGTAAGGATATGAAGCCTCTCTTTGAGACAATCATTAATTCAATCCCTGCACCGGAAGGAGATCCGGACAAGGGACTTCAGATTCTCATTTCAACTATAGATTACAATGAATATACAGGTAGAATCGGTGTTGGTAAGGTTGACAACGGTTCTGTAAAGGTAAATCAGGAAGCTGTAATCGTAAATCATCATGATCCTGAGAGACGTGAGAGGGTTAAAATTACAAAGCTTTATGAGTATGACGGACTTGCAAAGGTTGATGTAGACAGCGCAACTGTTGGTTCAATCGTAGCAGTTTCAGGTATAGCTGATCTTAAGATAGGTGATACTATCTGTTCAGTAGACAGTCCTGAGTCAATTCCATTCCAGAAGATTACTGAGCCTACAATATCCATGAACTTCATGGTTAATGATTCTCCTCTTGCAGGAAAGGAAGGAAAGTTCGTAACTTCCCGTCAGCTCAGAGACAGACTCTACAGAGAGCTTAATACAGACGTATCTCTCAGAGTAGAGGATACAGAGTCTACAGACTGCTTTAAGGTAAGCGGACGTGGAGAGCTTCACCTCTCAGTTCTTATCGAGAATATGAGACGTGAGGGTTATGAGTTCGCTGTAAGTAAGGCTGAGGTTATCTACAAGGAAGATGAGCGCGGTAAGCGTCTTGAGCCTTTCGAAATTGCTATTATCGATGTGCCTGATGATTTCTCAGGTACAGTTATCAATATGCTCAGCATCCGTAAGGGTGAGCTCTCGGGCATGGCTCCATCAAACGGAGGAATGACAAGACTTGAGTTCAGAATCCCTTCAAGAGGTCTTATCGGATTCAGAGGAGACTTCCTTACAGCTACTAAGGGAAATGGTATTATCAATACTGTATTTGACGGATATGATTCATATAAGGGTGATATGTCCTACAGACAGAATGGTTCTCTGATCGCATTTGAAGCAGGTACATCAATTACTTACGGACTTTTCAATGCTCAGGAAAGAGGTACACTTTTCATCGGAGCCGGTGTTGAAGTATATGCAGGTATGGTTGTCGGTGAGACAGGACGTGCCGAAGATATCGAAGTAAATGTATGTAAGACAAAGCATCTGTCTAATACACGTTCATCAGGAGCAGATGAGGCTCTTAAGCTTGTTCCACCAAAGCAGCTTTCACTGGAGCAGTCACTTGATTTCCTTGATACAGATGAGCTCCTTGAGATAACACCTAAGTCACTCAGAATAAGAAAGAAGATACTTGATTCAAGACTTAGAAAGAGAGAGCAGAGAAACGGCTAAAACAGAGCGTTTAATTTACATAAAATTAGCAAAAATGCTTGCATAGAATCCCCCTTATTTAGTATACTTAAATAGTATATTTGTTACGCAATCGGGGGGATGATATGGTAGAGAATAATAAGAGCTATGATGAGTTTACTATAAACTTTAAGCTTGAAGAGGGAGTGCCTGTAGATCAGTATGAGCTTACGATGTTCAACTATGAATTCGTGGGTAATTATACTAAGTGTCAGGTCGTCGAGATTGATGGGGTAAGAGCACTGCAGTTCAAGATTCCGGCAACACTTCCACTCGAGCAGTTTTTGAGAAAACAGCTCTATAAGGGTGAGTTCCTGTCATTACTTTCCAATATTATGAATCAGCTCATGTATTTTGACGAGAACAAGATGCCTCTTAACAAGCTTCTTCTTAACATTCATTACATGTATATCGAGCTTTCAACACTTGATGTTCAGCTTATATATATGCCGGTTGACAAGAAGTTTGCAGACTGTAATATTACAGAGTTCATACAGAATCTTATAAGTGGCATAAGATTTGCAAATATGGACTGTGTTGAGCTGGTAGATAAGATTCTTAAGTATCTGGACAGCAAGCTTATGTTCGACCTTAAGGACTTTTATAATTACGTACTTTCTCTTGAGCAGGATATGCTTCTGGAGGATGCTGAGACTGATGAGGAGAGACAGCATGGTTCTACCACAGTACTCGAGACATCTTCTAATTACAGCAATCCGGTTCCATATCTTCTCAGACTCAGGACGAATGAACTTATACCTATACTTACCAAAGAGTTTATGGTTGGTAAGTCTGCAGATTCTAATTATCAGATCATTGATAATAAGAAGGTCAGCAGACGTCATGCGATATTCAGAATCAGCAATGGCGAGTGTTATATAAGAGATAATGATTCTACAAATCATACCTTTGTTAATGGCAAGCTGCTTCAGCCGGGAGTTGAGATCATTCTCAGCAATGATGATTACATCAGACTCGGAGATGAGGAATTCAGATTCTGGATCAGATAATTAATACGAATTATTCATAGAGCTGCTTCTTGCAGCTCTATATTCATTTTTAACTTACGGAGGAAATAATTATGGCACAGCTCTGGGGCGGAAGATTCACCAAGGAGACAGATAAGCTTGTTTACAACTTCAATGCATCAATAGGTTTTGATCAGAAGTTTTTTAAGCAGGATGTAGAGGGAAGCAGAGCGCATGTTAAAATGCTTGGCAGCGTTGGCATCCTTACTGCAGAAGAAGTTGAGACAATACTTAGCGGTCTGGACAGCATTTATAAGGATGTTATGGACGGAAAGCTGGAGATAACTTCTGAATATGAGGACATCCACTCATTTGTTGAGGCAAATCTTATAGAGAGAACCGGAGATACAGGTAAGAAGCTTCATACAGGAAGAAGCCGTAATGATCAGGTTGCTCTTGATATGAGACTTTATGTAAGAGACGAGCTTGATGAGACAAGAGATGTGCTGGTTAAACTCCTCAAGGTTCTTCACAGACTTATGAAGGAGCATGTGGATACATATATGCCGGGCTTTACACATCTTCAGAAGGCTCAGCCGGTTACTCTGGCTCACCATATCGGTGCATATATGGAAATGTTTAAGAGAGATTATAAGAGACTTGGAAGCATCAGAGAGAGAATGAATGAGTGCCCTCTTGGTGCCGGTGCTCTGGCAGGAACAACTTACCAGCTGGATAGAAGGATGACAGCCGAGCTCCTCGGATTTGATGGTCCTACACTTAACAGTATGGATTCAGTATCAGACAGAGATTATGTAATTGAGTTCCTGTCAGCTCTTTCACTTATCATGATGCATCTTTCAAGATTCTGCGAAGAGATAATAATGTGGAATTCCAACGAGTATAAGTTTATCGAGCTGGATGATGCTTACAGTACAGGAAGTTCCATCATGCCTCAGAAGAAGAATCCTGATATTGCAGAGCTTGTAAGAGGAAAGACAGGCAGAGTATATGGAGCTCTTACATCACTTCTTACAACTATGAAGGGTATCCCTCTTGCATACAATAAGGATATGCAGGAAGATAAGGAACTTACCTTTGATGCGATTGACACTGTTAAGGGCTGTATAGCGCTCTTTACAGGAATGATAAATACAATGTCCGTAAATAAGGACAGAATGAAGGACAGCGCTGCTAACGGCTTCACAAACGCTACAGATGCAGCTGATTATCTTGTTAAGAACGGTGTACCTTTCAGAGATGCCCATGGTATCATAGGAAGACTTGTTCTTTATGCCATTGATCAGAATAAGAGTCTGGATGAGCTGTCTCTTGCTGAGTATCAGGAGATCTGTCCTGTATTCAAAGAGGATATCTATGAAGCTATATCCATGAAGACCTGTGTAGAGAAGAGAAACACCATCGGAGCCCCGGGACCTGAAGCTATGAACGAGGTAATACGTATTAATGAAGAGTTCCTCAGTAACAAATAAAATATTTTTACTGATCTTTGCGATAATCGCCTTTATTCTGATTTCCAGATTCCTGGGAGTGGGTCCTTTTGCGCCTAAAGTTCCCAAAGAGGATATATGCAACAGCATAGATGAGGTATCTAAGCATGTATCTGACTATCTGGAGAGCGGACAGGAGGGTACACTCACGCTTTATATCAAGGATGTGAGTGAATATGATCTGACTAAGATAAATTTCTACATTGATACCATGATGGGAAGTATAAGCAATATAAGAACCAGCATGTTCAATGCGGATCTTACAAAGGTTGAACTGGAGGTTCATCGTTCGGATTCGAGTTACGTTGTGGATGCTATAGTCAGTGATAAGCCTATTCCGGAAGGCAAAGATGAGGCGAAGAAACTTGAGAAAAAAGTCAGGGAGATCATGGCTGCCATTATCAAGCCGACCATGTCTGACTTTGAAAAGGAACTTGCCATACACGATTATATAGTAAATAACTGTGAATACGGCTTTTTCAATGATGATTCTGAGAGGGAATATAACGCCTATGGAGTTCTGATAGAAGGAAAGGCTGTGTGCAGCGGCTACGCTGCGGCTATGGATCTTCTCCTGAAATGTTCCGGCGTGGAGTCTAGATTCGTTGTAGGATATGCAGAGTCAAGTCAGAGAGCTGCAGATTCCAGCGGCGTAGAGGAAGGTAATAAGAAAAAGGATCTGAAGGCTGATAATCATGCCTGGAATCAGGTCAGGATAGACGGCGTCTGGTACAATGTTGATGCTACGTGGGACGACCCTGTAGGAAAGGGAGATGTCCTGTCTCATATGTATTTTAATATTGATGATGATCTTATGGGTATGACCCATGAGTGGAATCGTAAGGATTATGAGACCTGCAGCAGCATGGCCGCAAATTATTATTGCAAGACCGGAACTAAGTTTAACAACCCTTCCGAACTAGAGAGTTATTCAAATTATTATTTTTCCAGTCATGGAAAAGGCGAACTTGAATGTCAGATATCAGGCTTTGATGTAAATGACAGTAATCTTCAGTTCCTGTTTGGTATAAACGGGGTAACAGGTGCCAGCTATGCTGTATCTGAAATGGGAGATTATAGGATACTGAACCTGATCGTTGAGTAAAGGTGTGAGATGAACAGCATAGATATAACAGATACGGGAAAATTTGTTAAAGCACTTCTGTCTGAGGATTTCTTTGCAAAAACACTTTTATATTATGCAGAGATTAAAGGTGCCTGCAGGATAGAGATAGACGGCAGGATCAATAAGGATTTTTATGATTCGGAAGATGAGAGTCTTATTACTCCGGGCGGCAGAGCTTTAGAATATATCAGATGGGGAAATATAAGGAATCAGTTTTTCGAAGGCATCAGAGGCAGCAGGCTTCCGCTCAGATTTTCTGTATCCCTTATTATGGATCCGGATTTCATATTTGAGTTTGTCAGCAGCTCAGGGGCAGGTATAAGACCTGAGGAAGTTGAATCGCTCAATATAAATATCATGTATGACAGAGAGAAGTTAACGGTTACTACCGGAAATTCTTACAAAATCTTTACGCTCGACAAGAGCTTTGAAACAATTTGGGATGCGTTTGTGCATAATACCTTCAAAGAACTCGATATTCTATGATTTTCTTCGATAATTTTGTGCATTTTTGTAGATTAAATTTGTTGATTTTTAACAGACTAAATGTTACAATCAATGTAACAATTAATTAACAAATTAAACCATCCTTTTCGAGAAAAACCTCAGTTTTTATATGCTGGGGTTTTTCTTGTTGTAGGAGAAAAATGTAACATTTGATATATTAGCACTCTCGGGACTTGAGTGCTAATTTTTGATTGACTTTTATTATACTGAGTATTAAAATTCTGTTTGTTGAATTAAAAATATTATATTTATATAGAAAAGAGGTAGTGCGTAATGTCAACAGAAAAGGGTAATTTAACTATTAATAGTGAGAACATATTTCCCATCATCAAGAAGTGGCTTTATTCTGATCATGACATTTTCATCAGAGAGCTTATATCTAACGGCGTAGATGCTGTTACAAAGCTTAAGAGACTTTCTTCTATGGGAGAGGCTGAGATTCCTGAAGGAGAGAAGTTCAGCGTTAAGGTTATGTCCAGTCCACTGGATAAAACTATTACCTTTATAGATAATGGTATCGGTATGACAAGGGATGAGGTTGATAAGTATATCAATCAGATTGCATTTTCAGGTGCACAGGATTTCCTTGAGAAATATAAGGATAAGGATGCAAATGACCAGATAATCGGCCATTTCGGACTTGGTTTCTATTCAGCATTCATGGTTGCTGATAAGGTTACTATTGAGACATGTTCATATCAGGAAGGTGCACAGCCGGTTTACTGGGAGAGTGACGGTGGAACAACCTATGAGATGGGCGAAGGCAATTACACAGAGCGTGGTACAAGAATTACTCTTTACCTTTCTGATGACAGCCTGGAGTTCTCAAATGAGTTCCGTGTAAAGGAGATAATCGGAAAGTACTGTTCATTCATGCCTGTTGAGATCTACTATATCAATGAGGATGAAGCTAAGAAACAGGATAAGGAAGCTACTGTTGATGCTAAGGCTAAGGTAAGAAAGGCTGAGGAGGATGACTTCATCGGCGGTTCTGATGAAACTGCAAAGACTGAGGAGGTTGAGGCAGAGGCAGCAGATACAAAGGAAGAGGATAACAGCCCTAAGCCGCTCAACGATATCAATCCACTTTGGATGAGAACACCTGGTGACTGTACAGATGAGGACTATAAGGACTTCTATCAGAGAGTATTCTATGATTTCAAGGAGCCTATGTTCTGGATACATCTCAACATGGATTATCCGTTCAACCTTAAGGGTATCCTCTATTTCCCAAGACTCAATCCTACAATGGATCAGTTAGATGGTAAGGTTAAGCTCTACAACAATCAGGTATTCGTAGCAGATAACATCAAGGAAGTTATTCCTGAGTTCCTGCTTGTGCTTAAGGGAATCATCGATTGTCCTGATCTTCCTCTTAATGTATCAAGAAGTGCACTTCAGAACGATGGTTTTGTAAAGAAGATATCTGACTACATCACAAAGAAGGTAGCTGATAAGCTGACCGGAATGTTCAAGACTGACAGAGAGCGTTACGAGAGCCTCTGGGAGGACCTTTCTCCATTTATCAAGTTCGGCTGTCTGAAGGACGATAAGTTCAATGAGAAGATGGAGAAGACAATGATCTTCCGTAACCTTGAGGGCAAGTACATTTCCCTTGAGGATTATCTTGAGGCTGCTAAGGATAAGCATGAGAACAAGGTGTTCTATGTAAGTGATGAGCAGACACAGGCACAGTATATTGAGATGTTCAAGAAAGAGGGTATGGATGCCATCTTCCTTACACATAATATAGACAGTCCATACATCACAAGTATGGAAGCTAAGAACGATAAGGTTAAGTTCCTGAGAATAGATTCTGATATCAGTGAAAATCTTAAGGGCGAAGAACTTGCCGAAGACACAGCAAAGGAATATAATGATAAATTAACGGAGGTCTTCAAGAAGGCACTTGGCAAGGAGAAGCTGAAGCTGGAGGCTCGTTCTCTTAAGGATGAGACTGTTTCTTCTATGCTTATCCAGTCTGAGCAGGAACGTCGTATGGCTGATATGATGAAGCTGTACAGCTTTGGCGGAATGAGTCCTATGGATTTTGGCGCAGAGGCTGAGACACTCATACTTAATGTCAACAACAAGCTGGTTAAGTATATTCTGGATAATCCGGAAGCTGAAAATACAAATACTATATGTGCACAGCTTTATGATCTTGCAGTGCTTGCAAACAGACCACTTACAGCTGAAGAGCTTACAGGCTTTGTAAAGAGAAGTAATGAAATACTTAATATGATGATTTAAGGAGAATTCTTGATGAGGATTTATAACACGCTGACCAGAAGAAAAGAAGAATTTGTACCTATTACACCGGGAAAGGTCGGAATATATGTCTGCGGACCAACCGTATATGATTTTATCCATATCGGAAATGCAAGGCCACAGATCATTTTCGACACTCTCAGAAGATATCTTGAGTATAAGGGATATGAAGTTAACTTTGTTTCAAACTTCACCGATGTTGACGATAAGATTATCAAGAGAGCCAACGAGGATAAGGTTGATGCATCAGTTATTTCTGAGAGATTCATAGATGAGTGTAAGAAGGATATGGCAGCGCTTAATGTCAGAGAGGCAACTATACATCCTCAGGCAACCAAGGAAATTCCTGATATGATAGAACTCGTTCAGACTCTTATCGATAAGGGTCATGCATACGAGAAGAACGGTACTGTTTACTTCAGAACCAGATCTTTCAAGGATTACGGAAAGCTGTCACATAAGAATATAGATGAGCTTGAGTCAGGACACAGAGCTGAGGCTCATGCCCTGAAGGTAAGCGGAGAAGATGAGAAGGAAGATCCACTGGACTTCGTACTCTGGAAGCCTAAGAAGGAAGGCGAGCCTTCATGGAAATCTCCATGGAGTGAGGGACGTCCGGGATGGCATCTTGAGTGCTCATGCATGTCCAAGAAGTATATCGGCGGAACTATAGATATTCATGCCGGTGGAGAGGATCTTATATTCCCTCATCATGAGAACGAGATTGCCCAGAGTGAGGCTGCTAACGGAACAGAGTTTGCACACTACTGGATGCATAACGGATTCCTCAAGATCAACGGTGATAAGATGTCCAAGTCACTTGGCAACTTCTTTACCGTAAGAGATATCTGCAAGCAGTGCGATCCTCAGGTATTCAGATTTTTCATGCTTTCTGCTCAGTATAGAACACCGCTTAATTTCTCAAAGGAACTTGTAGAGGATGCGGCTAAGGGACTTGAGAGAATCCTTAATGGAGCTGAGAAGCTTTCCGGAATCATCGCAAAGGATAACAAGAAGCCTGTATCCGACAAGGAGAAGGAACTTCTTGAGACAGAGCTTCCTAAGTATGTAGAGAAGTTCGACAATGCAATGGATGATGATTTAAATACAGCTGATGCCGTATCAACTATATTTGAACTTATAAGATTTACAAATGCTAATACAGACGAGAATTCTTCATCTGATTTTGCAAAGGCATTATATGATACACTCTTCAAGCTCTGCGATACTGTTCTCGGTATCCATATCGAGCGTAAGGAAGAGAAGATGGATGATGATTTCGTAGCAGAGATTGAGAAACTTATTGCTGACAGAACAACTGCAAAGAAGGAGAAGAACTTCGCACTTGCTGATGAGATAAGAGCAAAGCTTCTTGATATGGGAATCGTCATTGAAGATACCAGAGAGGGTGTAAAGTGGAAGAAGGCCTGAGCATAAATAAGAAATATTCGATGTATTCGCCGCTTACTCTGGCATATCTGGGTGACAGTGTATTTGATCTTAAGATCAAGGATTATCTTGTCAGTCACCACAATATGCAGGTGGAAAAGTTTCATCAGAGAGTATCTAAGATAGTATGTGCCCGTAACCAGGCTGCATTTATGGATAACAATATGGACTTCTTTACTGAAGAGGAGATTGAAATCTATAACAGAGGCCGCAACGCATCGGTGCATACTAAGGCGAAGAATGCATCTATGGCTGAATATAAGAAGGCGACCGGATTTGAGGCTGTAGTCGGCTATTTACATCTATGTGGGATGGAAGACAGACTCAGCGCTTTAATTGAGAAGATACTCTCGGTGGCCGGTGAACTGGTAGAGGAAGAATAAATATGCCTGATAAGAAGAATCATAAGGATAATTATAAGGTTCCGGCTCCTGAGATTCAGGAGGAGAACGGAGATATTATTGAAGGACGTAATGCGGTAATAGAAGCAGTGCGTTCAGGGAGAGTTCTGGATAAGCTTTATATTCAGGAAGGCCTTCAGGATAATTCCATAAACAGTATAGTTTCAAAGCTTAAGGGAACAGGTACTGTTATTAACAGGACTAAAAAGCAGATAATGGATCAGATGTCTGTTACCGGAAAGCATCAGGGCGTCATAGCCAGATGTGCTGCTTATGAATACAGCGAGATTGAGGATATCTTTAAGCTGGCTGAGGAACGCGGCGAAGATCCTTTTGTTATCATTCTTGATGAGATCGAGGATCCTCATAACCTTGGAGCTATCATAAGAACTGCAAATCTTGCAGGGGCTCACGGAGTTATCATCTCCAAGCATAGAGCTGCAGGACTTACAGCTGTTGTTGCCAAGGCTTCTGCCGGAGCGCTTAACTATACTCCTGTTGTAAAGGTTACTAATATATCAAAGACCATCGAAGAGCTTAAGGACCGCGGTATGTGGTTTGCCTGTGCTGCCATGGACGGAGATGTAATGTATAAGTGTAACCTTAAGGGTTCCATCGGCCTTGTTATAGGCAACGAAGGAAGCGGCGTATCAAGACTGGTCCGCGAGAAATGCGATTTTACCGTATCTATTCCGATGAAGGGAGAGATCGACTCACTTAATGCATCGGTTGCTGCAGGCGTGTTGGCCTATGAGATAGTTAGACAGAGGATGAATTAAATGTCTGATAAGGAATACAGCTTATTTTCTGATAAGGATCTTGTCGCTATGGCAGGACACGGAGACCTTGCAGCTGAGGAGTATCTGCTTAATAAGTACAGCAGTCTTGTCAGGTATGAGATAAGATTTCTCTATATTGCAGGGGCAGAGGTTGAAGACCTGATGCAGGAAGGGATGATAGGCCTCTTTACGGCTATCAGAAGTTACGATATTGAATCAGATGTACAGTTCAGTACATTTGCCACGACATGTATAAGAAACAAGGTAAAGACTTATATTACTTCAGCTAACAGAAAAAAGCATATTCCGCTTAATACATATATTTCAATCTATGCAGGAGAGCATGATGAGGACGACGCTCCGATTCTTGACCTGCTTATAGATGATGCACCAAGTCCGGAAGAAAAGGTTCTTAAAGACGAGCGTATGAAGGAAATGTATGAAGAGATAGACAGAAAGCTTTCACCTGTAGAGAAGAAGGTTGTAAGGCTTTATATACAGGGCGCTTCACATTCCGAAATTGCAAGAGCTATCGGCAAAGAAGAGAAGGCTGTCAGCAATGCCCTTACACGTATACGTAATAAGCTTAAAGGGCAATAAATTAATTGACAAAACGCCTCTTATATTTTATTATTAGATGGCTGTTTAATGCTGTTATAGCTCAGACGGTAGAGCGCAACATCGGTAATGTTGAGGTCACGGGTTCGATTCCCGTTAGCAGCTTACGAAAAAGCCGGAAGCATTTATAAAAAATGCTTTCGGCTTTTTGTTTTATGTATTATAATCTCTTACATAGGAGGTATATGTATTATGGGTATTTTTACAGATATGCTTGAGAAGCTCACAGACAGTTCTGATGATCTTGCAATTGCAACTGCAGCACTTTCTATCTACACAGCTGCCTGCGATGGAACAATCACTCTTGATGAGTTCATGGAAGTTGAACTTTCTGTTGGGGCTATCAACAGTAAGCAGAAGATTTCTGATGAAGCAAGAGAGAAGATCAAGGTAATATCCAAGAATCATAGTATTACCTGGGATGAGGTAAAGGGATATCTTGACAAGGTTTCCAAGAAGAATCTTCTGGATATGGAAAAGGGAATCAAGGAGATAATTCTGGCATCTGATGGGACAGATGACGCAGAGCGAAAGGTTATTGAAGACTTCAACAGTTATGTTGACAGCAGATCATAAATTAATTAAGACGATTAAGAACAGACCGCATATTTTGCAGTCTGTTCTTTTTTTTGACACTATACCTTGTGGTGTGTTATAATTAAACAGATTATGTAAATCAACTTTTGATACGGAGAAGGATTATGCATTATTTTAGTAAGCATATACATTTCAAAAGGAAGATTACTTTGCTCTTTATGACAGTTATGCTTTTATCAAGCGTCTTTTTCGGATATCTGAGTGTAAGGGCAGATGATGAAGCATATATTAAAAGCGGAACCACTATGCTGCGTGTAAGAGATTCAGCCGGTGGAGATATTATGAAGGATGAGGCCGGTAATCCGGTATATCTTTCAGGGGATACAAGAGTTACAGTAATCGATTCGACTAATTCAGCATGGTACAAGATTACATTTTCATATAATGGCGCCCAGCTTGAAGGCTATGTTTCTTCAAGTTATGTAGTTATGGGAAGTCCTGAACCGGTTACGGAAGCTCCTGTAGAGGCACCGACAGAAGAAGCAGCTCCTGCGGAAGAAGATGCTTCCACTGAACAGCCTACAGAAACAGAAGCTGAAGATATGGCCATGGATGACTTCGAAAGCTACATGAGCCAGCAGGGATTTCCTGACAGCTATAAGCCATTCCTCAGAGAGATGCATCAGAAGCATCCATCCTGGAGCTTTGTTGCGGTTCATACCGGAATTGACTGGGATACTCTCGTAGAGAAGGAGAGGAATAAGTCAGGCCAGATTAAGAATCTTGTAAATTGTACCAAGTCATATCCGCATTATAATTGGCGTTCTACAGAGGTCGGTTATAATTCATCAACCAATACCTGGTATCCATATGATGGTACTGTATGGTTTGCAGCATCCAATCAGCTGGTTAAGTATTATCTGGATCCAAGAAATTATCTTTACGAAGCATATGTGTTCAGTTTCGAGTCTCTTTCATATCAGGAAGGTATGCAGAACCAGACCGGAGTTGAGGCTATCCTTAAAGGATCTTTCATGGCTAATACAAAGGCCTACGGAGAGTCCAGAACATATTCCGATATAGTTATGGAAGCTGCTAAGAAGAGTAATGTAAGCCCTTATCATCTGGCTTCACGTATGAAACAGGAGATGGGCAACACAGCAGGAGTTGCTGCTTCAGGAAAGAGTAAGAACTATCCGGGCATATATAATTATTTCAATATAGGAGCTTTCGATTCCCCTAGTGGTGCAGCGGTTAATAACGGTCTTAAATGGGCCAGCACCGTGGGTGGATCTTATGGAAGACCTTGGAACAGTCCTTCCAAGTCTATCATAGGCGGAGCACAGTATCTGTCCCAGTCCTATATAGCTAAAGGTCAGGATACCTTATATACACAGAAATTTAATGTAACCAATAAGGCCGCTCTGTTTAATCATCAGTATATGACCAATGTACAGGCTCCTTCAACTGAAGGATATTCCCAGTATAAGGCCTATGCGGCCAACGGACTTCTGGATTCATCAATAGTATTTAAGATTCCTGTATATCTCAATATGCCGTCTAATCCGATAGCTAAGCCATCAGATAACGGTACACCGAATGATTACCTGAATCTGCTTTCAATCGATGGTTATTCACTTACACCATCCTTCAGAACAGAAGTTTTAGAGTATTCACTTATTGTAGACAGTTCAGTAAATCAGATCAGAGTAAATGGAACTCCTGCAGCATCCACATCAAGCGTAAACGGAACAGGAACCATTAATCTGGCTGAGGGAACCAATAAACTGAAGATAACCGTTACTTCGGATACAGGAAGCGTAAGGAATTATACACTCACTGTTGTAAGAGGTTCGACTCCGGGTGGAAAGAGTACAGAAGCATCGTCAGAAGTGAAGACCACTCCTTCTGCAGAACTGAATGGAAATGTAAAGCGGGGAGATCTTAACGGAGACGGAAAGATATCGGCGCTTGATATAATCAAGGTTCAGAGACTTATAGTAGGTCTTGATCCAACCCTTGATGAAGTACTTCCTGTAGCAGATGTAAATCAGGATGGAAAGATATCTGCACTGGATATCATAAAGATACAAAGACATATAGTTGGTCTGGAAACAATAGATTAAGACGAGGAGAATTAACATGAAAAAGCACAATAAGATATGCAGTTTAATAACAGCGCTGCTTATTATTATGACCATGCTTTATGTACCACAGGGTGATACAGTACATGCAGACAGTGCCAGTATTACAATAGCTCTTTCTGCATCTAATGTAAGGATAGGACAGAGCGTTACAGCTACTATAAATGTAAGCGGAGCTTCTATATCTGCTTATACATTATATGTATCCTATTCTTCAAGCGTACTGCAGTACAGCTCAGCTACCGGAGTTGTAGGCGGCGGTGGTGGAACGCTTACCGTATCAGGTACAGGCCCGGGTGCCACATCCATTACATTTTCAGCTATAGCAAATGGTACCGCTTCAATATCAACAAGTGGTTCTGAATTCTATGATATCAATGGTACTGCACTGGATGTAAGCCATGCAGGTGTTTCAGTAACAGTTGCTACAGAGGAAAAGAAGGAAGAGAAGACTGAAGCAACAACTAACGAGAAGGGCGAGACAGAAGCAACTACAGAAGAAGATGATCGTTCAAACGATTGCGATCTTTCATCTCTTTCAGTATCTCCGGGATCTTTATCACCTAGCTTCAGCGCAGGACAGACAAGCTATACAGTAGAGCTTACAGAAGAGGATACAAGCATCGTTGTAAGTGCTGTAACTCATGACAGCAAAGCTTCTACAAGTGTAAGCGGAGCAAATTCCCTTCAGAAGGGTACAAACAGAGTTTCTGTAACAGTTACTGCAGAGAACGGTGCAGTAAAGGTTTATTACTTAACCGTTATGTGCGGTAAGGATAAAGAAGATATAATAGTTAGCGTTAATGGAAGAAATTATATTCTCGTAACTGAGAATCTTCCTGATCCACCTGAAAACTTCACAGAGATAACCCTTGTTGTCGGTGAAGAGGATGTTCCGGGATATGAATCTCCGAACGGAAAGCTGTCTATAGTATGTCTTGAAGATGAAGACGGTGGAAAGGGCTGGTTCATATATAATAAGGATAATGATACATATACAAGATATGCAGAGTTCTCAGCTCAGTATGTAAGATATGTTATCGTAGATAAGCCGGATGGTCTTGATGCACCTAAGGGATTCAGACCTGCAAAGCTTGAGATAGAAGAAGATACTTTTAATGCATTTTCAGATGGATCTGGTTCAGGTATCTATCTTGTATATGCTATGAATCTTGATGGAACAGAAGGCTTCTACTTCTATGATTCCAAAGAAGGAAGCTTTATGAGATATGAGGCTGCTGAGAATATCATAGCCTCTATGTCAGATGCACAGGTGGTTGTGCCTGCAACTACCGAAGCTACAACGGTTGAAACGACTACTGCAGCACCTTTAATTCCTAAGAAAGAAACTGAGGAAAAGGACGAAGGATTCTTTACAAAACCTAGATTAAAATTTCTTCTTGTTGCAATGTCTGTATTATTCGTTATAATGTGTATTGCCGTTATTGTTCTTATTATCAGGAATGGAAACATGAGTTCAGTACCTGAAGACGGATATCCGGATAACGAAGATGATGATTCAGATACAGATCCTGATACACCGGATGGTGGAGCTGATAATACTGAAACAGCCGAGGCTGAAGAAGAAAAGCTTACAAAGAACAAGTCTTATTCTGTAAATCAGGATACCGGAGAGATCCAGCTTGAAGTTGCAGAAGACTTTAACAGCAGTGTAAATGTACCGCTCGCAGTTGAAGAGCGTAAGGATAAGATAGAAAATGCCAAGAAGGAAAGACCTTTCGGAATTGACTCTGCATTTAATGTTGTTCCTGAAACAGCAGCAGGTGATATAGATGCCGAAGTAGCAGCTCTTGTTGAAGAGTATACTAAGAAGACTGATGAGACATCTGCTCAGGCTCCTGAAGAGACACCAGCACCTAAGGGTACATATACAGAAGTAAAGGAAGTTCCTAAGCAGAAGGTTGTTCTGCCAGGACAGGATGATGAGGAGGAATAATCAGTTATGGCTGATGAGATAATTAAGGATTCAGAAGTTAAAGAATCAGAGGAAGTTAAGTCAAAGCATTTTATAGAGCAGATCATAGATAAGGATCTTGCTGAGGGTAAGTATACTAAGATAGTTACAAGATTCCCACCTGAGCCTAACGGATATCTGCATATCGGACATGCTAAGTCTATACTTCTTAACTATGGAATGGCTGTTGAATACGGCGGACAGTTCAACCTTCGTTTTGATGATACTAATCCTACAAAGGAGAAGGAAGAGTTCGTTGATTCCATAATAGAAGATGTTAAGTGGCTTGGAGCTGACTTCAGAGGTGAAGTACTCTTTGCGTCAAATTATTTTGATCAGATGTACGAAGCAGCTGTTAAGCTTATTAAGAAGGGAAAGGCTTATGTAGATGATCTTTCTGCTGAAGAGATCAGAGAGTACAGAGGAACTCTTACTGAGCCTGGAAAGAATTCTCCATATCGTGACAGAAGCGTTGAGGAGAACCTCAGTCTCTTTGAAGCTATGAAGAATGGCGAATTCCCTGATGGTTCAAAGGTACTTCGTGCAAAAATCGATATGGCTTCAGCTAATATCAATATGAGAGATCCAGTTATCTATCGTATTGCACGTATGACTCATCATAACACAGGTGATAAGTGGTGCATCTATCCTATGTATGACTTCGCTCATCCGATCGAGGATGCTATCGAGGGTATCACACATTCACTTTGTACACTTGAGTTCGAGGATCACAGACCTCTTTATGACTGGGTTGTTACAGAGCTTGAATATCCTAATCCACCAAAGCAGATCGAGTTCTCAAAGCTTTATCTTACAAATGTGGTTACAGGTAAGAGATATATCAAGAAGCTTGTTGAAGATGGAATAGTAGACGGATGGGATGATCCAAGACTTGTATCTCTTGCAGCACTCCGCCGCCGAGGATTTACACCATCATCACTTAAGACATTTATGGAGCTTGCAGGAATATCCAAGTCACAGGGTTCATGTGATTATGCTATGCTTGAGTACTGCATAAGAGAAGACCTTAAGCCTGTGGTTCCTCGTCTTATGGGTGTTCTTAATCCTATCAAGCTTGTTATAGATAATTATCCGGAAGGACAGACAGAAGAGTTCGATATCGAGAACAATCCTGATTCTGAAAATGCAGGAACAAGAAAGGTTACTTTCTCAAGAGAGCTTTACGTAGAAGCAGATGACTTTATGGAAGAACCTCCAAAGAAGTATTTCAGACTTTTCCCAGGCAACGAAGTTCGTCTTAAGGGAGCATACTTTGTTAAGTGTACTTCATGTGAGAAGGATGCAGATGGAAATGTAACACTTATACATTGTACATATGATCCTGAGACAAGAAGCGGAAGCGGTTTTGAAGGTCGTAAGGTTAAGGGTACTATCCACTGGGTTAATGCAGCAGATGCCCTTACAGCTGAAGTAAGACTCTATGAGAATATCATCGATGAAGAGAAGGGCAAGCTGAACGAGGACGGAACAGTGAATCTTAATCCTAATTCACTTGTTGTTCTTAAAGATGCAAAGCTTGAAGCTTGTCTTAAAGATGCAAAAGCAGGGGATTCCTTCCAGTTCATCAGAAATGGTTATTTCTGTGTAGACAGCAAGGATTCAAAAGAAGGCGAACCTGTATTTAACAGAATAGTCGGCCTTAAGAGTTCATACAAGCCGGCTTAAGAAAGGCATAGGACTTGAATAAAGACTTCGTAATAACAGACGTTAAGGATTTTCACCTGAAGGAGATTCTGGAGTGTGGACAGTGTTTTCACTTCTCCAGAACCGACAGCGGTGAGAATCCCAATAAATATGAATACGATATAGCTGCATGCGGAAGGTTTCTACATATAATGGAAGAGCCTTCCGCAAACGGCGTTAAGCTTACATTTTATGATACAGATGAGTGGGAATATGAGCATATCTGGAAGAATTACTTTGATCTTGAAAGTGATTATGGAGAAGTAAAACGCCGCATAATAGATGCAGATCCGAGACTTGAAGAGATAATCGCAGAGAATCCCGGAATAAGGATTCTGAATCAGGAGTTCTTCGAATGCCTTATCTCTTTTATCATATCTCAGAATAAGCAGATTCCACAGATAAAGCAGGTGGTTCGAAATATATCAACCCTATGCGGTGAGAAGAGAGGCGCTGATACTATAAGGTTCTTCAACTCGGAGTTTGATGCACTGTTTCCTCGTCCGGAACAGCTGGCTACTGTAACAGAGGATGATATAAGAGGATGTAAAGCCGGATTCAGGGCGCCATACATTATTGACGCAACGGAAAAGGTCATATCAGGAGAACTCTCAGCGAAGGAACTTCGCAGGATGCCTACAGATGAAGCAAGGAAAAAGCTTATGACTGTCAAGGGCGTTGGAGAGAAGGTGGCCAATTGTGTGCTTCTTTATTCTCTTGGAAGAACAGATGCATTTCCTGTTGATGTATGGATGAAGCGAATCTGTGAAGAGATGTATTTCCATAAGGATACACCGAAGGATGTTATAGAACGTGAGATGTGTCAGAAGTTTGGTAATATCGCAGGAATAGCACAGCAGTATCTCTTCATATATGGCAAAGAGAAGAATATCGGTAAGTAATTGTTTTAGCAGGGATGTCCGGAGGGCACAGTATGAAAGGTGAATACAAGACAAAGCCTAGAAATGCGATTATAGAGTATCTTAGGGAGAATCCGGATACTCGTTTTACTGCGCGTGATATATATAGTGCTATTAATGCTGAGGGGGATAACCTCGACAGATCAACTATATATCGTAATCTTGAGCGTCTCTGTAAAGAGGGACAGCTTATAAAGTATAAAGAGACAGATGTTCATGCAACCTGTTATCAGTATTCTGAAGGACATGGATCCTGTCATGAACATATGCATGCCCAGTGTTCAAGCTGTGGCAAGATATTCCATATCGATAATGATATCCTGGATGAGGCTGCTCAAAAGATGAAGTCAGAATATGGTATAAGCATCGATTATGGAAAGACAGTCATCATGTGTAAGTGTGAAGATTGTAAAGATAAATAATTTGCAACAGTGTTGTAAATTCCTTGACATAACAAAACTATATGATTATAATATGCAAATGTGTTGCATATTATAATCATTTTTTTATTGGAGATACGCTTATGTCAAAGAAAGAAGTACCTATAGTTATAATAACAGGATATCTGGGATCCGGTAAAACAACCCTGATGCAGAATATCCTTAAGCAGGAAAAAAGAAAGATAGCTCTTATAGTAAATGATATGGGAAGCATCAATATCGATGCGTCAATTCTGAATAAGACAGGCAATCAGGTTACACAGGTTGAGATGGTTGAAATGCAGAATGGATGTATATGCTGTACCCTTCGTGATGAGTTCATGGCAGAGATTGAACGCCTTTCAGAAGATAAGAGCATTGAAGCTATATTTGTGGAAGCGTCAGGTATAAGCGAACCTTCATCCATAGCCGGTGCATTTCTCAATTATGAAGAGATGACTGAAGATACCAGAGTATATCTTAAGTCGGTAGTTTCTGTTGTGGATGTTGACAGAATATATCGTGAATTCCTGCATGACCTTATGTCTGAGGATGAGTTAGAAGATGGAGATGTTATAAATCTTATAATGGATCAGATAGAGTTCTGCAATCTTATGATCCTGAATAAGACAGATCTTCTTACAGCTGAGCAGCTTGAAGAGGTGAAGCACGGTCTGAGAGATATTCAGCAGGAAGCAGAGATGATAACCTGCGTGAATGGTGAGGTTGATCTGGATGTTCTTCTTGATCGTGAGGATTTCGATTTTGAAGAGGTTGAGGCCTACAGTGCAGTACAAAAAGCACTGAACAACTGCGAGCACGATGATGAGAAGGCCTGTGTGGATGAATACGGCATATCATCCTTTGTATTTGAAGAGAGAAAACCATTTAACAGAGACCGTTTCAACAAGCTGGTGGAAGAGTATCCGGGAACTCTTATAAGAACAAAGGGTTATATATGGTTCTCAGATGACTGGGATCACGTACAGCTCTTTGAACAGGCGGGACGCAATGCTTCAGTAACGGAGCTGTCTCAGTGGGTATCAGCCTGGCCGGAGAAGGAGCTTGAACCGGTGCTTCAGGATTTTCCTGATCTGAAGGATGACTGGGATGAGACCTACGGTGACAGATGCAATCAGGTTGTATTTATCGGCAAGGGTTATGAGAAGGCTGAAATATTAAAGGTATTATATGAATGCATAGATTAAGATTATGGGTGAGACCTGATAGATATGAAATCAGTCATAAATGAAGAAGAGGAAGGCATCAAGTAGATGTCTTCCTCTTTTTCGTTTTATATAAAGGAGTATTATCTGTTAGTCTGATTCAAGATTATTATATTCTACTGTACAGAATGAAGCACTTACATAGTAAGTTGCCTGTACATTTTCACTTTCCTCAGACTTAACAGGGGTGGTCTGTAATATCCATGCTTCCTCACCGGTCGGAGATGATCCCTTGGAAGCACCAAGTATCTCAGAGTCGCCGGTGGACACAGGACCTTCAGCTGAAGAGGCTTTTATATAAGCGTCTTCCTTGGATATTCCTGCATATATTTCAACAACCGGAGTAACAACTTCTGTTGTTGCCGGAGTTTCTTCAGTTACTGTTTCAGTTTTTTCTTCAGTTTTCGGATCAGAATTAACATCTGAACTTACGTCCTGTTTTGTATCTGTTTTTGTATCCTGCTTTGTATCTGTTTTTGTATCCTGAGCTGTTTCAGATTTTTCATCAGTTTTTGTTTCAATCTTATTTTTTGTTTCAACTTTATCTGCTGTAGTATCAGCAGTATTTACTGATTCAGTGGCTGCTTCAGATTTGGATTCTGTATTTATTACAGCCTCAGCCGGATCAGCAATTTCAGTTACGCTTGAATCCTGAGTAACCGTCTGCACCTTTGATGTTTTATCAGCTTCTTCAGATTTTTCAGTAACTGTAGGGACTGACGAATCAGTTGATGCTATTTTTTCTGTTGAAGCAATAATAGCATCCTTAACATCAGATACAGTTTTTACATTTGCAACAGAAGAAGCTTCAATGGTTTTTGTTTTTGAAACCTGTTCTATTTCAGCTTCTGTTTCTGTTATTTCAGCTTCGGATAACTTAGGAGTATCAGCTTTTTGTTCTTCAATACTGTTACATCCCGAAATTGCAGCGAGTAAACAAAAACATAGAATAAGTGCTGTTATTAAATCCTTTCTCATATGATCATCCCCCTTTTTCTATTACGTCATATGATTTTCTTATGCTATGGCCACATTATATAACACAAATGTAACAAATTTGTAACAATTTTTCTTAGTATTTTCTAAAGAGATTATTAATTCGTGTTAAGAATTATGATATACTCTAATTGGGCTTGTTAACGATGGTTAGAATTGAGGGGTAGCAATATGAAAACTAACATAACTGATAACAAAGCTGTTATATATTTACAAGGCAGGATAGACTCTACAAATGCTCCGGAAAAAGAGATGGATATTATGGGGATCATTCAGGAAAACTCAGGAAGAGGCATCGAGTTTGATATGTCGGAACTTGAATATATATCCAGTGCCGGACTTCGTATTCTTATGAAGGTAAAGAAGATAGTAAAGGATGAAGTAGTTCTTTCGGAAGTGAGTTCGGATATTTATGAGATACTGGAGACTACAGGCTTTACGGACATTTTTACCGTTAAGAAACGAATGCGTGAAATATCCGTAGAGGGACTTGAAATAATAGGAACAGGATTCTATGGAACCGTATATCGTATAGATGCGGATACTATCATAAAGGTATATGATTCAGCCGATGCCATAGGGTTAATAGAGAATGAGAAGAAGATGGCAAGACTTGCCTTCCTGAGCGGTGTTCCGACAGCCATATCCTTTGATATAGTAAAGGTCGGAGATAGCTATGGCTCAGTCTTCGAGCTTCTCAACGCAAAGACATTTAATGATCTGATAATTGAAAGTCCTGAAAAGAATGATGAGATAATAAAGCAATATGTATCCCTTATGAAGTGCCTGCATGGTACTGAGATACAGCATGGAGAAGTTCCGTCGGCAAAGATGAAGTTTCTGGGATTCCTTGATGTACTGCATGATTATCTGGGAGATGAACTTTATAATAGATTAAAGACTCTTTTCAACGACCTGGAAGATCCGGATACACTGATACATGGTGATATCCAGATGAAGAATGTCATGATGGTGGATGACGAACCTATGCTTATCGATATGGATACATTGGCTGCAGGTAAGCCGATATTTGATCTGGCCGGAATCTATGTTACATATCAGGCATTTGAAGAGGATGATAAGGATAACAGCATGGCATTTCTCGGAATAAGCAATGAGATGTGCAATACTATCTGGAATAAGACTCTGCGTTATTATTATGATACAGACGACGAGGATGAGCTGAATAAATTATCTGATAAGATACGTATAGCAGCATATGTCAGGTTCTTAAATATAATATGTGAATCAAGTCTTAAGGATGGCACTTTAGGTGAAACCAGAATAAAGCACGCAATAGAACATCTGAATGAACTTACAGACAGAGTAGATAGTCTTAATTAATATTATGTATGATTACAGAAACAGGAGAACTGAACAAAAAGTGTTTGACGTACGTTGGATAATAATGTATAAAAGTAAGTGATGTTATTTGACGTGCGTCGAATAGATTTTAAGCGAAAGAAGATTAATTATGTACTGGACAAATGTAAATGTACAACTGACTAAAGGTTACACAATTCTCCCGTAAGGGGGATAGTGCGCCCATTTTCAGATACATTTACTGAAATATATAGATTATCAGCATTATCTCCAATAGGTTTTTACGATTTTAGTATGACTATAAGGAGATTTTTTTATGTTTAATTTAAGAAGACAGATCAGATTATTATATACAACAGGAATACTTGGGAATCTTTCCATAACCGGAGCATGGGTTGTTATCATGGCATCCAGAGGATTCTCTCTTGTACAGATTGGTTTCGCTGAAACCATATTTCATATCACGAGTCTCATATGTGAGATACCATCAGGAATGCTGGCAGATGCATACGGAAGAAAGAAGATGCTGGCCCTTGGAAATGTTATGGCTATCACGGGAGACCTTATCACTGCCATATCGGGCAATTTTACTGTAGCTTGTATGGCCATGCCTTTTCATGCGATGGCATATAACTTTGCCTCCGGATCAGGAGAAGCACTGGCCTATGATTCCATGAAGAAAGTCGGAAAAGAAGACGGGTATGAGAAATATAACTCAAACCAGTCTGTTATATATAGAATAGCCAGCGGAATATCCACGCTCTGTGCAGGACTTGCGCTTTATCTGGGATACAGGAAAGCATATCTTATAAGTGCTGTAATGGGACTTTTCACTCTTTTCTTTACTTTGAAGCTGGTGGAAGTAAGAGTCAGTGATTCTGAAGAAGCTGATGAAAAGATCAATGAAAAAGAGTTATCACAGTCAATGTTTAAGAAGCTTATAAATTACTTTGTAGACAGTATACGTTTCTTATTCCATAACTCTAAAGCAGCAAAGCTTATGTTCCTTAATTCCTTTGTGGGAGCGATAGATATACTTCTTCTGTTCTTCCTGCAGACAAAGCTGAAGACAGCCGGAATATCCAATATGTTTCTGGGACTTGCGCTCTTTACCATGGAAATAGGTGGAGTAGTAGGATCAAAGCTCATAGTTCGTTTTAAAAAGGTGAAGTATGTATATCTTTTCATTATATGTACAGCAGGTGTTCTGTTCGGTGTATTTCTCGAGCACAGCGGTATGGTTCCTGTAATGGTTCTGGGCGGTTTCGTATCATCACTTTGTGACGATGCAATAGAGATTAGAACCAACGCAAAACTGCAGGATATGTTCCCTTCAGAACAGAGAGCGACACTGGTTTCAATCTCGAGCTTTACATTTTCTGTGATAATGATAATACTCTCGCCATTAGCTGGATATTTCTTCTCTATTTGGTAAAATAAGTATTGCATTTTTTTAGAAAATGAGTACAATATAATTTGTGTTAGCACTCAAGAGTAATGAGTGCTAAAATCAGAACTTTTTATGAGGAGGCATTTAGATGAAAAAGTTAAAAATATCACCTCTTGGTGACAGAGTTGTTCTTAAGGCTGCTGAAGTAGAAGAGACAACAGCATCAGGTATCATTCTTACAGGTAACTCACAGGAGAAGCCACAGTATTCAGAAGTTGTTGCTGTAGGACCTGGAAAGGTAGATGAGAACGGCAAGAAGATTCCTATGTCAGTTAAGGTTGGACAGAAAGTAATATATTCACAGTACTCAGGTACAGATGTAACACTTGGCGAAGAGAAGTTCACAATCGTAAGCCAGGAGAACATCTTAGCAGTAGTTGAGTAATCTGAATATAAATAGATAATATTAGGAGGCTATATAAATGGCAAAGGAAATTAAGTACGGTGCTGAGGCTAGAAAGGCACTTGAGGCAGGAGTTAATAAGTTAGCAGATACAGTAAGAGTTACACTTGGACCTAAGGGAAGAAATGTAGTTCTTGATAAGTCATATGGTACACCACTCATCACAAACGATGGTGTTACAATCGCTAAGGAGATCACACTTGAGGACGCTTTCGAGAACATGGGTGCTCAGGTTGTTAAGGAAGTAGCTACAAAGACTAATGATGTTGCCGGTGACGGTACAACAACAGCTACAGTTCTTGCACAGGCTATGATCAACGAAGGTATGAAGAACCTGGCTGCAGGTGCTAACCCAATCGTTCTTCGTAAGGGTATGAAGAAGGCAACTGAAGAGGCTGTTAAGGCTATCACAGCTATGTCTAAGAAGGTTACAGGCAAGGATCAGATCGCTAAGGTTGCAGCTATTTCAGCTGGTGACGAAGAGGTTGGACAGCTTGTAGCAGACGCTATGGATAAGGTTTCTAAGGATGGCGTTATCACAATCGAAGAGTCTAAGACAATGGTTACAGAGCTTGACCTTGTTGAAGGTATGCAGTTCGACAGAGGATATGTTTCAGCATACATGGCTACAGATATGGAGAAGATGGTAGCTGAGCTTTCAGATCCATACATCCTTATCACAGATAAGAAGATTTCTAACATTCAGGAAATCCTTCCACTTCTTGAGCAGATCGTTAAGACAGGTGCTCAGCTTCTCATCATCGCTGAGGATGTTGAGGGTGAGGCTCTTACAACACTTATCGTTAACAAGCTCAGAGGTACATTTAACGTAGTAGCAGTTAAGGCACCTGGATACGGCGACAGACGTAAGGATATGCTTCAGGATATCGCTATTCTTACAGGTGGTACTGTTATTTCTTCAGACCTTGGTTACGAACTTAAGGATACAACAGTTGATCAGCTCGGACGTGCTAAGAGCGTTAAGGTAACAAAGGAGAATACAACAATCGTTGATGGTCTTGGAAAGAAGGCTGCTATCAAGGATAGAGTTGCTCTTATAAAGACACAGATCGCAGATACAAAGTCAGACTTCGACAGAGAGAAGCTTCAGGAGAGACTTGCTAAGCTCGCTGGTGGTGTTGCAGTTATCAGAGTTGGTGCTGCTACAGAGACAGAGATGAAGGAAGCTAAGCTTCGTCTTGAGGATGCTCTTAACTCAACAAGAGCAGCTGTTGAAGAAGGAATCATCGCAGGTGGTGGATCAGCATATGTTCACGCTATCAAGAAGGTAGAGAAGCTTGCTGCAACACTTGAAGGAGATCAGAAGACAGGTGCACAGATCATCTGCAAGGCACTTGAAGCTCCACTTTTCCACAT
>ONEC01000004.1 GCA_900316715.1 uncultured Eubacteriales bacterium
TTTGTCTGCCCATTATTATCAAGTACGTAGAACGGTCTTTCCTCATATCGAAGAGCCTTATATGCGTCTGAATCCGAAATCTCTGACTTCTCGTCATATATCCTGGCCATTCTCTGAACATTCTGATATTCGTTCTGAATCTTATCTTCCACCGTATAGCTGATCATCCATAACGCCGCGATAGCCAGCAGTACTGTAGCAAAGATGGTCGTAAGAATAAACATGACAAAGCTGAGCCACCATCTGTTTTTACGCAGCTTTTTAACCAGCTTCTCATTCTTTTTTCTCACCTTCTCTGCATGCCTCTGTGCTGCTGTTATCTTATCAGGTTTTTTTCCAGCTGTTTTTTTCTCGTTATTATCCTTCATATCATTTCATCCTTTTGAATGACTTAGTTAATTCAATTGTATGATATATTCCGTAATATACAAATTAAAAGTGCATTAATTACATTAATTATTAGTGAGGGGTTATTAATAAAAGAGGCGAAGCTCTGGGGGAGTTCGCCTCTTTTCTTATATCTTACGCTTTATAGTCGTACTTTAAAACAGTCACTGAAAGAGGAGGAACATCCAGTATTATGGAATTCTCGCATCTGTCACAGGCAACGGCCTCTGCCTTGATCGACTTACCTCTGCCGTTCTTTCCTACATTGTTTCTTCCAAGTCCGCCAAAACGTTTATCATCTGATGACAGAATCTCTGTATAATTGGTAAGACATGGAACTCCGATCCTATAGTCCTTGCGATCAACCGGAACAAAGTTGCAGATAAACATGATCTGATCCTTTGCCGTCTTTCCTCTTCTGATAAATGCAACGATGCCCGAATCAGCATCATCTACCTTAGTCCATTCAAAACCTATGGTCTCGTCATCATTATAGTAGAGTGCATCATATTCCTTATAAAGATGATTCAGTGCCTTAACATATTCCTGAATGCCCTTATTCTCCGGCTTGTCCAGAAGATACCAGTCAAGACTTCTTGCCTCGCTCCACTCTCTTGCCTGAGCAAATTCCTGTCCCATAAAGAGCAGCTTCTTGCCCGGATGGCCGCACATGAAGCCATATGCTGTACGAAGGTTTGCATACTTATCACCTTCAAGTCCCGGCATCTTGTTAAACATCGAGCACTTTAAGTGAACAACCTCATCATGAGATATAACGAGGATATAATTCTCTGCATGAGCATATGAAAGACTGAAGGTCAGTCTGTTATGATTGAACTGACGGAAGTATGGATCCAGCTTCATGTATTCCAGGAAGTCATTCATCCATCCCATATTCCACTTAAAGAGGAAGCCCAGTCCCTTCATATCTGTAGGTGCAGTAACTCCCGGCCATGCCGTGGACTCTTCTGCGATCAGATAAGCGCCGGGATTTCTCTCCTCCATAACAGTATTGATATTCTGAAGAAGTTCAATTGCCTCTAAGTTCTCCTTGCCGCCATTCTTGTTGGCAACCCACTGTCCATCCTGCTTTCCGTAATCCAGATAAAGCATGGAAGCAACTGCATCAACTCTGAGACCATCCACATGGTACTTTTCAACCCAGAAAAGTGCATTTGCCGTAAGGAAGTTAGCTACTTCATTTCTGCCATAATTAAATATATAGGTTCCCCAGTCAGGATGCTCGCCCTTTCTTGGGTCCTCATGCTCATAAAGAGCCATTCCGTCAAAACGTCCGAGACCATGTGCGTCTCTTGGGAAATGCGCCGGCACCCAGTCAAGGATAACGCCGATTCCCAGTGAATGCATATGATCTACAAAGTATGCAAAATCATCAGGACTTCCATATCTTGAAGTCGGTGCATAATAATTGGTTACCTGATAACCCCAGGAACCGTCAAACGGATATTCGGCAATACCCATAAGTTCGATATGTGTATAGCCCATATCAATAAGATACTGTCCTATCTCATCCGCATATTCTCTATAGTTATAGAATCCGAAATCCGAATCCTCTATCTTCTTTTTCCATGATCCAAGATGGCACTCATATATGGACATAGGCTGCTTCATACGCGCAACTCTGGTCTGCTTCTTACGATTTTCCATCCATGTCTTATCTGTCCATTTAAAGTCAGATATATCTGCAACGATATTTGCATTATCCGGACGAACCTGATCCTGATTGCCGTATGGGTCTGCCTTATAAAGGATGTCTCCATATCTGGTAAGTATCTGGTACTTATATATCGCACCCGGTTCTACATCCGGAATAAAAAGCTCATAAACGCCTGATGCACTGTGAATCTGCATAGGATTCAGCGCGCCGTCCCACATATTGAAGTCGCCCACAACCGAAACACGTCTGGCATCCGGAGCCCATACAGCAAAGTAGGTTCCCTTAACGCCATCAATAGTCATAGGATGTGCACCCAGCTTCTCATATATATCATAGTTCTTGCCTTCAGCAAAAAGATATGCATCAAAATCCGTGAAGATGCCGTCAAAACTGTAACAGTCTGCGGTCTCCACTGTTGTTCCATCATAATATTCAGTTACAAGGCGATAATTTGAGCCCTTGAACTTTCTCTTTGGGAAATATATACCATAGAAGCCTTCTTCACTTATCTTCTCAAGTGGAGTAAGCACTTTACCCTTAGGCGATTTAATAGAAACGCTGCTTGAATGTGGCTTATAGCAGGTTATGACCTGTCCTTCTCCAAAGTCATGATTACCTAAAAGATGCTTAGGTGCATTGATCTTGCCGTCGATCAACTCATCATACAGAATCCAGTTTACCCAGTTTCGAAGTCTGTCCTCCATATATAACCCTCCTAACTACTACTACCTGCCGGACCAAGGAAAGACCATTGTTTTCCTTACTATACCCACAACCGACAGATACAATTATGATACCATAATTTACCATTGATTGAAACCGTTTAATTCATTATACTATAACGTGTTTCGGGAGGTAAAACCTATATGGCTGCAAGCGAAAAAACCAAAACTGAAAATCCTATGTCTGTCGTAAAAGAGCACATCACGAATCGCAACTTCAGCAGAATCTATCTGTTCTGTGGAAGCGAGCAGTACCTTGCACGTCAGAGCATGAACAGCCTGGTGGATGCCATCATTCCGGACAGGGCTAACTCCATGAGTTATACCCGCTTTGTATCCGAGAAATGCGATATCAACGCCATATGTTCCGACATAGTCACCCTTCCCTTCTTCGATGAGTATCGTCTCACCCTTGTAGAAGACAGCGGTTACTTCTCTGCATCCAACGATAAGCTGAAGGAAGCCCTAGAAGGTGTGGGTGAACAGAATATAGTAATCTTCTATGAAATGAATATAGATAAGAGAACCTCTACTTATAAGGCAGTTCAGAAGCTGGGTACAGTCCTTGAATTCGAGACTCCTGACGAGGATACTCTCACAAGATGGATCATATCCAAGTTTTCAGAAGATAAGCTTCAGATCCAGCGTGGTGTACCGGAAGAACTTATTCTTATAGCCGGCGACAACATGCTTAATCTTTCGAACGAACTCGAAAAGCTCCGCTCCTACGCATTGGAGAAGGGTACCATCACCTTAGAGGATATATCCCTTCTTTGCAGCGGAAAGATTGAAGATAAGATATTTGAAATGTGTGACGCCATAGGCCGCCATGATGAGAAGGCTGCCATCAGCCGTTACAACGACCTGGTAGCACTTAAGGCAGCTCCAATGTATGTGATAACCATGATATCCAGACATTTCCGTATTCTGGCACAGCTGTCCTTTATCCAGAACGGAAGAGATAAGGCACTCCCGGCCAGAGATAAGGCTGCCCTTGTGGGCATCAAGCCCTTCGCACTGAAGAAATATCTTCCACAGCTTAACGGCGAAACCACAGCATCACTGCTGAAGAAGTCAGAACTGTGCCAGGCCGCCGACTATTCCGTAAAAAGGTGAAAAGCCGCTCTGCAGCACGCACATGACCTCAGGGGCTTTGCGTTACTATATTAAAAAAAATGGCAGTCGACCTTAACGATCAACTGCCACATGATTGCTATTTTCTATTTACTATGCAAGCTTGTTTACAGCAAGTGTAAGTCTTGAAATCTTTCTTGAAGCTGTATTCTTGTGGTAGATACCCTTTGAAGCTGCCTTGCTGATCTCAGATGTAGCAACGAGAAGTGCTGCCTCTGCCTCTGCCTTATTTCCTTCAGCGATAGCTGCATCAACCTTCTTTACGAGTGTCTTAACCTTAGACTTGATAGCCTTGTTTCTCATTTCCTTCTTCTTGCTTACAAGAATTCTCTTCTTAGCTGACTTGATATTAGCCACTGTTCTTTACCTCCGGAATTATCCATTATCGAAATATTTCTTCCAGATGTACGTACATCCGGAAACTGTTCCTTCGATTCCGTTTAGCCAAGACACGTTCGGATTTATCGGCAGCGACGGAATAAATCATCTGCCAACCGGGCATGCGAAATCATTCTGCTCAGCATCCAGCCGCGAATACTAAGCGCAACAGATATGATAGCAAAGCTATGCAACTTCGTCAAGAACTTTTTTACAGTTCACAGCAACCTCATCTGTATGGCTGAAATGACTGTGCGGCAGCTTATTCCATTTTTTCTCGCAGACCAGAATCATGACAAGCAGAACGAGAATCGGAATCAGGCAGAACGCAGCAGTGATCATTATTGCCGGCATTGAATTGCTCGCAATAAAAGCTACTACTATAAAACATGCCATCAGACATCCTGAAAGATACAGCAGGAAGAATTCCAGACCATAAAGCAGTACATTTCTTCTTATTATCTGCTTCAGGCGAGGCTTACCACCGCTCTCATCAACCGTTTTAAGTTTAAGTATCATCTGTCCCGGAGTCCTGCCCCTGGTTATGCATGGGAATACCGCAAAGTAAACAATCATTGTAAGCCACCATGCAAATATTGTTACCAGCACATGAACCAGGCTATATGGAAGGAAAAACTCTACAATTGCAAAAACAACATTGCAAAGAATAATATCCAACAAGAAAACAAATAATCTTCTCAGGACAGTTACATGCTCACCCTTCTTATATGATATCTGGTCAATCTCATCTCTCGTCGGAAGGATCTTGCATACAAGCGGCTGCACAGCATAACCTATGACCGCACCCAAGGTGTTGTTGATAAGATCATCAACCTCTGTGAATCGGTATGGCTTAGGATAGAATCCATAAAGTGCTGTATACTGTGTCACTTCAAAGAAAAGGCTGGCACAGAATCCTGCAAGGATCGTCTCTCTTAATGTAAATCTGAAGTAGTATCTCAGATATATTCCCAGTGGGACAGTCATTACAATATTAAAAAGTATCTGGAAAAAATCACTTGATGTAAAGAACTTCTTCCAAAGTCCCATATCAGTGATATTGTCAAAACCCAGTCCCAGTTTCTTCATTCCTACATACCAGTCATATCCCGGTGTCCATCTTATCGGATGATCCGGCATAGCCATAACCGCCTCTCTGGAAGGAAGCGGAAGCACTGTAAGCAGAAATGCACACATACAATACAAGATAAATGAATAAACCACGATGGTTCTCATAACCGCGATACCACCGAATTTTCTGTAATGCCTGATAACAAAAGGCAGTGTAAAAAGTGCAGCTATTGTCGGAAAGAACGCACATGCTACAACTATAGGCTGAAAATATGAACTCAAGTAATTTAACATTTTTTAATTCCTCCACAAGGGCGAATTATATCAATACAGCCGAATTATGTCAAATATCGCCACACTTCTCAGTTTCCAAAACTCTGCCCTATATATTTATTGTATAATCTTATCGGAACATCCGCTTCTATATATATTCCGTCGTCTCTGTAATCCTCTGTGATAAGCAGTCCGCCGTCCCTGATCTCCGATACGGCTGACATTTCAGAGTAACTGAACATTCTCTCCAGACGTCTTCTATCCTCTCTTATCATGGTGGTTATCGCATTCAGCAGGTCGTCAATTCCATCTCCTGTCTTAGCCGATATCTTTACCGTCATATAGGATCTGGAGTCTTTCAGTCCTCGTACCTTTTCATCTGATGCTGTATCTTCTCCACCGATCTTATCTATCTTATTAAATACTGTAAGGACCTTCTTACCCTCTATACCGAGCATATCAAGAGTTTCATATACAACTCTCATGTCCTCCTCTGCATTTTCAGAAGAAGAATCAACTACATGGATGATATAGTCTGCATATCTTGCTTCTTCAAGGGTACTTCTGAAGGCATCTACAAGATTATGAGGAAGCTTTCTTATGAAGCCAACGGTATCTGTAAGAAGCGCCTGCTGTTTTCCCTCCAGCTCCAGGCTTCTTGTTGTGGTATCAAGAGTGGCAAAGAGCTTATTCTCTGCCAGAACCTCAGAACCTGTAAGTCTGTTAAGCAGGGTGGACTTACCCACATTTGTATATCCGACGATTGCAAATACAGGGACTGAGTTGCCCTCTCGCTTCTTTCTGGTCAGCTCTCTATGGCTGACAATATCCGCCAGCTCCCTCTTCAGCTGAGAAACTCTGGTACGGATAACACGTCTGTCCTGCTCCAGCTTCTTCTCTCCGGGGCCTCTGGTACCGATTCCACCACCGAGCCTCGACATGGCGCGTCCCTTCCCGGTCAGTCTGGTAAGTCTGTACTGCAGCTGTGCCAGCTCAACCTGGATCTTTCCTTCTGAAGTAATGGCATGCTGTGCGAAGATATCCAGGATCAGCATGGTCCTGTCCATAATCTTCGTATCCAGAATTCTTTCCAGATTGGACATCTGCGCCGGTGTCAGTTCATCATCACAGATAATACCTGTGGCTTCCGTTGACTCTATATAGGCCGCCAGCTCCTCCAGCTTTCCGCTTCCAAGATAGGTAGACACACTCGGTCTCTCAATATGCTGGACCAGTGTTGCCACAGTCTCTGCTCCGGCGGTATCCGCCAGTTCCCGCAGTTCATCCAGGGCATCATAGGTATCTGTTCCTACGAGTATTACCTTTTCAACTGTCTTTTCATTTTCGTTCATATATATCTCCACATAAAACACATTTCTATCATAAGCTGCTGCTATGACGTTATCATAACAATCCCTATCTTATAACAGTTGCGTATATTTTTCCATATACTCATAGTTTAAACCGGAAAATCCCTTATACTCATCCCTCTATCAACAAATAATGAGAACAAAACCACAAATATTAAGAAGTCTTATGATATCAATTATGATAGAATGTTTTTAAGCTTGTGCGGCTGCCAGGCCGGCACTAAAAAATGATATTTTTCAGGAGGAGCAATATGTCAGACAGGAAAACTAATAATGTATATTATGTTGATGCTTCCGCAGCAAGGGGCGGTAACGGAAGCCAGGAAAAGCCATTCAAGTTTATTAACGATGCAGCAGCCATCGCTCTGCCGGGTGATGAAGTTATAGTTGCACCAGGAATATACAGAGAATATGTATGTCCTGAAAATGCAGGTACAGCTGATGCGCCTATCGTATATCGTTCAGAAAATCCTCTGGGCGCTGTTATCACCGGTGCTGAAGTGCTTACAGGCTGGACAAAGCATGAAGGAAACGTATGGACAGCCCGTGTAAATAACGGAATATTCGGAACCTATAATCCATATACAACCTATGTATGCGGTGACTGGTACTTCGCACCTACAGTACGTCATACCGGAGCTGTATTCATCAACGATCTTATGATGTATGAGACAGTTACACTTGATGAGTGTATCGCCGGTGAAGCTGATCCATGTGCATATAATCAGGAAGAATCAAAGTACAAATGGTACACAGAGCAGGATGGTGATGAGACTGTTCTCTATGCTAACTTCCAGGGATATGATCCAAATAAGGAAAAGGTAGAGATAAGCGTACGCCGCAACATCTTCATGCCTGATAAGAACGGAGTTAACTACATTACTGTCAGCGGTTTTGTGATCACAAAGGGTGCTACAACCTGGGCTCCTCCTGCAGCATATCAGGATGGTCTTATCGGACCACACTGGAGCAAGGGCTGGATCATCGAGGACTGCGAGGTTTCAAACAGCAGATGCTGCGGTATCTCTCTTGGTAAGTACCTCGATCCTGAAAATGACATGTACTTCTACACAAAGCATGTTAAGAGTCCGACCCAGATGGAGCGTGACGCTGTATGCCGTGGTCAGTATCATGGCTGGCTCAAGGAGAAGGTGGGAAGCCACATCATCAGAAGATGTCACGTTCACCACTGCGAGCAGACAGGTATCGTAGGAAGAATGGGTGCTGTATTCTCAACTATCGAGGACTGCCACATCCATCATGTATGTAATTCACAGCAGCTTGGCGGTGCAGAAACAGCCGGAATCAAACTTCATGCTGCAATAGATGTAACTATCAGAAGAAATCATATCCACAACTGTATCATGGGCGTATGGCTTGACTGGGAAGCACAGGGTGCAAGAGTTACCCAGAACCTTATGCATGACAATTCCCGTCCTGAAGGACGCGAGCCTGCGAAGGGTGCCATGTTCAGCAACGATGTATTCATCGAAGTAGGCCACGGACCTACACTTATTGATAACAACATACTTCTTTCAAAGGTATCCATCATAATACCTAGTGAAGGAATTGCAGTAGTACATAACCTGATTGCCGGTTCCTTCGGACTTATCAACTCAGGTGTAGACAGCATCGTAAACGATCAGCGTGAGCCTCGTTATACTCCTTACCACATCAGACACAGGACAGAGGTTGCCGGATTCATGACCATCCTTCACGGCGATGACAGAATCTACAACAACATCTTCCTCCAGAAGTATCCGGTTGATGAGGAGAAGAAAGATCCTGCTTCACCTGAAAACAGTGTTGTAGGAACAGCATGTTTTGATATCTTCCCTTCATACGAAGAGTGGATTGCTAACTTCAAGATGGATGAAGAGCCTGATATGGGTGCTCTTGCAACCTATCACTTCGGTCATCTTCCTGTATGGCTTGCAGGAAATGCATACTTCAACGGTGCAGACGTATGTAAGCATGAGAAGGATGCTCTCATCGATACAGAGAACACTGCAACAGCTGATGTTGTTGAAAAAGACGGAAAGTATTATCTTGATACAAACATTTATTCTCTTCTTGGAGATTTCAAGAATGGAATTCTTAACAGTGATATTCTTGGAAAGGCATTTGAGCCGGAGCAGAGATTTGAGAATCCAGATGGATCAGAGATAATCTTCGACAAGGATTACTTCGATAACAACAGAGGTCTCAGCACTATTCCCGGACCTTTAGCTGATGGAGAAGCTGCCAAGGCAGTTCTCTTCTAACTGATACATAGTCCGTAAACATAATTAATACAAAGAGTACCGGCCCCGTACCAAATGATATCAAATGGTACGGGGCCGGCTCTGGCTTTATCCAAAAACTACTACTGATTTGGGCTTATTAAAATGTCATCTTTACATCCTGTCTCTTAGCTTCATCTGCTTCGAAGTAAGCTTTTCTTGTAGCTCCCATCATACCTGCTACGATGTTGCTAGGGAATGTAATGATTCTTCTGTTATAGTCTGTTACATTTGAATTGTACAGACGACGTGCTGCCTGAAGATGCTCTTCAACGTCAACGATGCTTCTCTGAAGCTCTACGAAATTGTTGCTTGATCTAAGCTCAGGATACTGCTCAGCTAAAATGTTGATATCACGTCTTACATTATCCATGTTCTTATTAGCTTCGATTCTCTCGCCCATTGTCATTCCTGAACGAAGTCTTACGATTTCAGCAAGTGTCTGCTTCTCATAAGACATATATCCCTTAACTGTATCAAGCATCTTTGTAAGAACATCATATCTTTTTGTTAATGCAACATCTATTCCAGAGAGGGCTTCGGTAACTTTAAGATCCGATGTCTTAATGCCATTATATGTTGAGAAATACCAGATAAAGATAAAAAAGATAATTCCCAAAACAACGATAATTCCAATTCCAAGTGCACCCATAGTGATTTCCTCCTTTGTAAATATCACCTTTTTTTAAACTACTGTATAATAATCATTTGTGTTATAAATGTTCTGCTGTGATCTCTGCTGCTGAACCGGCTGCTGTGGCTGTATAGGCTGCTGAACCGGCTGCTGCTGTAAATGCGGCATCTCACGAAGCATTGAGATAATAAACTTTATATCATTGATCTCTTTCTGTGTTTTTGCCATTTCCTCATCGTATGATAACTTGTTCATCATACTCTTTGAGTCAAATGCATTGTTGTATGGCTCATTAAATCCAACGAAAACCTTGTTTCCACAGAAGTGAATTCCGATGCTGGTATAATTAGATGCCAGATGATCGAGCTTCTCCATAAACTGCGGAGTCAGAAGATAGAAAGCATCATGCGGTGAAAACGCCGTAACATCAAACCTTCTGTTGAAATTAACACCTTCCATCTCAACCTTCTGTGGTCTCAGATTTCCGAATGGACGACCTCTGTACTTGAAGTTGTCAGTGAATACCTGAACGGATCCAACTGCCTTATCCGGAAAATCAAACACCAGCATTCTTCCTTTGAAGTAGGTAACCGTGTAGGTGGATCTACCTGTACTTCTTACATCCTGAACAGTTACATCAGACATTTCGAATGGAACCCCATCGAATACTGCTCTGATATAGTCCTCAGAATGGAATCTGTTTCCAATTGCTGTGAGTCCAAAGCTTCTTACTGCTTCCTTTGTGAAGCCTGCCTTCCAGTCATAAACCACATACTGGAAATTCTGATTAAGCGGGCCCTCAACAAATAGCTTTTTATACTCCTGCTTATAATTCTTTGAAATACTCAGTTCAACTATCAGTCCGGCCAGAAATAAAAGAATTCCAAATACCAGAAGCGGGACGGCTTGTGCAAACCAATATGACATGAATGATGTTCCACCGAAGAGCATCAGTACCGCACCGAGTATTGCTTTTGAACGCATATCTGAAAGCTTATCCATTTTGCTGTTCATGAGTATTTTGTTCGGGGTTACGTTTCTTGCGTCTACATTCATCTTCCATCCCTCCTTTCTGAAAAATTGTATAAAAAAAGCGACACTTAAACTATAACCTTTATAGTTCAAGTCTCGCTGGATTATTGCATAACCGGATTAACATCGTGATGACGATTATTGCAAACCGACTAGTCTCGCTGGATTATTGCATAACCGGATTAACATCGTGATGACGATTATTGCAAACCGACTCTTTTCTGATACGTCGGATCGCTACTCCCTATCTCTATTCTGACCGAAGTATATCACGCCCCAATTCCCCTGTCAAGAAAAATCGGAACCGGCTCTATCGCAAGTATATCGGGCTATTCAGCCGTTACACCCTCGATCATGTCGTCTGCATTTTGGTACTCAGAATTCATCTGATCAACAAGCTCGCTTGCCTTCTTCTCCTGATTAACACCGATTGAAACTTCATTGTTCTCCTGGATATTCTGAGCTGTCTCTCCGCCGCATGCTGTGAGTGACATCATAGCCCCAATTATTATTCCTGCTAACACTAACTTCTTCTTCATGGCAATACCTCCCATTAGAAACATTAAACCTCTGCGATTGCTTCCATCTCAATAAGAACATCCTTAGGAAGTCTGGCTACTTCAACGCAACTTCTTGCAGGATAGTTCTCTGTAAAGTACTTTGCATAGATCTCATTAACCTTTGCAAAATCATTCATGTCCTTTATAAATACAACAGTCTTAACCACCTTATCAAGAGATGAACCTGATGCTTCAAGAAGATTCTTAACATTCTGAAGTGCTCTCTCAGCCTGAACCTCGATTCCACCTTCTACAAGTGTATTAGTAGCCGGATCAATAGGAATCATTCCTGATGTAAAAAGAAGGTTACCCACCTTCACTGCCTGTGAATATGGTCCGATTGCTGCCGGTGCCTTATCTGTTGCTATTATTTCCTTCATAATAAATACCTCGTTATTCTATCATCAATATTTATGCCATTATAATTCTTATTTACCGGTAATTACAATACTGTTCTCAGTAATTTCAATCTTTTTTTCCTTATAAAGATGACCAACTGCACGTTTAAATGCATTTCTGCTTATTCCGAATTCCTTCTTGATAAGCTCTGCTGAAGCCTTATCATTGAACGGAAGCTTTCCGCCGTAGCTCTTAATGATGTCATACACCATCTCTGCATCGGCTATCATCTGTACAGGTATCTCCTGTCTCATGGCAAGATCTGTCTTACCATCCTCACGTACCTTTACGACTCTGCACTCCACGATATCGCCCACATAGAGTGAATCAAATATCTCGCTCTTATGAATAAGTCCTGTAAGCTCGTCATCAATTGCAACGAAAGCGCCCATGTCCTTCTTCACTGAATACACAGTTCCCTTAACCATGTCGCCTTTCTTATAACGATCATTAGGCTTTAACTTATCTCCCACCTTCATGGATACTGCAAGACGTCCTGTCTTATCCACATACATGTATACAAGATATGACTTCTCCTGCTTTACTTCTCCTATCTGCTCTTTGAAAGGAAGAAGCACGTCTCTTTCAAGACCGCAGTCCATGAAAGCTCCGATGGAGCCCACTAACTTGCACTTGAGACGGCGTATCTCACCTACAGTAATATACGGTTCCCTGATAGTCGCAATCGGTCTGTCGCTGGAATCCTTATATACGAAAACCTTGAGGTTATCACCAATCTCCGCATCTCTCGGCACCTGTCTGCTCGGAAGAAGCACATCTTCTTTTCCATCCGTGAGATAAGCACCCACTTCTTTAATTCTGTCTATTCTAAGTGTATTCCACTTACCTGTTTCCATTCTGTTCCTCTTTTCAATTTAAATCCTTTAGTATATCTGTTCAGCAGATTATATACTAAAAAGCTTCATATGTAAAATCGGAAAATATAGCTGAGCCTCCCGGCTCCTGTGTAGAATATATAAATAATCCGAATCTGGCTCCTGTGAAATGGTCCAGTCTGAAGGACAGCTTATGCTTTGGTCCAGCTTCCTTCCATTCATTATCTTCAAGAATACTGCAGAATGCCTCATCTTTTCCCGGTCCGAAGGATGCACTCAGTCTGAATCTTACCTTTGAATCCTCCAGTGGTATACAGCACTGCTCTTCACCCGGCTCTTTTGATGTGATCCAGATGTCTTCCTTACTTGTAAATGTAGTGGTCACCGCAAAGAGCTTTCCACCTCTTCTTGTAACCCCTATCCAGATATAGTTGCCCTGATAAACAGTAATACCTGCAAAGTCGCCTTCCTTCAGATTCTCTGCATCAACAGTAACCTCTCCGGCACATCCCGGGCTTATCATTCTCTGGGTCAGGACATTTCTTGCCTGATGAATATTTGAAGCAAGCTTATCTGTGGTAATTCTCACAGCTCCGGCCTTCTTATCAACAGAGATAAGTGACAGCTCCGGTTCATGGCTGAACTGCCAGAAGCTCTTAAATCCAAAGCTGCCGTAACTGCGTCTATCAATATCAGCGCCCGCCTTATATTCCTCAAGAAAATTCTCTTTAAAATCGTCACTTCCGTAAAGCGGTGCATATTCATACTCCGGTCTGTTTCCAGGAAGTGAAAGCTCCGTCGGAACCTTTCCGTCTGTTCCAAACACCGGAAGACCGTTCTCCCAGGTAACCGGGCACAGAACAGGAATACGGCCTATAGCTCCGCTATCCTGGAACATGATGGAATACCAGTTACCCTCAGGGTCATCAACGATTCCGCCCTGGGCTACACCCATAGGTGTAAGTCCCATATCATCTTCCAGCACATCTCCTCCGATAAATTCACCCTCCAGTGAATCTGCCGAAAAACAGGCCTCTGTCCTCATCCATCTGTCCCTGCGGGAGTGGATCATGAAGAGATAGTATCTTCCATTTATCTTATATAAATGCGAGCCTTCCAGTCCCAGATTAGGATTGCCCTCATCACTTACAATAAGTCTGTGAAGTCCGCCCTCCTTTGGTCCTGTCATCTCATCATTTAATTCTGTGAGATATACTTTCGTATTTCCATAAACCAGGAACTTCCTGCCTTCATCAAAAAGCAGTGAACAGTCATGATAAAAGCCCTCTATAAGACTCTTCTCCCATGGTCCTTCAATATCAGATGACTTATAGAGATAAGTCTTTCCGGTATCATTTGCCACGAAGACAATGTAGAACACTCCCTCATGATATCTTATGGTTGCTGCCCACATTCCTTTACCGAAAACATGTTTGTCCCCTGTAAGTTTCTGGGCATCCGTACTGTCCAGCCGATCATATACATATGTGAGATGTTCCCAGTTGATAAGATCATAGGATCTCAGAATCTCACATCCCGGCATAAAATGCATGGTTGTGGTAACCATGTAATATGTATCATCTACCCTGATCACATCCGGATCAGGGTAGTCCATTTTTAGTATTGGATTAGTTCCGTAACTCATTAATCCATTCTCCATACTGCAATTACTATATGGCGTTTAGAAGCCGTGGCTTCCGCTTGAGAAGGAGCCACCGCCACCGCCGCCTCCTCCACCGCCGCCTCCTCCACCACCGGAGGAAGATGAACTTGGCGGATCATAACGTCTGGTCTGTCTTACAAATGTCATCTTATAATTATTAAGCTGCTGTCTCGCACTGATTGCTGCAAGCAGTTCCTTCTCTGATGGTCTTGAAACCGTTGAGAAACGTCTTACTATACCATACGCAAGAAGCATACCGAAGATTATGGCCAGGAAAGCGTTGGATGTAACTCTCATAGGCTCATTAATCTTTCCGCCATCAAGAAGCGTATAGGCTTCTCTGTAACTTTCAGCAGCACAGTTGTAGTAATCTCCATTGGATGCATATCTATATACATTATCCATGATGGAATCACACTTGGAAGATGTAACTACCGATGTTATATCATTTCCTGCACCACAGAGAACCAGCTGTCTGTTCTTCATATCTACAAAGAACAGGACACCGTTCACGCTGTTGCTTCCATAAATATCCAGATACTTTGATCTTACTGCCTGTTCAGGTTCACCTGAACTTACATTCGAAGAATAGAATACGCAGTTTGCATATTCAGTGATCGGCATCATTTCTTCGAAGAGACGGTTTTCCTCAGAATCTGTAAGAAGGTCAGCATCATCAAGTATGAAAGCTTCATAACCTGTTTCTGAATTCTTCTTTGATACTTTTTCAGATGATTCTTCCTCTGTTACACTTTCATCTGTAAAACCATCTTCCCCTGTAGATGCTTCATAATGATATTGTCTGTCGCTGCTGTCTATAGCCTCAAAGTACTGATCAAATACATCTATGGCTAAGTCTACATCTCCGCCATCGCCAAGATTATCCAGCGCATCACTCAGGATACTGTTTGATGTTCCCGGCTCTAACCAATATGCAAAATTGCCGTTATTTTTAAGGTATATCTGCTCATTCTCATAATCAATAAGGAAGAGAACTCCGTTTTCTTCACCAAAAAGTGCGTTATACTTATTACCACTGGCCTCTTCGGCAGTAAGCGGATTATTCTCCAGAAGATAGAAGACCGCATTTCCATATTCAGTCATCATCTTCATATGTTCTGCCAGAAGCTCTTCGTCTTCGTCTGACATAAGATCTGATCCATCTATTATCTTTACGCAGTAACCTGTATCAGGATTCTCATAATCGTAGCGTGAATCCGCCAGGGCTTTTGCCGCACTGCCGAAGCATACTGCAGCTATCAGAGCGATAAGAACAGCGATGCATTTAAATATTCTTTTTCTAGAAGCCACGGTCATCACCTCCCTTATACATCTCAAACTGAGGTAATGGTCTCATGGCAATATAGTTGTATGAAAGGATCATATCAACAATATTTGCAATTATTCCTATCATGGCAAGTATTACAGCACCGTAGTATATATAATCGCTTGCCGGATCCCAGAAGCTTATGATCACTATAACCAGTATACTGATCAGTGAAAAAACTGAAGCCGGGAACTTCTTAGGAGCTTTCATTAAAGTAATGTTCTGACGTGCCTTCTTAACACTGAAAAAGGCTATTATAAAAAGTACTGCAGAAGCTATTCCACACATGATCGGTGCATTGAGGCTCAGCATAAATACTGATAAGAATCCACCGATTATAGTAGGTCCCAGCATAATAGCAACAACCAGAAGGATCAGCCATGATGCAGCTGTCTTTTCTTTCTTCTGCTCCTTCTTCTCCTTTGAAAGAGCTTCCTTTGCGCGCCTTTGAGAATTCATATTTTCCTGATATGTTTCCTTAAGGCGTTCTCTTTCATCCGATACATTCTGCTGAGCTGCTATTCTTGCCTTTCTCTTCTCTTCTATCTTGGAGAGCATTCCCTTGTCGTCATCATAGTTTTCCTTTGCAACGATCTTCTTCATCTCAGCGCCATACATAAGAACACTGATAAGTGCCAGTACAGCAACAAAAACCGCAAGAACGTCCGGTGTAACCGTAAAGATCATATTCAGCAGGAAAAAGATCCCTACTGCAAGTATAGCTGCAACGGCGAAGTACTTTGATATACTTACAGGAACATCAGCCCTAACCTTTCCGGTCTGACCATTTACTGTAGCATAAGCAACTCTGTCCTTGTTTCTGTAGGACATGAACCATACAGGAAACATGGCTGAATGAGTAGCATCAATCTGAGTATACAGGCTGTCTTTAACCTTTCCCTTTGCATCATCAAAATGCTGTGATTTCATCGGGCTGTTATATTTAAGATAATTATAGGTACTTTCCTTCGCTATATCCTTTGCAGCACTGTCATAGATTCCCGCAGGAACATCTGCAATATCTGCATAATAGCCTGACAGAAATGATGGATTGAAGGTTGTAATATCCTTCACTTCATATGGTGCGATCTGTGAGCTGATATCATCTGCAAAAGATGATGATGCATCATAAGACACGCCATTATAATGGTTATCCATATCTCCGTTCATACGGTAATGATCCGTAATAATATAGTCTCCGCTTCTATGGGACTTGGATGTAGCTATACTTACCGGTCCTACCTGAGACATATCATATAGCCAGTAAGGCATATATATTCCTCTGAAAGAATCTGCTCTTCCCGCCTGTCTGTATGACTTAGGTGCAAAAACGGACTTCTTTATAAACCTTTCAAACAAATGCTCGCATTCCTGCTTGGTCTTCTTGAAAGGAATAATATACTGAGGTCTCTTCTCTCTTGACACTCTGCTTTCCAGCACATTTGGCGAACCACAGTAACTACAAAAACCCGCAGCTGTTTCGTCTGTGGATGTAATCTCACCACCACACTGCGGACACCTGAATACAGTTACATCATATTCTGTCTCCTCTTCCGCACCGCTCATACCAAAAGCATAAGGGTCAAAAAGAGACGCACATGAAGCACACTTCATCTGCTGAGATGCAATATCAAATTTGAGAACGCCTCCGCAATTCGGACACTGAACCATCGTTCTCCCCCTAATCTGTAATCTTTTTCAATAGAAAAATAGCATAAGCATGAGCCCACACATCCAAGCTCACACTTATGCTATATTTTACTACATAAACTTATTTAATTACAATCATCCTATCTCATGATTTACTCAGTAATAAGCGAATATGCTGATATTCTCTTTATTCTCTTAGATATGATCCAGATAATGCCAAATGACACAGCTGCCGCAAATATTACTGCAACTATACCCATCCAAGGGAATACATCCATATTGGATCTTGTTATACCTACAGCTGAAAGCATAGCAGCAAGCATCTTGTTGGAACTGGATATTCCAAGCACTGCTCCGATAGATGCTCCGATTGTTATCTGTGGAAGCATCGAGAGTATAAGCTCTAATCTAAGCTGATTACTTGAGAAGCCCAGCGCCTTCTTGATACCTATCTCCTTCTGTTTCTTTATAATAACTGTCTTAACCAGCAGATTCATGGATAGTACTATAACAGCTACAGATATTAATACCATAAGAAGTACCATTGCTCCGGCTATAATAATAGTCTGTTCATTACCACTCTTCAGTGCTTCGATAATGTTAAGGTAACTGTTAACCTTATTACCATGCATATCTATAAAATCAGTTACAACCTTCTGGCTGTTTACAAGACTGTGATCCTTTACATTTACGCTAAAACTCGTTCTTTGCGGGATGATCTCAAGATGTCTTGCTCCCTCTGATGTCATAACAATATCTTTTCCCATATTGTTTGAATTCTGGTCAATACCGGTAATAAGATAACGTCTTTCAATCAGTCCATTTGCTACGGTGACCTCATCTCCTATGCCTTTGCCCAGAAGTGTTGACATGTATCCACCGATTGTAATCTCATTATCATATTTCGGAATTCTTCCCGACAGGATATTTACATCCGGTACATCGGTCCAGTCGTCAGTAATAAGCGCATCTACGGCATATCCATCAACATTTAAGGATGCACTATCAGTCCACCATACCTTATCTACCTCCGGAAGATTCTGAATATCTGTAAACGCTTCCAGATCATCGGAATTCATATAGAATTCTACATCTCCGCTTGCAAACTTGAGCATCCTGTAAAGATGCATCGGATCATACACACAGTTATATGCAAGAAATGCAGCGAAAGTAGTTACCAATCCTATAGAAACCGTTACTACAGTAAGAATAACATTCTGCTTAGTATTACCTATAAGACTCTTAAGTGCCATTACCCATGTAAGCGGGCCAGGTGTTTTCTCAATAGGTGCACGGTTCTTCTTAAAGGAATGATCATTTATTCCAAACCTGAGTGCGATTACAGGATCCAGCTTTGCGATATTCTTTGTGCTTATCTTTGAAACTATATAAACTGTTCCTAAGATGATTACTGCTGTAACAATGAAGGATATCGGATCAAACGGATGATCCCACACAACTCCGCTGTTGCTTCTCATCATTGTTTCAAAACTAGGAATGATCAGATACGAACATCCAATACCTATACCAAATGCAACTGCAGATGTAAGGAGAAACTCCAGGATCATAGACTTACGTATCTGCTTTGATGTATATCCCAGTGCTTTAAGAGCTCCTATGTTGGTAATATTCTGTTCAATACTGTTGGTTATCCTGAAATATATGATGATCATGGATATAATCGCAATAATGACTGCAAAGGCCATAAGCATAGCTGCTATCATGTTCTGCATAAACGATAATGCTGTAATAATTTCACTGGAACCCTGTGCATATGCAAGTATTCCATGCTCATCAAAGGATTTGCTGAGTCGGCCGGCTCCTTCCACATCATCGGTACCCGGAACCAGCTTCATATTAAATATCGTCATCTCATATTGACGCACTTCTTCATTATTCTTCTGTGCCTCTTCAAAGCTTTTCTGTTTTTCAAGCTTCCATTCATCATATAGAGACGGATCTACATATGTAACTCCCATTACATTTGCGAACATATTTTCATATATTCCTGCAACCTGGAAAGTGTAATATTTATCCTTAACCTTTACATCTATACTGTCTCCCAGCTTAGCCTTAAAGAAATTCGTATTAGAATACACTGAAATGTATATCGGATTATCGTATTCCTCATCAGATAACTCTACAAAGTGAGGAGCTTCTATCTCGCCCCATTCACCATATGGAAGTGTATATAAATTACTGCTGGAAAAATCATACGCATTCTTTGAATCACCGTTTTCTGAAGCTAAACTTTCAATTACGAACTCCATATTTACAGGCTTAAGCTTCTCATATGACTCAATATAATCAGATGCAGATATTATCTCCTCAATTTTCTCCATATCCTTTGGTTCGAGTGCACTGATAACGACCATATCCGACCAGTTATACTGATCTATCTTTTCCCTATGAACTGTACTATAACCGACAAATATCATAAGTCCGGTATGAAACATTACAACAGACAGCACTATGATAAGGAAGAATGAAATCATATGAGAGAAGTCATTTTTAAAATTTGATTTAATTAACTTCGTTAACATTTTTCTATCCTTTTTTAACTGAATTAGGGTGCAGATTCCTGGCTGCTAGCTTGCGCCGCCTGCCCGCACCGGCACGCTTGTGCCGGCACGGCACTGTGGCTTGCTTCCGCTTCGCTACACACGATTTGCTTTGCAAATCGTGCCATCTACCATCCCATTTCTCCAAGGAAGGCACGGAGTTTTTCGTGGCGTTCCTTATCTCCTGTTTCATACTTTCCAAGATGGCATTCTCCGCAGATGGTACCATCCTTAAGATATATTATTCTGTTGCCTCGACGGGCAGACTTCATATCATGTGTAACCATTACTATGGACTGTCCTTCTCTGTTAAACTCAGTAAGAACATCCAGAACTGCTGTACTGCTTGAGCTGTTAAGAGCTCCGGTAGGCTCATCTGCAAAAACCATATCCGGCTTATTGATCAGCGCTCTTACGATTCCTACACGCTGAGCCTCACCACCTGACAGCTGGTTAGGAAACTTATTCCAAAGTTTCTTTTCTATTCCAACTCTGTTAAGAAGATCCTTGGCATTTGCTGCCAGCTTCCTCTTATTCTGTCCTGTAAGAAGTCCTGCTGCCAGAACATTATCCAGAATACTCATAGTCCCTATCAGATGAATCTGCTGGAATACGAAACCGCAATGTCTTCTTCTGAATATTGCCAGCTGATCACTGTTAAACTTTGTAATATTCTTCTCACAGAAATCTATCTTTCCCAGATTAGCTTTGTCCATTCCAGAGAGGGCATAAAGAAGTGTAGACTTACCTGCTCCCGAAGAGCCCATGATAACGGTAAAATCTCCATCATATATTGAGAGGTCCATATTCTTGATAATATGGTGCTGTACTCCGCCTACTGAGAAAGACTTACAGAGTTTATCTGTTTGTATGATTGTCTTCTTATTATCCATTGTTCTTTCCTTATTTTCGTCCATTTTCGGGGAACTTACTCACACTTATTCATACTTCTTATCTCTGATTTTTTTTACGATGCTGACTATGATGATGAGAGCAAGAATTGCTGCAGCTGCTGCGATGATGAGTGTCTTTGAATTTCCTGCTGCTGCAGGCTGTTCCGTTACTGCTGCTTCAACAACCGGCTCTGTAACTTCGAAGTCAAACTCATCTGTGATTGAACCTGACTTACCTTCTGTATCTTCATAAATAACCTTCACATGAATTTTGTCGTTACCGGTCTTCTCTGCATTGATTGAAAGATCTATTGTAGAACTCTCTCCTACAGCAATTGTTCCTGCATAAGATGAAATGTCTGATATAGTATCGCCTGTAATCTCTGCTGTTACGTTATAGATGCTTCCCTTACCTGTGTTGTTAATCTTGAAAGAAAGACTTGTTTTTCCATCAACTGCTACTGAATTCTTTGTAAGTCTTTTCTCTGAGATAGAAGCTCTGCAGTCCTGATATACAGGGACATTAACTGTTGCTGATTCTTCATAAGCATTCCAGTTATTATCTTCATACTGATAATTGATATTTACTGAATAATTCTTCTGTTCGAGATTACCTCTGGTCTTAAGATCAACAACTACATCATACTCGCCTTCCTTCTCGATAGTGTCAATGTAGATTGTGTCTGATCCTGATGCTGTGATAATCTGATTGTCCTCGCTTGAAAGCTTTAAGCTGATGTTTCCAAGCTTATTCTTGGATTCATTCTTAAGATGAATAGTCATAGTGAAGGTATCACCGGCCTTAACATCTCCGCCTTCAATATCTGCACCTGTTACTACAAGCTTTGGAGTTTTATACGCTGCAAATACTGTTGTGTTTCCCCCAAAACCATCAAGTACTCCTACAACAAGCAAAACTGCTGTCAAAAGGAGTACCATCAATTTCTTTGTGTTACCAAACTTCACTTTACTCATTTTTTTCTCCTCGCATTTTTCTTATTTGTCTACGGCACTGAGTCATGCCATCCCCTTTAGACTATGCTTGGATTTTATCAAAATGAATATTAAGCGTCTTTACGTTAACATTAAGCTTACATTAATTTTTAATTAGACCTTAAGAAATCAGTCTCCGCAAAACCCGGCCGAATTATGCCAGTTTAAAGCTGAGATTTACCCTGAGTCCGCCATCTGCGTTGGTAATCTCCAGGCCGCCCTGCATATTCTCCATAAGCTCCTTGGATATATAGAGTCCCAGGCCGGCGCCCTGCTTCTCTTCTGCGTTGCTGCCTCTCTTATACTTCTTTGTGATAAGATTTAATTCTTCAACAGGGACTCCGCCTCCTCTGTCAGTTATGCTTATTGTAAGGAAATCCACATCCGTAACACCGGATACAAATATATCCGTATCTGCATATTTATAAGAGTTAAATATGATATTACTGATAACCTGATTTACTCTTAACCTGTCACATAGGATCAGACATTCAGGAAGCTCCAGCTCCTTAATACGGTTATTGTAATCAGCTTCCTTTATGATCTTTTCCAGTTCCACGCTTTCCATATCTGATTCTTTTACATCCAGCTTATTCAGCTCATCCAGTGTGGATATAAAAAGATTAGATACCAGCCCATCAATCTGATCTGCCTTTGCCCCGATGGACTCCAGCTTTTCCTTAACAAGAGGTCTGTCCTCTTTAGCTCCAAGAACTTCTGACATGGCCTTAATGGATGCAATTGGTGTCTTGATATCATGACTCAGCTGAGCTATCAGTTCCTTCTTGCTGATACTCATCTGAAGCTCGCTTTCCCTTGCTTCATTCAGTCTCTCACGCATGATATCAAAACCTTCTGTAAAGGCTCCGAATACATTTTCTCTGTCCATCTCAAGCGGTTTATCCAGATCTCCTGCCGCAACTGCTGAAGCGAATTCCTTGAGCTTATCAAAAGGCCTAATAACCTTAACTTCTACCCCTAAAAGCACAATAAGAAGGAGTACAAATACTCCTCCCGCAAAAAACAGATATTTATATAAGATTGTCCTCTCCATTTTAAACTGTATATCTTCCAGCTCATTATATATTATAAGCTTTCCCACTACTTCATCATCGACCACTATATCTCTGATGGTGTCTCTCTCAGCTGTGGCATGAACTATAGTCTCTGCTCCACCATAGTTCTTATACCTGAGATTCTCATTATTATCCAGAACAGCATAGTGAAAACTCTGGCCCGGATATACAAAGGAAGGGTTATCCCATTCCTTCTCCACCTTATTCAGCAGTTCGTTAACCTCAACACTTGAAAGATGCGCCACGTCACCATCGGCTTGACTCACCTGCAGTGCGAAGGGAAGTGCCAGAAGAATTACTGCAGATATTAAAACGGCGAGAATAAGTTTTCTCATTCTTTAAACATTATCCCCATTCCTCTTACAGTTTTAATGTAAGCCGGACTGTTAGGATCCTCCTCCAGTTTTTCTCTTAAATGTCTGATATGTACATTCAGTGTTCCATCAGATACAAAGCTGTCTTCCCATACCTTATCAAATATCTCATTCTTCGGTACTACCCTGTTCTTATTCATAACAAGATAGTGAAGAAGCTTATATTCCATGGCTGTAAGAGATACAAACTCTCCCTGTCTCTTAACCGTGGATGAATCAATATCCATCTCAACCTGACCAAAGTTTATAATAGCATCGCTCTTTAATGCCCCGCCCTTTTCCGCCGCCACTGTTTTATCATATCTTTTCAGTACGGCCTTAACCTTTGCGAAAAGCACACTGAGTGAATATGGCTTTGTTATATAGTCATCGCCGCCGATGTTAAGGGCAATAACCATATCGTCATCACTGGAACGGGCACTGATAAAAAGAATAGGAACGTCCAGTGTCTCTCTTATCTTCTTACACAGATCAAATCCGGACATACCACCCTCTTCAGAAAGATTGATGTCCAGCAGTATCAGCTTTGCTGTATTATCCTTGAAAAATCCTAAAGCATCTTCTGCGGTAAACACGCATTTCGATGGTACATCAAACATATTAAAGTATTCAGCGGTTGACTCTGCCAGCTCAGTTTCATCATCCACAATAAGAACACTGTAATTCATTAGAATGCCTCCAATACTCCCTGTAATCCCTTTTCGTCATATATAGCTCTGTAATACTCTACTTCATCTCTTATGATGGCATCAATGGCACTCATGCCCAGAAGTTCAACCGGTGCCTTATCATCTGTAAGTATAAGATTTCCGCCCTCATACTTAACCAGTCCTGTGTCCACCTGAGTCATCATCTGCACCAGCTCCTGGTCGGTTTCTGCTTCTATGCCTGCCTTCAGTCTTTCCAGCATGGCCGGATTGTTTGAGGCAAAAAGCTCCCTGTTGGTACTGTACAGAACATCTGCTGTATAAACTGTATCAAATACCGTGCATATCGTATCTCCCAGATACTGGTTGATACCCTTCTCTCCGTCAGACTTCATATTCATGTTTACGACCATGACTCCGTCTTCAGTAAGGCGGTCTTTTACAAGACTGAAGAATTCAACTGATGACATCTGAAAGGGTATGGTGATGTCCTGATATGCATCTACCATTATAACATCATATTTCTTCTCATCTCCTGCAGAAGAAAGTCCCTGAAGATAAGCTCTTCCATCATAGGTCGTTACCTTTATGTCTTCCGGAAGTTCAAAATACTCTCTTGCTAAATCTGTAATCTTCTGGTCTATCTCCACGCCTTCGATGGATACATTTTCAAAATAACGGCTGCACTGGGTTGCATAGGTTCCTGTTCCCATACCGAGAATCAGGATATCTATTCCATCCTTTTCCTTCATTCCTGCCATATAAGGAGCTGCCATGGCATAATCGTAGTACATTCCCGTGAGGGTCTTCTCCTTACGATATACAGACTGAACTCCGAAAAGCACATTTGTTGACAGCACAACCTTCGAATCATCTTCATACACCTGAAGATAATTATATATCGATTCTCCTTCAAATGTAAGACCATGCTCCCAAAATGCAAAGGAGTCACCATGGCCGAACACGCAGGATATTATGAATATGACTGCACCGACTACAGCCTTAACTGACTTTGTCTTACCTGCTATAAAGTAGACTATTGCAAGCAGCAGAAGGATTCCTGCAAATATAAGAAATGTAATGCTGGTTCCCACTGCCGGAATACTGATAAATGTCGGAACAAAGGTTCCGATTATGCTTCCGATGGTATTAGATGCATTGAGGTATCCAACTACCTTTCCGCTGTCTGAAAGACTGTCTACGGTATATTTAACAAGGGATGGCGTAACTGTTCCCAGCAGGAAGAGCGGAAATACAAAAACCACCATACATGCTGCAAAGGCAGCCACTACAAGGAAGTTTGTGCTTATGGTAAATACCAGAAGTGCTGATATACCGATAACTATATATTTACCCACTACAGGAATAAGGGCTATCCAGATAGCTGCTATTATTATACGTCCGTACAGCTTATCAGGATTCGGATCTTTATCCGCCCATCGTCCACCCATAATATTTCCAAGGGCCATGGCTATCATTATGGTACCAATGATTATGGTCCATACTATCTGCGACGAACTGAAATATGGTGCCAGAAGTCTGCTGGCTCCCAGTTCAACCGCCATTACGGACATGCCTGCAAAGAATTCCGTAAGATACAGATACGCCTTATTCTTAAGTATTGGATTTTTCAATGTAACTCCCTCCATAATAAATGCAGGCGGTGAAACAAGATTTTCCCTGCTTCATCGTCTGCACCATAAACTACTCTTCGTCTGTACTGTTGCCCAGAATAAACTTCATAACAACCGGATTATGATCTGTATATTCATATGCCTTATCCATATTCTGAACATAGGTGCACTGTACATTATCAGATACGATGAATCCGTCTAAGATAACAGTAAAGCTTTCCTCTGAATATGGAATGTTTGTATATCTTGTAGTTGATACCATGCCATCTGCGTAATCGGTGCATTTCTTAAATCCTTCAGGAATAATATCATCCGGAAATGGCTGGCACCAGCTGTAGATCTTGTCTGTTCCAGGATTGAAATGCTCTCTGGAATCTGTAGTGAAGTCATGATTGAAATCTCCTCCACAGATAACGTAGTTGCCCTTCTCATACTCAGCCTTCATGTCTGCAAAAAGCATTTCCAGCTGTGCGTTGCCCTGGGATGCATCTGTTCCATAAGCAGAAAGATGCTGGTTGATAAGAACAAGCTCCTTGCCGTCATCAACAGGAATTCTGCTGATACTGTAGCATCTGTCAAGATCCAGAATCTTCTTGGCGCCTGTTGCAATCGGAAGACTCCTTCTAAGTCCCGATGTAATATTGAATCTGCTTTCTGTAAGTATTCCCGACTTTGAAGCGCCGTGAGGCTCTGTGATCGGATACATAAGATATGCAGAATCATAGTTCTGTGCAAAGATATTATCGTAACCGGAGAACTTACCGTTAATGATATTTCTCTCTTCAACCTGATGACTTCTTGTTGATCCGATATCTACCTCCTGGAAGAGAACGAAGTCCGGATCATAAGAGAGCGCTATATCTGCTGTATTATTGATACAGTTCTCAACGCTTTCCTTTGATCTGGCACGGCTTTCCTTACCCTCATCCATGAAGAAGGTGAAGTCTGCAGTATATGCACCAAATCCCAGATTATAAGTTACTATCGTATATTCCTCGCCGGCTTTTGCTGTATCCTCAGCATCTCCTCCCGGAGTAAGTGCGAGATTATCCTCTATTCTTGAGTATGACAGGAATACATATGCCACATATCCACCTGCCACCAGAATTACAAGTAAAATCAGTATAAGCGGCAGCTTCCACCACTTAAACTTACGTTTACCGTCTTTTTCTTTTGCCATGATCTACCTCTTTAATCTACTTTCTTCCCGTCGATATCTTCTTTATCCACTTTCCGCTTCGAAGTCTTAAATATGCCCAGAAGGTTTTAACTATCTGATCCGACTTAAGGAATACATATATCCAGAAAGCCGAAAGATGGAAATAGAATCCGGCCAGAATTCCCAGCGGAATGGCAAGTACCCACAGGAATATGTTATCTGCCAGCATAAGTACCTTGGTATCTCCACCGCCACGAAGAACACCCTTGGTCATAATACTGTTGGTTCCCTGAAATACTATGATAAGGCTTATCGACAGCATCAGTTCCTTCGCTATTGATACAGCCTCAGGGCTGACCTTATCATAAAATCCAATGATCCAATCGCTGCATAAAACTATAAAAGCCGCAGACATGAGGCCCAAAATCAGACCCAGTCTGAAGAATTTATAACCCTGCCTCTGAGTTCTTTCTCTATCACCCTCACCGAGAGTGATTCCGGTCACTATGGCACCCGCCTGACTTACACCGGATATAACAACCGTACTCAGCTGCTGGGTAACACTGGTGATAGCATTTGCAGATGTAAATGCTTCCCCAAGATGTCCTATAACCATTGCCACCGAATTGTTTCCGATGGCAAGTATTCCATCACTGATAAGTACAGGAATACTTATACGTATATACTCCTTAATGAGGGAGCCTGTATTCATAAAGAAATCCTTCGCCCTGAAGAAAATCTTTCTGTCATATATAAGGAGATAGCCCACGATCAGTGTAAACTCAAATATTCTTGCAATCAGTGTTCCAAGAGCCGCTCCGGCAACACCCATTCTCGGGGCTCCAAACTTTCCGAATATGAACATATAATTCATGGAAAGATTTACAAAAAATGCACCGATGGATACAAGCAGTGGAAGAAGAACTTGTCCCACGCTCCTTAGGGCAATGGTCGTAACCAGTGACACTCCAAGGAAGAAATATGTAACTATTGAATATCTGAAGTAAGTTACTCCCTGTTCTATAACCTCCGGGTTATCTATATACATTCTCATGATAAGTCCCGGCATAACTAATGTCGCCGCAGCAAAAACTGCCGCCAGAAGGATGGTGAGTCTCAGCATCAGGCTTACTGTCTGCCTCAGGGCAACACCCGCCTGCTGTCTCTCATATTCATCCTGCTCATATTGTTTCATTCCCCAGTATCTGGAAACCAGAACGGATGCACCCATTCCAAGTCCCATACAGAATATCTGATATACACTTATGAAAGAATTCGCCAGTGATGTAGCTGACAGGGGATTATCTCCAAGTTTTCCTACCATCATGGTATCCAGCATATTTACACCGATCGTGATCATACTCTGTGCCGCAATCGGCAGTGCCAGCTTGAATACCTTCTCGTAAAATACTATTGATTCACCTGTTTTATTCATATTTATCTTCTTTCCAACCCAGTCCACTAGTAATTATGCCGTAATATCAATGTTAATTCAAATATTTTTTTATATCATTCATTTGCATGATGTTCTCAAAATGAAAATTATGTATTATCATAGCATCAACTGATTTATATCAGGTTAAAGGTTTTTTTATAGGGGAGGATAATCAAAATGAAGAAAAACCCAGTTGGTACACTTATCGTTCTTGTAGCAGCAGTTATATCATGCTTAGCTATTTTCTTACCATTCTACTCTGTAGATGCATTTGGTCAGAGTATCACAGTAAGTCTTTTCAACGCTGACGGTGTTCAGGTTGTAGCTATTGTATGGTTAGCATTCATTGCTCTTACACTTATCTCTGCTTTAGCAGGTAAGAAAGCACTTGTACTTGTATTCGGTATCCTTTCAGGCGCCGGTCTTTTCCTGTCATACACACTGAATAACAATCAGCTTAAAGATCTTGGTGAGCTTGGTTCACTTGTTAATAAGGGAATCGGAAATACTCTTACAATCGTTGGTGCAGTATGCATGCTTGTTGCTGGTATCATCTACGCTGTAACAACAAAGGCTGAGTAAAAACCAAACTGTTTTTCCAAAACAGATCAGAAAGAGCGTGGGACAAAAGTTCCACGCTCTCTTTTTATCCTATGCTTGTCGGAATTATCAATGTCACTTCCGTTGTATCTTCAGCCTCCCAGGCCTTCATAAATATATCACCCGAAAGTGCCTCTGCTATCTTTCTTGATACATAGAGGCCTATTCCCTGACCTTCAGTACTATGAGAATTGGAACCTCTCCAGAAACTCTTAAAGACGTAGGCTGTCTCTTCCTCTGAAAGTACATTTCCTTTATTCTTAACCGTAATAAATACATCTTCGTCCTGACGACCCATTATAACGCTTATACCCTGGCCCGATCCGTACTTGATCGCATTTTCCATAAGCTGGGAGATTATGGTATAGATTCCGTCCTTATCGCTGGTCACCAGCGGATTGTTTTCACATACGGTTTCAAATGGAATATGCAGCAGTTCTGCTCTTCCTGAATATTCCTTCTTTACCATTTTCATAAGCTCTTCCAGATAGAAGGAATTAATCTTCGGCGTGTAGTCCACATTATACTCAGCGCTCTTATCCATAATGTCCTTTACAAGGGCCTCCACCTTCTCAACATTACGGCTTATCTTTGCTGCAGTCTCTGCATCCTTCTCATTAGGCTTTTTATCCTCATGATAGATTCCCCTCTCTATGGCTTCTGCATACAGCTTGATATTGGAAAGAGGCGTTTTGATGCCGTGGGCAATGGAGATTATAAGAGTCTGTTTCTCCTTCTCCATAATATTCAGGGAATTCTCCTTATGCTTCATCTCATCCTTCAGCATATTCATTCCCCAGACATATTTTCCAAAGAGCCTCTGCTTCGACTCCGGAATTCCTGTATCTATTCTTCCCTTTGCTATCTTTTCCGGGTATTCGGAAAGCCTGTTGAAGGGCCTTATCATAGTGTGATACCCAAGAAGAATAATCAGGATAACAGCAAAATAAGAGATGATGAGAATTATCCCTGCCATCTCTATCGTAAAGATCCGATTATTGGAACTATATATAAAATATAAGAATCCCCTCAGTGCCGTGGTTGAATCCCGGGACGGTCCGAAAACCGGCTGAATGTACGAAGCATCAGCATCTATCCTGTGAGGAGCTGCATTTATACTGACAATACGTATCTCATCAGGAATTGCCTTCTTAACATATTCCTGCCTGTAAATATCCAAATCAGGAATCATATCCGGACTCAGTTCACAGTTTTCTTCCAGTCTGTCTTCCACATCTGAGGTGATCCGGTTCATTACCACAGTTCTCATACCCTCTTCACGGTTATAATAATTTGTGATCACTCTGTATGAGATAAATGCAGCTAAGATAAATACTGCGGTAATGACAGCTATCAGCTTAACTATGGTCTTCAATTGTCATCACCAAATATATATCCCTTTCTCCAGACTGTTTTTATAATCTTCGGTGAATTAGGTTCTTCTTCCAGACGTTCTCTGAGCCATCTCACATGAACATTGAGAGTTGCCTGTTCCACAAAGGCATCCTTCCAGACTGCATCATAGAGCTCATCCTTATCCAGAAGCCTGCCCTGGTTCTTCATCATATAAAGCAGAAGGTCATAGAGCTTTCCTCTGATATCGCACTCTTCACCATCTTTATACACTGCTCTTTTACTTTCATCTATCGAGATATTCTTATACTCAAGAACCTCTGAATTCTCTATCTTTGTCTCACTTCGATGAAGCAGCGCCCTGATCTTCGCAGTGAGGATCGGTATAGATACCGGCTTTTCTATATAGTCATCCGCTCCCAGACGGTAACCCATAAGCTTACTCTCGTCATCACTGCGGGCACTCATCATAATGATAGGAATGTCCTTATGTTCTCTTATGGCAGAGCATGCAGTAAACCCGTCAATTCCCGGAAGCATCAGATCCAGGAGGATAATACGGACCAGGCCGCCCTCCAAAAATTCGATTCCGTCTTCGGCTGTTGCGGCAGCTCTGACCGCAAAGCCTTCAGCCTCCATAAAATCCTTGAGCAGCCCCCGCAGCTCATAATCATCTTCTATTATAAGAATATCCATCATAGCCATAGTCCCTTATAGCAGCTTGAATCAGGATGCCGCGCTTCATCCGGCTTATATAACCTTATAAAAACGCACCTGCCTTCAAGCTGTATTCAAATCTATGTCAGCCTGTGCAGTGAGTGAGCATTTCAGAGCCCTTATAAGGGCGGTTGAAATGCTGCATCTCATGCACAGGCGTCCGTTAATTTAATTCAATTCAATACGTACATACTGCGGATGATTCACAACACCTTCTGTCTGTGTGAAGCACGCATCCAGCTCTCCTGTTCCGTAATCATATATGATCGTCTGATACACATTCTCAGAATGAATCTTCTGATACCTAGATTCCTTATCCTCAGTCTCCCTGGTCACGATATCCTTCACATCTGCCATCGTCAGCTTATCCTTCTCTCCGACCCAGGCGTTAAACTTTGCAAATCTTACGTAGTTATGTCCCTCTCCTGTGAAGATATCCGCATTTCCTTCTGTCATAAAAGAATTGATCACACACAGGCTGTCCGGATTATCCCAGGTAAGGCCATCCATAAGAGGTGTATTGCCGTCACGGAGCACGGAATGTCCATATATTATCTTATCTTCCGGAGAGTTCTCCTGTCCTACTTTCAGAGAAGCAACTGTCTCATCCTGCACACAGTCTTCAGCAACAAAGCTGTTATCCTTATCTGTTATTATAATATTATGCGAAAAAGTAAAGTTCTTACTTTCCGATACCATATACTCTCCGACACTTCTCGCATCATCCATATTTTCAAGAGCATATCTCAATTCATAAGTATAACACTTTTTACCATCACATACATAATCATCTCCTGAACCAACATCAAGAATTCCTGCAAATACACCTGTCTCGTTGACTCCCGTTATTACATCCAGCATTCCCATAACTGCAAAGGTTGTATAACTGTTCTTACCCTCAGGCATCTTAAAGTGGCATACAGCCTGGCCAAGACACATCTGGTTCTCACTTCCGAGGGTCCACTCAAGAGTTCTGCTGACGATTCTGTCACCTGATACTGTTTTGTCTCCCCATACAGAAAGAGCATTGCAGTTTGTACCTCTCAGGCAGTCCGGAACCATCTGCATAAGTATAGCCTCCTCATAGCTTAAGATTCCATCCTCTTTAAAGCCCTTCTTTCCATCTGACATGGTAGTTGCAAAGCCTTCCATCTCATCTCTGTATTCTTCCGGAACATTGATAAGAAGCTTATCTATTCTTTCACTGACCGGTGAATAATCTCCATTAAGATTTGGAAATGCCATCTTTATATTTTCATACAGATAAGGCTCCAGCAGTTCTGCGTACTCAAGATCGATTTTCTTAATAGTCTCTGCATAAGCACTTCCTGATGCATAATAATCTCCATCTGTATTATCAAGATATATCTCATAATAAGACGGCTTCTTCTCTATGATGCATCGACCATCCTCTGACTTATAAACTTCCAGTGCTTCTTCAACAACTGCCTCTTCACCAACATAGCTTTCTGTACTAAGCGTGCTTCCAACCTGTGTAAGACTGCTCTCTGCATATGCCTCCGGAGTATAATCATCATAGGTGATCATATCTCCTTTGCAGCCTGTCATGGAAAACATCATAGCCCCTGTAAGTACAAGCGCAGCTGTCCTTCTCAGTCCCATGGCAGCAGGACCGTTTCCTTCTTTAGTTTTTCTGTCCACGTTTATAAACATATATTACCATCCCTGTTCCATCAGCCACTTGTTGATACGATGCTCACGCTGTGTGAGCTCTGACTCATCCTGCAGCTTTCCTAAAACTACCTCACCTTCAATATGTCCATCAATAAGATATATAACTCTGTCACTGGCAGCTGCAACTCTTGCACTGTGTGTAACCATCATGACTGCAGTGCCTTCTCTGTTTACCTTTATCAGCTCACGCATAACTTCGCCCGCTGCCTTAGAGTTAAGGGCACCTGTAGGTTCATCCGCAAAAAGAACCTTCGGATGATTTATCAGCGCTCTGCAGAGACATGCTCGCTGCAGCTGTCCACCGGATACTTCTGTTATCTCATTATCCGCAATCTCCATGATACCCAGACGGCGCATCAGCATTTCAGCTTCCTCACGGATCTTGCTTCTATCCTCAAGTCCTGCATGAAAACCCGGAAGCAGTATATTATCAAGTATGCAGAGTTTTCTCATCATATACATCTGCTGAAAGATGAAGCCCATGCTGACGAGTCTTTCCTTAGCCATATCCTTATCATTCATATCAGCAAAGTTCTTTCCGAGAAATTTAATATCTCCCGAAGTTGCTCTATCCATTCCGCTTACCGTATAAAGCATGGTGGACTTGCCGCTTCCCGACGGTCCCATAATGGATACGAACTCACCTTCTTCCAGACTGAAATCAATATTCCTGAGAACATTGTTGCTGTATTTATTTACTATATAGGTCTTGCAAAGACCTTTTACATCTATAACTGTTTCCATATTAGTCTTCCCTTATATTCCATATATTTATGCTCTTAACTTTACTGAGACTTGCTCTGAGTGCCACTATAACTATGCCGAATATGATAAGCGGTACTATCACATATTTATCAAGCGGATTCGGGATAAAGGAGAATCCCGTTGCCCCAAAGGTTTCAAACACCTTTCTTACCAGCATGTTGATGACTGTACTCTGCAGTATGACTGCCATGATATATGCGATCACAAGTATTATCATCATTCTCAGCATCTGCCATTTCCGCACATCTTTATCTGAGAAGCCGACGCATTTCAGCATAGCAACCGACGATGTCTCCCGGGCAAGATCAACTGTTGTATAAAGAAGAGTATTAAGTGAAAGTATAAATGCAATCATTACCGAAAGAATAATCTTCAGCGCATCTATGTATTTTATGATGTATGCGAAGTCATCTTTTCTCTCCTCCTCAGCCGTATCAATATACCGATCTCCGAAATAGTCTTTAAGCATCTTTATATACTTAGGATGCTCCGACTTAGGTGCATCCAGATAAAGATCCGTAACGAGAAGTGAATTCTTAACTGCACCGGTATACTGTTCTCCTACTATGATTGTCGGATATCCCTCTTCCATCTTGTCAAAGAAACCTGTAATGATAAATTTCTTTGTCACCGAGTGGGAACCGATATTATCCTCATCATATTCATCCAGTTTAAGTTCCAGACTGTCGCCTACCTTCCACCCCTGTTTTTTAGCAGTGAAGTAACTCACTATGATCTCATTCTCCCGGATAGGAAGCTTTCCTCCCTTTCTCAGAGGGATAAGTTCATTATTGGTATCTCCAAACAGGAAGCTGGCCGCCAGCTCTTCGCCATCTTCCATCAGAATCTCCGCATTTGTGGAATTCATATATCTGATCTTAACAGGAATTCCCGCATTGTTTACCTCTTCGCCCATTATCTGGTAAGCGCCGAGCTTATCTCCGCCCTTCTGATAATAGTAATTAGCCCAGTCACCACTCATGTACAGTACAAAATCATATCTCAGGATAAGAAAATTCTTTGAGTACTCATCACTGAGAAGTGTACTCTTCAGGTGAAATGCAACAAACAGAATCACTATTGCCATGGTATAGGTGATAATGAGGAATATATATTTCTTAAAGCTGTTAATGATATTTCCGACTGCCAGGAACGCCGGAACCTTAAGCTTCTTTGATTTATATAGATTCAGTTTATTAAGACGTCCAAAACGCTCGCCTTCGGCACTTCCATGAATCGTCTCAATAACTGATATCTTATTGATCCTTCTCATCATTAATGCAGCAAACAGAATGATCATAACTACAATTCCGACTGAAACCAGAAGCGACAGATACATGGTCATGTTATGATTTCTGGAAATGTAATTCGTACAGAAACGTCTTATACAGTACTTTGAAAGCGGTACTCCGGCTGTCATTCCGGCTATTCCGCCCAAAATAGCAAAGGCCACATAGGTTGCTGCAAACATCCATCTGTATCTCATAGAATCAACACCTATTGCTCTCATCATACCGATTTCTTTTTCTTCCTGTTGAATCGCCGCCACCATCATAAATCGTATGGTTATGAGCATTATAAGTATGATTACGATGCTCATGGCCAGAAGGAAATATGATATTGCAGTAACAACTGTATAGTTCATATCTATTTCAGGAGTATAATCCCAGGAAGAACAGGCCTTTATAAGATCCTGATCATACAGTTCATCTGTAATCTTTCTCTCAAAGCTGTTGCTCTTTGCCCTTACCTCCAGCTTATACAGTCTGAAAGGGAACTCGCTCTTTAAAGCCTCATAATCTGCATCTGATATAACCAGATCTTCACTGACCACGATTCCCGGCTCTTTATATATTTCCGAAACGGTAAACTCATAGATATTTCCCATTTCAGTAGTAATCTGTATCCTGCTGCCTCTCTTTATTCCTGTCATATCAGCAAAATCGATACTCACAGCTATGCAGCCAGGTTCAACGGTAAACGGCTTGTCATCATCGTTATAAAGAAGATTGATCTTTTTCGGCTGAGTAGTCATGTGAAGTGAATAGTGATCCGGGAACCCATCATCAGAAGCATATCTTCCATCTATTGAAACCTCATCATCTAAACGGGATATGAATTCTATAACCTCACCATCAATTATCATGTCGCTGGACTGCATATATTCGTCCAGTGCCGCTCCCTTTTCATCAAAGCTGCCCATACCGACATTGCAGTTGATCCTTATATTCGCTACACGGGATACCTCATCCGTCGTTTTTCTTCCCGATATCTCAGCATACATAAGATTCACTGCTATTACGGATATAATCGATGAACAGATGATAAAGATAAAAAGAATTATATTGAGACCTTTGTGTGCTTTCAGGTCATTTTTCAGCATTTTAAAAAACATACTCTAACCTCGGATTCATATTATGGTCTGATTGTAGCATTGTTTCTTATCCCAATCTTTAAAAAACTCTTAAAATGTATCCCTATATCTGATATCATAAACATATCACGAAAAGCGGAATAACGATAAATCACCCCCTACAGGAGGCGGAAATGAAGAATATAAAGAAACTTACCCTGTTACATTCCAACGACATGCACGGAGACTTCCTTGCAGAAGAGGTTGATGAAAAGCTTGTGGGCGGCGTGTCCATGCTCTCAGGCTATATCAATCAGGTCCGACGCGAAGAGAAGAATGTAATCTATGCCATATCCGGAGATATGTTCCGTGGTTCCATTATCGATTCGGAATTTCACGGAGTATCAACCATTCAGATCATGAATATCCTTGGACCGGATATTGTAACCCTTGGAAATCATGAGGTTGATTATGGACTTGCTCATCTTCTGTTCCTTGAGAAATGCGCCGAATTCCCTATAATCAACGCCAACATGTATATAACAACCAATCACAAGAGACTCTTTGCTCCATGCAAGGTTCTTGAGATAGACGGTATGAAGATTCTTTTCATCGGAATCCTTACAGAATTAACTCTTCTTGAGTGCCGCAAAGATCCTCTTATCGGAACCTTTGTAACTCTCGAGGATGCAGCAGACGAAATCGGAAGAATATGCAACACCTATAATTCCATCGATATAGATTTCACAGTACTTCTTACTCATATAGGCTTTGAAGAGGATAAGCGTCTGGCTGCCATGCTGGATCCATCCTGGGGCGTAGATGTAATAATCGGCGGACATTCCCATACCTTCATCACTGAACCTGCAGAAGTAAACGGAATCCCTATCGTTCAGGCAGGTATCGGCACAGACCAGATAGGACGTTTCGATATCAACGTGGATATGGATAATAACTGCATCGACAGCTATACCTGGACTCCTGTTCCTATCAATTCAGATAACTGTCCAAGGGATCCGGCAATAGAGGATGTTATAAACAGTTATAAGTCCCAGACTGATGCCAAGTACAATCAGATACTTACAAGATTTGTAAGAGAGCTCACTCATCCGACCCGTATCCGTGAGACTGAGCTGGGCGACCTCTTTGCAGATATATTAAAGGATGCGTTTGGCGTAGATATCTTCCTTATGGCATCCGGTTCTGTCCGCGTAGAAAAGATGGGACCTGTTGTTACAAAGGGCAACTTCAATACCTGCTTCCCTTATGATGACTCTGCTCATCTTCTTTACTGGACAGGTGCACAACTTAAGACTGCTATCAAACATATGCTCCGTGATGAAACCTTAGGCGGTGCTCATACCGAGTTCTATCAGCTTTCACACGGTCTTGAGGTTGAGTATGATCAGAAGACCCACTCCTTCCTCAAGTTTAATTTCGAAGGGGAGCCGGTTGCTGATGACAGAGTATTCAGCATAGGACTTCAGCAGTTCCACTTTAACAACATGAAGGATTCCTTTGATCTGGATATAGAAGAAATTGAAAAGTATAAGAAATCAAGGGTTATCGCCAGCTCCTGTAAAGATGTTATCGAAGAGAAGCTCTCTGAAGGACAACATCAGGATACAGCCGGCACAGGCCGTCTCATAATACATACTGTATAGCGTTAAAAAGCGTAGCAGCCAAACACTGCTACGCTTTTATTTATTCCCGGTTCACTTCGTTCCGGCATGTTATTCGCTTTTAAGCCAGCCTGCAGGATACCCTGCCAGATTTTCTTCTATCTTGACTATGCTTCCGTCTATTGCATTTATAAGCATAAACGGACTGTTGAACTCGCTTGATACATTCCAGAACATATAGCATGGAACATATGTATATTCATTATCCTTTACATCAGACTTAATAGGAAATGAAATGAGTCTCACCTCATTTAACTCAAAGCAATTCACTTTCTGGTTGATAGGATTATTCCATAAATCCTTATCATTTATACTTTCTCTTACGATATCCTTAGCATCTTCCTTATCAATAAGATTACTGATTTCATCTGTTTTAAGTATTCTGATCGGATTATATATCTGACATCCGACTATACCGGAATCATTGACCATTACTTTAATATAGGAATCTGCATCTAAAAGATCAGTCTCAGAATATTCTGCAGTATCAAGAAGTTCACTACTTGGAAATGCACCGATATAACTGCTCATCTCATAGTAGAGACACTGACCATCACTGGTATCATAATTATTTACTGACATATGATAATCATTTACATTCAGGAATCCGTTAGTTACAGAATTACCCCAAAGAAGATCCATTGTTTCGTAATTATTATTCACGTAACTTCCATATCCGATCTTAGTGAGGAACCTTTCTGCTTCAAGCATATAATTCTCATCCGGTATTATATCTGTATGGAGTCCCGTCATAAGATAATCGGTTGCTATGGCATTCTTTTTCTCATCCGGTCTTTCAGAAACACCTTCTCCATCTGTATGAGTTTCGCCTCTGAAAGCACCTTCCATATCTGCCTTCATAATTGTAATCACACGTCCGTTACGCTGGAATGTATCCGGTGCAGACAGATATTCATCATACTTTCTGTTTCCCAGGAACATATAGTATTCTTCGCCATCGATCTTTCCTATATATCCCCCGTAGGAATAATCATTCTCTATAGTTTCAGGCGCATCCTCTCTCTCAGCCTTAATACGGTTCAGGTCTTCTTCTATAACAGACCTTTCAAATTCTTCTGTATTTGGTCTGAGTTCCCAACCGCCGTACGGAAAAAGCTTAAATGGATAAGAGTCCAGCGCGCTGTCATCGTTTGCTTTATAAGAATCATATATTTCCAGGAGGTTTTCATACTGAGTGATAAGATCATCGTAGACTCTCTTGGTTTTATTATCAAAATCATAAACCTCGACCTGTCCGCCATCAAATACCATATCACAGAGCTTATGTATATAATCCTTATCGAACTCTACCATTTCTACGGTTGATGCTAATAGGGTATCCGGATCTATCTCGAGAAACTCAGCGCCCTTAATATCAACATAATCAAATCCCTGACCATTACCATCTATATGCTCTGACCACCATGGTGAATCCTTCTTTTTCTCCTCTGATGTATCCTTTTCCTTAGCTGTTTCAGCAGAGGTGTCTTCTGTATTATCTGACACCTCCGTCTCAACCATCGTGTTTCCCTCAACTACAGCAGCCTTCTTCTCACATCCCGAACAACTGAGTATCATGGCCGCCGCTAAAACACCTGCTATCTGTTTACTTAATTCTCTCATATTATTCCTCCCCTTCACTCCATGGGTGCAGCCCTTTAACAGTGCCGCCCCATGGTATCTGTTGTGTCACCTATCACCGCCCCCACGGTTCCCAGTGACATCTTCATCATCTGGGGAGAGTATGCCATACAGATGTTTCCGATTTGTATCCAAAATAAATCTTTTTTAAATCTATGCAGCACTTCCTGTTTTTCCTTCATCAAGACGCACTACTCTGTCTCCGTATTCAGCACACTGCTCAGAGTGGGTAACCTGAAGTATTGTTATTCCCTTCTCTTTATTTATTCTTCTGAAGAGAGCCATGATCTCATCACCTGACTTCTTATCCAGATTACCTGTAGCCTCATCCGCCAGAATAAGCTCCGGATCCCCCATCACCGCACGGGCTATAGCTACTCTCTGCTGCTGTCCACCTGAAAGCTTTGCCGGGAAAGCCTTCCTCTTCTCTGTAAGTCCCGTGATCCTAAGTATCTCATCCAGCTTCTTCTTAAGACTGGCCTTACTCTTTCCTGCCACAAGTGACGGAAGCATGATATTATCTTCTACATTCAGATTCTGAACAAGATTATAGAACTGGAATATGAATCCGATCTTGTTAAGTCTGATTGCCGAAAGCTCCTTCTCCTTTATCCTGGTTATATTCTTTCCACACACACTGATATCTCCTGTGAAATCTCTGTCAAGTCCGCCTATAAGATAAAGCAGTGTTGACTTTCCGCTTCCTGAAGCTCCCATAAGCGATACGAATTCACCCTTCTTAACACTCATGCTTGCACCGTTTAATACCAGTGTTCTATTCTCTTTTCCCTTTCCAAATTCCTTTTTGACATTACTGACTTCTATTATATTTTCCATATGTATTCTCCTCCTATTCATACTTAAGCTGTTCCGATATCTTCATCTTCTTTATATTCTTTATTGTTCTGAAAATGGTAATACTGAATGAAGCAAATATTACCAACAGGAATATAACTAACTTTATCACTTCAAAACTAATCGGCAGTGCAAGAGCTACCTGCAGCGCCTTACTGATGAGTAACGTCTCAACAGTACCAACTGCCGCGCCCAGGATAACTGCCAGGAGTCCTCCTATAAGATTCTCACAGAAGAACATTTTTATAAGCTTCTCTCTGCTGAGAGCCGTTGATATAAGTACTGCACTTTCACGTTTTCTGTTTTCAAATCCGACAATCTGATTACAGAATACACCGATAAGCGATAGTCCCACTCCCATAGCTATAGTCATATAAAGCAGCGAGATCATACCTGAGCCCTGTTCCTTCTCATATTCCTGATACTCTTCCATAGTCTTAACATCTTTTATCATACTGGAAGAATAGCTCTCTATCTTATCCTTTATTTCTTCAGGATTCTCAGCTCTTACATAGGCCATGTCCGGCGAATTGAGATATATCTTCTTATATTCGTTAAGACTTATGACCATGGCTGTATTTGGAATCTCCATGATTCCCGGATCCGTATATCCCGCAATCTTATAGGTCTTTCTGAATGGTACAACACCTCCGGAATTCATAAGGAATTCATGTTCGTCTCCCACCTTTACGCCAAGCTCTTCTGCCAGCTTATGGGTTAAGTAAACTTCATCATCCTCTATCTTTTCTGGCAGATCAGGAAATCCACTATATAAGTCAAACCTTCCTTCTGCACCAGTAACAGATACAGTAACTTGAAGATCATCTCTGCCTTCCTCATACTTATTATCAATATACTCATCTATATTTTCCGTTCCTGATACAATCTCATCTCCATATTTTTTGTATACAAATTCTACATCAGTAACACCCGGAAGATCCTTTATATAATCAAAATCTCCCGACTCAGTCTTGATCCCGTCTACCACTATATCCGCATCTGCAGGTGCTTCAGTACTGAACTTATCAAAGGATAATCCGATAACAAGAAGGCTCATGCTTATTGCTGTTGCAATAAATGTAAGCTTCGAACTTCCGATTGATGCCTTCTTTGTTTTCATGCTTGTTGCCGCAAGTCCCAGAATCGGCTTACCACTTCTCATTGCAGCTTTTTCAATTATTGAAGCCACTCCCTTTATGATAAACGGATATCCCATAAATACAGCTATTACAAGTAGTACAAAGGCTGCAATACAGGCAATAACCTTGCTGTCTAATACGAATAGTCCGAGAATGCCAAGTGCAGCTGCAATCACTCCGATTATCACAGAAAGATATAAATATTTTTTCTTATACTTATATTCTGTATCTCTGTTATCAAATATGATATCTCTAATCGGACGGCCTGTTGCCTTAAGAAGCTCTCTCAGTGGGCAGAGCATTTCAACAATAACTGCACCGAGTATTACTCCCAGTGTCACCGGAATAGATACAGTTCCCAGGTCCATCATAACCTTGGTATCACTGCCGGTACTGACAGTAAATATGTTATTAAATATCGGATCTCTGCCGAATATATATAGTACAGTTCCTATGGCTCCACCAAGAAGTCCGTAGAACATGTTTTCCACAAGGATGACTCTGGCTGTAAGCGACGGTGATATTCCGAGACTTCTGAGCGTTCCTACTGTAGATAAGCGGTCGATCATTATACGTTCTGAAAGAGTGATTGTTACAAAAATTACAAGCAGCAGTGTAATGATAAACAGAATGATAAATATTCCTGATATCTGATCGATCTGATCCTGTATGGCACCGGTAACCAGATTTTCAAAATATGCTGCAGGATATAATTCTTCTGCCTTTTCGCAGAATGTTTCACAGTTACTGTCCTCAAGTACATGAACATATACCGTCGAATACTTAACCTGTCCGTTGTATGTAAGGCTCTTCATGCCCTCATCTGTTATAAGTGCACTATAGTTATTACTGAGAATTCCCTTAACCGATGATATGTCCTTTATGACAAAGTCTGCTCCCACATAGTTATCTCCGTAGATTGTGAAGCTGTCACCTATTTTAAGGTTCATATCCTCAGCTATTTTGTCCGTTATGATACACTCATTATCTTCAAGCACTGTATCCTTCGGAATAAGATTCATATCTTTCGCCTCTGCGATATTAACACCATAAGTTGAAAGATTTTTCTCATTATAGAATGCATACATATTATCGTTACGTACGCAGAGCTTGGAATTATTTGTAGCTATAAATACTGCTTCATGCTCCGGCAGTCCATCAAATGCATCTCTATCTACGCCGTTTACAGTTTCCACAAGTACATTCGCCTTACCATAACTATCTGCAAATGCATTCTTAAGTATGTTTGATAATGAATTGGACATATCAAAAGCCAGCAGACCTGCAAAGGAGCAGACCACGATACTGAGTACCAGGAAGATAGTTATCAGTGGTTTAACAAATATATTTCTGATCGATAATTTAATTATAGTTCCCATATTTACCACCTCTTCACTCTGTTTTCAGGAACAACGTACATTCCGTCGCCCTCTTTCACGTCATATACTTCATAGAATTTGTCACATGAAGAAAGCGGCGCATTGACTCGTACTGTACCCGGGCTGTGAAGATCCGTTTCCAGATCATCAAGCGCTCTGACATCGCTCTTAAGTTCTATCCATATACTTCCAAAACCTTCATACATAGTTATAAAATCTTCTTTTCTGGTCGGGATATTGGAGATACATTCAAGTGCTCCAAGATCCGCATAGTTCTCACCCAGTGTGAGCTCACCATCAACATGATAAACATCCATAATGGTATAATTATTGTAGTATTCAATACACATATCAGCTCTTTCTGAAAGTGCACGTCTGTCCTCTTCACTCAGCCACTCCGGATTATAATTTCCCTTGTCATCCCACTGAATGCAGTTAGAATCGAAGGCATGGCCAACCTCATGTGCGATTACCATTCCAAGTCCGCCAAGGTTTCTATAATCATCCCAGCTTTCATTGAAGAATGGTTCTTCAGTTATTGCCACAGTCATGACAACCACATTGTCTACCCAGAAACATGCATTTACAGTCTGAGGACTCATAGTGTCTCCCTGCTTAGGTCTTTTTGTCTTCACCTTTTCCTTACAGTTTTCCCAGTCAAATCGCATAAGATTCTTATGGGTTTCATAAGCATCCTTTCCTATAAGGTTATCCGGACTTACAAATGTATTCTTCATAACTCCGCCTGTTCTGAACTCTATATTCTCAAGCTTTGAAAGCATCTTGCTTCTTCCATCCTCTGACAGCCAGTCTGCCTCCGAGATCAGTTCTCTGTAAGAATCTTTGATATTCTCACACATCTCCTTGACCTTCTTATCTTTCTCCTCGGAATAGCACTGCTCTCTATATATTTTTCCCAGGAAGTCCGGCATATCAGCCTGTATCCTGCTTCTTGCTATATGGTCCGGTTCCTCTGTCGATTCACCATATATATCCTTCAATGCTTTATACTTATCAGAAAAATACTCATGATAAGTATCCACATATTCAAGAAGGAGCCATGTCTTAAAGTTCTCAAGATTTTTATCATCTGACAGCTTCTCTGTCAGGCATCTGAAATGATCTGTATAGGCCATCATCCACTGGCCGTATGTATTCTTTATTCCCAGTCCACGGATAAAGCTTTCCATGTCCATTCCGCTTTTTTTCATATCTTCATCTGTAAAGATCTCAACAGTTTCAAATGTAAAGGTCTTGTCATAAGTGACATATGAAATATCCACTGCCATAGCTGCAAACTCATCTGCTCTTTTTTCAGCATCACCTTTTGCATAACCCAGAATCTCAAGTTCGTCTGCCACCTTATTTCTCAGACTCATACGGCCATCCTCTGTGAGAGCAATACTCTCCATGGAAGTTCCAAGAATTCCCTTGCTGGTACTTATGAAAAATGAGTACTCATCGCTCTTCAGATACCCCTCACCTATTTCAAGAGTAAAGATAGGATTTACATTAAACTCATATTGATACTTACCTACTAATTCGAGATAGTCACCGACACTGGCAGCTCCTTCTATCTCTTTCTTAGCTTCTTCAAAATCCTTATCTGCATCGCTTGATTCTGCGGAGTAATCTATAACCTGTGAATAATAATCTGCAATCATTTTTGCATCTGTAGTAGTATTCACATTATCCTTTACTATTCCGTCAATCACCTCGTCCAGTTTTCTGTCTGTGATAGCATAACACTCTTCAAATGCTCCAAAACCGTACTTCGGATCAATCTCTGCATTCTTTAATGCATCTGCATTTACATATCCAAAGAAATCATCCTGAGGTCTTATCTCTGTTTTTTCCTGTTGTTTTTCTTTCTGCTCTGTCTCACGATTCTCGCCACTGTCGGCCCTGACTTCCGTACCACCAAAGGGTGATAACAGAGTGGAGAAAATCGTTGCTCCGATAACGAAGCCCCTAAGTTGTCTCTTCATATTCGTCTCCTTATAATATTATATATGATATAGTATCACGTCGCATATTATATGTCATATAGTATTATATGTCAACAGGTAATTGTTCCAAAAACCATTTGCCATCCCTCCCCGCACCTTATATAATAAAAAGTGGGTATTTTGTGGGAGGTAAACGCTTATGGAAGGAGTTTATCAGAATGCCGAAAATGTCCTTCGTTATGTAGTAGAGTTTTCAACTCTGCTTCTGGAGTTCTTCGGCATATGCATACTGGTATTAACTGCAGTAAAAAGTTTTATATTCTGGATAAAGAAAGATGAGTCCATCCGCCTCGGTCTTGCGCAGGGAATCGCCCTTGCACTTGAATTTAAGCTTGGTGGAGAGGTTCTCCGTACTGTTGTTGTAAGAGAATGGGCAGAACTTGGAATCTTAGGTGCCATCATACTTCTCAGAGCAACACTTACGTTCCTGATCCATTGGGAGATAAAGAATGAAAAGAAAGCCCTCAATGCTGATAATTCGGAAAGCACTGAGAGCACAGATAACGTTGCAAATGCTGATAATAAGCAGTAATAGGCAGCACTGCCAAGGATATATATTTATATTATAAACGAACGCCCGGAACATCCGGATGACGCATTCCAACCGCCCATAATAGGGCTCTGGAATACGCACCGGTCTGTCCCGGGCTGATTTATTTATAAAGTATACAATAAACAGACCCTGAGGGCATGTGCGTGCTGCAGAGGCGTATGGTCGCCGGGTGCAGCGCGACATCATGACTCAGGGTCGTACGTTTTGTGCTTATATTTAAATTATCAGGCCAGTGCGTTTATAACTGGCTGTTGAAGAGGCTCTTCAGCTTATATGTTATATCATCTGAATCCGCATTGATGCTGGCTGCCTCGTTGATATTTGACACCTTCTGAAGCTCATCTTTGTCGGCGTCACTTCCGTAGCTGATGGTATAGATAGGAATTCCTGAATCCTTAATAGGAGTCTCTATATCAGATACTGTGAAATTACCGTTAGCATAACCATCACTGAGAAGGATTATCATGCATTTTGCATCCGGATGATCCTTCTGTGCATCCTGAACCATCTTTGCTGCAACTACAAGTGCCTCGTATGTGCTTGTTCCTCCCTGAGCCTTCATTCCATCGATGGCTCCCTGGAAGTAGGATCTCTGGTTAAGATCCAGCTGAGCTATAGGAAGCTCAACAGTAACATTATTACTGTAGCTTACAAGACCTACGTAGTTGTTATCATTGATATATGAAAGACCATTAGATAAAGAACTCTTCAGCTCATTCATAGGCTCGCCATCCATAGAACCTGAGTTGTCAGCTACGAATACAGCGATTATATCTTTACCGTTATCCTTCTCCTTCTTATATGTTACAAGTGCCTGGGTTACCTCAGCACCTGTAAAGTCAAGATCTGTCGTATAATCATCGTTGGCATTGAAGCCCTTGCTTGTTGCTATCTTCTGCATTTCAGGGCTCTTGCAGTAGTCAACTACCATCTTTATGGCATCCTTCTCATCCTGTGTCTTTCCTGCTTCATCACAGATATATACAGGATTATCATGTCTTACTCCAAATGGAATAAAGTCATACATGGATGTGAGGTTGGCATCATTTACATATGCCTGATACTCTGTAAGCATACCATCCAGACTTCCGTTGGAAGCACTGTCTCTCATCTGCTGAGTTGTATATGCAACATAAGGAATGTTAGCATTAAACTTAGTAAAGTTCTCTGTTCCGTCCTTCAGAAGTGTAAGCAGAAGATTAAGTCCTGTTGCACTTGTCTGTGGGTTGGTGTATCCAACATTTATCTGATTATCCTGAACAGCCTTGATAACTGAATCAAAATCTGAATATGTACCCTTCTTTATCAGAATACCTGCTGTATTACCAACAAGTCTCTTATCATATATTTCAAGGGAACCACCATTTGTCTTTGCATATTCTCCGAAGAGAGTATTACTTGGTGTATAGAGATCAGGTACATACTTGCCGGATATGATATAATCTGCGGCTGTTCCTGATGCAACACTTCTGACACTCATGGATACTGTTTTTCCATTAGAGAGTGTATTGCCTTCGGCGTTAAACTTATTAGCAACATCGATAAGCCAGGAATCATTATCCTTTCCTGCTTTCTCTCCTGATGTAAATATCTCTATATCCACATCTCCCTTTCCTGTTACGGCCTGTGGATACTTATCTATCTCCGGAAGCTCATCATAAAGATTATTGCTTTCAAATGTAACCTGTCCTTTCTTAGGAGTAGCCTCGGTTACCTTAACCTTATCGTACAGCTGATCCAGTGTCTTTCCGCCTCCGGATCCGCCGCCCTTCTGTTTCATAACAATCGAAACAATAAGGATAATAACCATGATCACTACTATTCCTATACCTACAGGAACAAGTGAATTACCCGCATTTTTCCTCTTCATACTCTTTACATCCTTTCTGTGCATTTCCGCACAATGCCCCCTGCTTTTTAACTTGTCATTGTCTGCTTCTGATTCTCACGCATTTCCGCCAGACAATTTGTAAGATCATCTATATACTCAACATCCAGATCTGTTGGATTCGTATCCACATCAACCAGCTTTTCAAGAAGATTGTTGAACTTCTGAACCAGCGTATCTCCTTCTAAGATAAGCTTCTTCAGATATACCGGATCCGGATTCGTTACATAGTCATAAGATTCCATATATGCGGCAGCGCTCTCAAGATTAGATTCTGCCTGCTCAAGTATCTTCACATAAAGGTCCTGCATACTGTCCGGTGTAGTCTTCATAAACTCTTCTCTGGACTTGATGCTGTCGTACTGCTTCTCCAGCTCGTCAACCTCTTTGTTGAAGCGGCCTTTATGGTTGCACTCTCTTATGGTCGCTCTTCTTGATACTTCCTTCTTCTCAGACAGTACATACTTATTTGCAAATATCGTATATAACAGCCATAGAACCGATGCAACGATTCCGATGGTCATGTGGTCTGTGAAAAATATCAGAAGCATGCAGAGCAAGAACATAACCAGACTGAGCACATTAACTGATATGAAGTTTTTCTTCTTATCGCCCATACCCTTTTCCTCTTGCTTAAAATTGCCTACATTGAGCAATATTATAGCATTTTTTTCTTTTTGTTACTATTTAGTTTTTTCCAGAGCCTCATCTATGAGTGACTCATATTCTTCCGCTGTATGAGCCCCTACCACAGCCTCTCCTACTACATTTCCATTAGAATCTATGAAGTATGTTGTAGGTATAAATTCGGTTGGAAGCTGACTGTCTATGCCGCCCCATGGTACAAGATTAAGATATGTCACTCCGGTATCACTGATTATCTCTTTTGCAGCATCTATCTGACCTTTATCATCCGGTCCTGATATATCAATTACTACGCCTATAAATCCACACTGCTTATCAGCGATATTCTTACTGAGAACTTCAAGGTCAGGCATCTCATTGATACATGGCCCACAATAGGTTCCCCATATATTTACCACTGTTATCTTATTCTTGCTGAAGATATCCTCAGACTTAACGGTATTTCCATCAAGGTCTTTGGTCTCAAAGGATATAAATGCTCCCTCACTTACTCCACTTACTGCTTCTACCGGCTTCGGCTCACTTATCTTTATCCAGGATACATCGTCAAAAGCCGGAATAAAAACACTCTCAAACTCCTCACGGAAGCCTTCATCAAAAACTATCTCATTATTAACTCTTTCCTCTTCCGGATTAACAGTATAGAAGAAGTTATACTCTCCCACAGAGCCCAGTTCCTTAAACTGCTCTGCTGTGTAACCATATTCTGACAAAAGATCAGCCAGATCATTCAGGCTTCTTCCTCCATCAATTCCATATACCTCTGCCAGAGGAAATACTCTTTCTTCAAAAAAACGTCCTTCTTCTTCAGTAAGCGTATCTTTATTATAAAGCTCCATGTATTTATTAATGTCCATACCGCAATAGTAAAGAACTGAATAATATACACCCTTAATATCGCTGATTTCCATACCGCCGCCTGCAAAGAAGACAGCCGTCGCATTTACCATAGAATCCGGATATTCAAATGTAACACCGCCATATGGAAGTTCTGTTACATTTCCTTCTAAAGTCTCATTATTCTCCTGTACTTCTGTTGTTGTTTCAGCTTCTGTAATCACTGCTTCTGTACTTTCAGTCGTCTTTTGATCTTCCTTGGATGAACAGCCTGATGCTGCCATGGCCATAGAAAATGCTAATACTAAGCCTATTATCTTTCTTTTCATGAATGTACCTGATACCTTTCTTATCATGATGTCACCTCGTCTTTTTTTGCATCCTTTAATTCACGTCCGGATGCTGAAAACCTTATAGCTTTTGTTGGGCATGCTTTTATACATTCACCACATCTTATACACTCTGTACTGTTGGGATTTCTGAGAGGATCCACGTTCATGCCGCATACTTTGCTGCATGAACCGCAGCCGATACATTTCGAAGTATCAACCTTGATCCTTATCAGACTGATCTTCTGGAATAATGAATAAAATGCTCCCAACGGGCATATATATTTACAGAATGGTCTATATATAAATATTGATGAAAGAATGCATACGATAAGAATCAGCATCTTCCATCCAAACAGCCATCCAATGGATGAGCGAAGTCCTTTATTAAAGATCACAAGCGGAATACCGCCTTCAAGGGTTCCGACAGGACATACATATTCACAGAAGAACGGTTCACCTGCTCCGTATCTGCTTCTGTAACATAATGGAAGTCCTACAACCAGAATAAGCAAAACCGCATATTTCAGATAACGAAGAACCTTATCTACCTTTTCCGGAATATGGATCTTCGGCGTAGGAATCTTATAGAGAAGCTCCTGTATAAGTCCAAACAGGCATAGCCAGCCGCATATAAATCGTCCTACAAAAAGCCCAATGGCTGCCAGATATCCCAGAACATAAAAAGGAAATCTTCTGTGCCTCTCTGTAAGCACTGCCTGAAGTGCTCCGATAGGACATGCCCCCAGTGCTCCCGGACACGAATAACAGTTCATTCCCGGCACGCAGAACCGTTTAAGCGGTCCTCTGTAGATTGAGCTTTTACCCGGAAGAAATCCCTTAACATATGCATTGGTTATAAGGCCCCAGAGAGCCTGTACTATTTTTCGCAAATGTTTAGCCAAGGCCTATACACTCCATACATATATTAATCGCTTTAGCAAGTACAACCTGCAGCTCACCTGAAACGGCACCGTATACGCACATACCGATTGCCAGTGCAAGCAGGATATATGTAATTTTCCGGTTATCATCTCTCATAACAGCTGAACCCCATATACTTTATAAAGAAAAAAAGTTCCCGACCGGAAGGTATCCGGTCAGGAACCATTATATCATTTTTAACCCCAGATTTCTTCAGCAATTTCCTTAACGAGTCTGAGCTTAGCCCACTGCTCTTCCTCTGTAAGCTTGTTTCCGATCTCACATGAAGCGAAGCCGCACTGTGGACTGAGATAGAGACGGTCAAGCGGAACATACTTTGCAGCCTCTTTAATTCTGGCAATAACTGCCTCTTTATCTTCAAGTACAGGAGACTTGGTTGTTATAAGTCCAAGTACTACCTTCTTATCTGGTGAAACCTTTGCAAGCGGCTCAAAACCACCTGATCTCTCATCATCATATTCAAGGAAGAGAGCATCCACATTTTCCTTAGCGAATACATAATCAGCAACACTGTCATAAGGACCGCTTGTGAAGAATGTTGAATGATAGTTACCTCTGCAGATGTGTGAGTTGATTACCATACCTTCAGGCTTTCCTTCGAGAGCAAGGTTGTTAACTTCAAGAAGCTGTGCCTTTACTTCCTCAAGGTCGATTCCGAGAGCCTGATATCTCTGCTTTGCAGCCTCACCTACAAGAGCTCCCCATGTACAGTCATCAAGCTGAAGGTTTCTGCAGCCTGCGTCATAGAACTGCTGGAATACTACCTGATAAGCCTTGCCGATATCCTGGATGAGTTCCTCGTTTGTTGCATAGAACTTTCTTGTTGTCTCATAGTTCATAGGAACGATCATCTGCTGGAACATCTGAGCTGGTGCAGGAATTGTATACTTAGCTACAGTATTCTCATCCTCAAACTGCTTTAAGAACTTGAAATACTCTACGAAAGGATGAACATCCTTTGCCTTGATCTTTCCTACGAGAAATGTATCGTCAAGCACAGCAAGCTCATCGTTGAATGCAACGCCTCTGCCTGTAGCCTCATGATCAACGCCCTCAAATCCCCACATAAAGTCGAGATGCCAGAATGTTCTTCTGAACTCTCCGTCTGTTATAACGTGATAGCCAAGTTCCTTCTGCTTAGCTACAACCTTTGTAATCTCTTCATTGATAACCTTATCTAATTCTTCTTCTGTTATTTTTCCTTCTTTAAATGCGTTCTTTGCATCCTTAAGTGCCTGTGGTCTAAGGAAGCTTCCGACAAAATCATAACGAAATGGTGTCTGTAATGTACTCATATCTGATGTCCTCCGTTCAAATTATAATGGAGTCATTATATGCCTATTACATTACTAGGTAAAATAGATATAATTATAGCGTATCCATAGATAAAATCTATGAATACGCTACGTTATCGTCCGTTACCTATATTTGTCAGAAGCCCGCTCTCTGCCAGACTCCTTTAGAAACCGGGTGGGCATCAGATTCTCTCATATACCGGCATGTAATCAAGTGGTGCAGCTGCCTCTATATATTCACCATTACTGTGAATAATCTCTTCTGTATCCCAGGCCTTCCAGTCGCCCTCAGGAAGATAAACCTGTCTGCTGCGTGCCTTATAATCCGAAACCGGAGCCACAAGATACTTTGAACCAAACATATATTCATCCGGAATCTTCCAGCATTCGCTGTCCTCAGGATATTCAATAAACATGGCTCTTATAAGAGGAAGTCCTGTTTCCATGGTTTCCTTCATGGCTTCCTTAATATAGTCCTTCATGCCCTCACGGATATCCAGATATTTATGAAGTATTTCATATACCTCCTCTCCGTAGCTCCAGAGTTCATTCGGGGCACCTGCGAAGCAGAATCCGCCGCCATGATCTGTGTCCTTGGTCAGTTCCGGAATATGAGGGAGTCTGTCACCATGCATTCTGAGAACTGGTGTAAAGCAGGCCCACTGGAACCATCTTACAAGAAGCTCCCTGAATTCTTCGTTATCTACAAAACCATCATAGAATCCGCCTGTATCTGATATCCACCAAGGGATTCCTGCAACACCCATGTTGATACCATTTATCATCTGGTGCTTCATTTCCCTGAATGTACTCTGCACATCGCCGCTCCATACAAGCGCTCCGAATCTTGGACTTCCTACCCAGGCACATCTGATAAGGTTAAGCGGAGCCTCCATGCCGTCCTTCTTCTGTCCATCATAAAGCATTCTTGCATGCTGTCTGGAATAGAAGTTTCCTGTCTCTGCAACAGGTCCGATAAACTGACGATAGTGGTCATAATCAGTTACGGTATACTCCGGCTCAGCCTCGTCCAGCCAGAACATATCGATACCATACTGACCGTAGTTCTTCTTCAATATCTGATATCCATATTCTCGTGCGTCCGGATTGGTAGAGTCAAAGAAGTACATTCTTCCAAAGAAATCCATGGCTGAGTTGATTCCCCTGTCAGTTCTTATAAGGAAGCCTCTGTCCTTCAGTTCCCGGAAATTCACCGATCTGGAATCAATGGTCGGCCAGACTGAAACCATAACCTTTGTACCCATTTCAGCCAGTTCATCCACCATGGCCTGTGGGTCCGGCCAGTACTCCGGATCAAAGGACCAGTCACCCTGATAATCCCAATGGAAGAAGTCTATTACTATTACATCCAGCTTTATGCCGCGGCGCTTATACTCCCTCGCAACCTCCAGAACCTCATCCTGGGTTCTGTAACGGAGCCTGCACTGCCAGAGGCCAAGAAGCTCATCTGCTATCGGTGATGCATGACCTGTTACTTCAGTATATCTGGAAAGGATTTCCGCCGGAGTTTCTGCGGCTGTTATCCAGTAATCTATGCATTTTGCAGCTTCTGCTTTCCATTCGGTTACATTTCCACCGAAGGAAGCAGCTCCTATGGCCGGATTATTCCAGAGAAAGCCGTACCCTGCAGAAGAAACTACAAAAGGAACGGAAATCTGTGAATTACGAGGTGCCATCTCCAGCACCGTTCCCTTAAGATCATACACAGAATCTCTATACTGTCCCATACCATGAAGTATCTCGTCCTGAGGTTCAAAACTGAGCGTTGCCTTGAAGCTGTCTGCCATATTTATCAGCTTGTAGGTTCTTGCAGTCTTATGAAGCGCCCATGGATAGCTCTTCTCTTCCAATACAGTTTTACCGTCACGTGAGAATATGAGTCTTCCTTCTTTAACGGTACATCTTATACCGCATACCTCGATGAAGTCCTCCCCTGTCTTTACCGGATACTCCTCCACCGGTACATCCAGTGCCCAGTCATTATCCGGCAGGCCCGGAAGAATTGTCGAACGGACTCTGAGTCCCTGTCCCCAGGCTTCAATCCTCACTGTCTCACTTTCATTATAAATAGTTATTGTTCTTTCACCCGCTTGTATCAATACTGTAATCCTCCGTCGAAATTCATGATTCCCATAATATCCTTTTGCCTCATAATGACATATATATCCCCGCTCCCGCTACTCATTTTTTGTTGTCCTTTTATGCAATTTTACGTATTTTCCCTTTATTTAACGAAAATTATCTACTTGAAATATCCTTGGAATAAGACTATTATGTCGTTCGGCGTTTCATTTCAGCTTTATTCAAAATACTATCAATAAAAGGAAGTATCCCCCAATGAACAAAGATAAGTTAAAACCCATGCTTTTCAGCACCATGAAGTCCTATACTGCAAAGCAGTTTGGAACTGATGTAATATCAGGTATCATAGTTGCGATCATAGCACTTCCGCTTTCCATCGCTCTTGCCCTTGCATCAGGTGTAGGACCAACAGAAGGAATCTTTACTGCCATCGTGGCAGGATTTATAATCTCCTTCCTCAGCGGAAGCCGTGTGCAGATTGCCGGACCGACCGCTGCTTTCGCAACAATCGTTGCAGGTATTATCGCTAAGAATGGAATGGATGGAATGATCATCGCAACAGTTATAGCCGGTATCATTCTTATCATCATGGGCTTCTTACGTATGGGAAGTCTTATCAGATTTATTCCTTATACTATAACAACCGGTTTCACATCCGGTATCGCAGTTACCATAGTAATCGGCCAGTTAAAGGATTTCTTCGGACTGACCTATCCACAGGGTACAGTAACTATTGAGACTGTAGATAAACTCAAGGCCTTCGGACTTAACTTCGGTACATTTAATCCATATGCCTTCCTTGTCGGTGCCATAAGCCTTGCTATCCTTATAGTATGGCCAAAGATCAGTGAGAAGATTCCGGGATCACTCATAGCCGTAATCGCAGGCGTTTTGATCGTAAAGTTTTCAGGTATGAAGGTTAATACCATCGGAGATCTGTACACCATAAGCAGCGCACTCCCATCACTTCATATACCTGCCATCAGCTTCGGTGCCATAAAGGCTGCCCTGCCTGACGGTTTTACAATCGCAATACTTGCAGGCATCGAGTCACTCCTTTCCTGCGTAGTTGCTGACAGTATGATCAACTCACATCACCGTTCAAATATGGAGCTTATCGCACAGGGTTGTGGAAATATCGGATCTGCCCTTTTCGGCGGTATCCCTGCTACAGGCGCAATCGCAAGAACTGCTGCCAATATTAAAAATGGTGGACGTACCCCTGTTGCCGGCATGGTACATTCCTTAGTTCTTGTACTGGTACTGGTAGTGCTTATGCCATATGCCTCACTTATACCGATGCCTACAATCGCAGCTATCCTCTTTATAGTTGCTTACAACATGTGCCAGTGGCGTACATTTGTTCATCTTTGTAAGACAGCTCCTAAGAGTGATATCCTCGTACTTACAATTACATTTATTCTTACAGTTGTATTTGATCTTGTACTTGCAATCGAAGTTGGTATGCTTCTTGCCATGATCCTCTTCCTTAAGAGAATGAGTGAGGAGTCAGCTGTTGTCGGATGGAAATATTATGATCCTGATGAAGATCCTGATGGAATGGACCTGAAGCCTCTTCCACCTCAGGTTAGAGTTTATGAGATTTACGGACCGATGTTCTTCGGAAGCTCAAGTCAGATTGATACCATGAACTTCCGTAATGAGACAAAGGTTATCATCATCCGAATGAGAGGAGTTCCTGCTCTGGATGCAACTGCCATGCACTCTCTTGAAAACTTCTATGAGAGATGCCATGAGAGAGATATTCAGCTTGTGTTCTCTCATGTCAACGAGCAGCCGATGACAACCATGAAGAAAGATGGTTTCGTTGAAAAGGTCGGCGAAGATAACTTCAGACCACATATAGACGACGCAATAGAATGGGCGAAGGGACTGATTTAATCAGTTCCTCCGCCTATTTTGATATGCCTCTAAAGCGATATTCATTTCTCTTGACTGAGTAAGCTCAAATATATATTCAACCACAATACTCAGCACATAAATCACTGCTATTCCTGCAGCCAGTACTACAACCATACCAGTCTTTTCTGACGGAATATTCTTCGAAGTGAAAATGACCGTCATCATGACCGCTTCTATTATGAGAAGCTGGATCACATGCCTTATAAGCAGCTTCTTCATACTGAGTTCCCTGTCCGTATTTATAAACAGTGTCGGAATAACTCCCAGTGCCGCATAGATAAGCGGTGACAGGAAGGCTTCATATCCGAATCTTCTGTCCGCATCAAACAGGAGTCCTACTATTATAAGCAGTATTGTAATAAGCGTCACCAGTATAAAATATATTCTAAAGGCTTCCCCAAGCCTTGCCTTAATCTTCATACCCTTACTCCTTAAGAGCTGTCTTCAGATCAGCTACGTACTTCCTTGATATAACTATCTCTTCCCCATTCTTTAGCAGTGCCGTATAACGTCCGCTGAGAGCCGGCTTGATGGACTTTATCTTCATCAGATTGATCAGCATGCTCTTCTGAACCCTAAGGAACGACTTCGTCTTCAGCATTTCCTCCAGCTCATACAGCTTAAGCCTTATCTCGTAGCTTTCCTTTGAAGTATATATAAATACTCTGTTATCCACCGACTCGGCATAGAAGATATCTATCACCGGAATCTCTATGCTCTGTCCGTCTTTCTGGGCGCTGAGCCGTCCCTGTCTGGACTTCACAAAGGAGATTATCTCCTGCACATCATCTGTCACCTTGTGGCATCTGATCTCCAGGACTTCAGGTTCTTCAATTGGAATACGTTTTAGTTTTAATTCCATATGAATATTATCCTTAATATCCCATCAGCCTTGACGGGTTAATATCAAAGATAAGTATATCATATAAAATATATCAGTGTAAGCACCAGAACATTTGCCAGGAAATGTGAGGTCCAGCTGAACCAGGCATTATCTGTCTCCTTAAAAGCCAGCCCAAAGAATATAGAATCGATAAATATGCTGGCAAGATCTAAGATTTCAATAATCGGATCCGCAAATGTAAAATGTCCCATTGCAAAAAGAACAGATGTGAGGATAATTGCAGGAACTGTTCCTATATGCTTTGCAGTCTGCCTCTGGAAGAAACCTCTCATCGCAATCTCTTCGCCGAGAGCAAGTACCACAAGCTCTATAAAAAGTGGTCCGATCTTAGATGGGTCTAAGAATGATACTCTGCCCTTAACATGTTCTATCATCTCCGGGAAAAATCTCTTTTCCACTATTACTTCAACAATGCCGTTTATAATCGGAATAAGTGCGAAGATCACAGCTTTCTTATTCTTAAACTGACCCGGAAGTGCCTTTATATCCAGGCCTGCTGTTTTTGAATCTCTTGTAACAAAGAAAACTATCACTCCAAGAATCACAAGTATACCTGCGGGTTTGAGTATCTCTCCATCTATTTCTATTTTCAGTAAATTTGAAAATGATAAAGCCGCCATCAGTATAAGTGCTGCGTACACCATTATATTCTGTTTCTTAGTCTCCATCCTACGATCCTCCTTACAACATAAAAGACTTCATATACAGCCGCTGTCCTTGTTAATGCGACTATATATGAAGCCTTATCACTCTTCAATATTTTGCACCGTGAGATGCATTTTTATGCTGTAAGATGCACTTTTATGCTGTCCGGCTCATCTTCTTACGTTTAATCTTAACTATCAATGCAGCAATTATCATAAATACTGTTGCCAGGCCGATCATTTCCAGAGCATATATCTCACCATACATTATTCCTCTGCCGTTTAATGCAGTATATGAATATCCCTGAGCCAGAACATTTATCCTCTCATAAATCAGAATATAGTATGTACGGTCCGCATCTGAACTGTCATTCTTTCGGACGCTGTATAATTCCATGGAAAATGGACTTATATCTTTTCTCTCATACATCTGATCCGGACTTCCTCCGGAGTTTTGAATGGCCCAATCAAGAATCTCGCTGACCCTTTGTTCTCTCTCATCATCAAGCCCATAACAGTAAGCAAAGCTGGCCCCGTTCAGGCCGCTTTCACCCAGGAAGAAGTTCTCGTTTTTTCTTACGTATCTATATCCGTCCTCTTCCATTCCGGCCTTATCCTTCGGGGCTGTATAAAGGGTTCTCAGATTATTCTGTGATTCGCCGCTGCCCATGGCATAACAGGACACTTCGCCCGGTATAAAGGTATTATCATCCTTTACATATACATCCTTCACATTAAAGACTACTGTTCCTATATTATCATCATATTCTTTAACCAGTTTATCGATTTCGTTTGCAAGGTTTTCATCCTTAAATGCATAGAAATGCCTCTTCTTTGAATCCGGATTTTCTTCATCCGACTCAATATAAAGAAGCGTATCATCAACGTTTACGCAGTTAAATTCTGAATCATAAAACTTATATACATCGGTCATGACCAATGTATGAAAATACGGAAAGTAGAGTTTTTGAAAGCTTACTCCTTCCGCTATATTGGATAAGAATAACTGCATCTGCTCTTTATCGTTATCCTCTGAAATGTAATATCCATATCCACGGTTAAAGACCTTGGCAGATAATTCTCCATGCATGGTCTTAAAATTCTGTTCAAACAGATTCTTTGCCTGCGAGAGCTGTACACTTATCACCGCTCCCGAAATAAAGATTGCCATGATTGCCGCCGCAATCAACGCCTTCACATAACTTGGTCTTTTCATGTCCCCTGTCCCCTTGATCACAATTACTTCTAACCCTATATTGTCATAACAGACATAATAGTTCATTTGACCATTATAATCAAGGCACCCGTGACAAATATAATAATATATGGGATAAAAAACAGCTCCTGATCCAAATTCACCTTCCTGTATTCAATACGTAAATAACCCGGGAAGGCCGGTGCGTGCTGCAGAGGTGCTTTTCAGCCGGTTGCAGCGCGACATCCAGATTCCCGGGTTTACGCTCAGTTTATTCAGGAGCGTCCGTTTTAATCCTCTTTTGTCAGTGCCATCACCTTCGCATAGCTCAGCACAGCCAGTATTCCCACAACAACAATCAGCAGTCCTGTTATAAGCAATGAGTTGATAAACTGTCCAAGATACACAGTTCCTGCAATAAGTGCCATGGTTACAAGCATATTCGGAAGCAGATATATTGAAACTGCAGCACCCTGCTTTACAACCTCAATCTCATTCTCCCAGTCAAGGCGCATATGCTTAATTCCGCATACACATCCCCATGCTGTTGAAAAAGCACAGAGCACCAGTCCCTGGATTACATAGAGTACTGTATTGATAAGTGGTACCCTGGCTGAAAAACATACTGCCAGTATAGCAAATGCCATGCAAGGAACTGTAAGATACATATTGAACAGCATTTTACCCTGATATAGAGTCTTCTTTCTGATAGGAAGGCTCTGTACTATCCAATAGTTCTTTCCTTCGAGAGAAGGGGTCATTGCTGTGGTAGCTGCCATTCCAACAAAGAAATATACAATAAGCGGAATAGCCGGATATATCATTTCCATGGTGATCGGCATTTGTAAGATAGACAGTTGATCCTGTCATTCTCTTAAACTCTTTAAATGCAATAGTATTAAGCAGGCTCTTCTCCTTCTGCTCAGTCATAACAAATGCACGGCTTGCGGCATGTGACTTAAGTGCAGAATTGATCTTTCTGTAGGATCTTCCAACCGGAATAAATACAAGTTCAAAAAGCACCAGAGATATTCCGATGATCAGAAGCATGTCTGATATCTTAAGCTCTGTTACGGCACCTCTGAACCACTTAATCGGAAGATATATTTTTCCTGCTGATCCGGTTGCACTTGAGAGCGAATTCAGAACTTCCTCAGCTTTATTATTCCTGAACATATCCTCCAGCACAAATCTCGCTCCAAACGCAGCAAATACGAACAGCACTGTAATTATAGTCTGAACTATTGTTTTATTTCTGAAGCCTGAACCCATCTTTGCAACCAGGAAGCCTAAAAATGCAGCGGCCAGCATAGGGATTATCGGCATGATCATTGAAAGGATGATCCATACCGGATATACAGCAAAGCCCGGCTTCTCATAGATCGCGTATCCTATCAGCATGGATATGGAAACACTCATAAACCATGGAAGGCTCTTTATATACATATAAATGAACTTGCAGGCTGCAATGCTCTTTGGCTTATATGGCAAGGACATTAACATATCATATTCTTTAAAGTTGAACAGATATCCGTTAGTTTTAAAGAATGTAAATATGAATGCAAGACTTGCTATAAGTGTTGCACACATCTCAGGAATTGCCTTGGTCAGTCCAAACTTGCTGTAACCTATACAGTTTGCAACACAGTAAACCATAAGCAGTATGAAAAGTATTGCCTGTCCTATGGAATTACCTATTATGTTTCCTCTTTTTTTCTTATCTTTGCAGAACTTAAAGCTGTTCCACTGACTTGTGGAAAGCAGCAGATTCTTTAATAAAACCACATTCTTATTCATTGACAACCTCCAGAAATACCTCTTCCAAAGATGCTCCCCTGGTCAGCTCTTCCATGGTTCCTGATGCGATAATCTGACCTTTCTTTATGATAGCCACTTTATTGCAGAGCTTTTCAGCAACATCAAGTACGTGGGTGGAGAAGAATATCGCTGTTCCCTGTTCACATATCTCATGCATGATCTGCTTTAATGTGAAAGATGCCTTAGGATCCAGTCCTACAAAAGGCTCATCCAGCACAAGCAGCTTAGGTTTATGGATCAGTGCTGATATAATTGCCAGCTTCTGCTTCATACCATGAGAATATGAACCTATCTGATCTCCGAGAGCCTCTGTAATCTCAAATCTTTCAGCATAATCACCTATGCTCTTCTGTCTTTCTGAAACTCCTATACCGAAAACATCTGCTATAAAATTCAGATACTGGATTCCGGTAAGATTCTCATACAGATCCGGATTGTCAGGAATATATGCAGTTATTTTTTTACATTCATAGGACTCTGTCTTTACTGAATGGCCATCAATAAAGATATCACCCTCTGTAAAATCAAGAACGCCTACCACCGCACGGATGGTGGTAGACTTTCCTGCTCCATTATGTCCGATGAATCCATAGATATCACCGCTTTCTACTGTGAGGCATACATTATCTGCAGCCTTTGCACCTTCTCCGTATGTCTTAGAATAATTCTTTATCTCAAGCATAGCCTTCTTTTCCATAACTAAACCTCTTTTCCTAAACAGATCGTTGTGTATCGTTTGTATTACTTGTTGTAATACAGATAATACTACTGCTTTTGAGGTTTGTCAACAGAATTCTTAAGACATATTCGGCAGGTCTCTTTTGTTAGATGGTATCACCCTCCTCCTGTTCCTGTTTCTGTCCCGGCTTACTTCCAGGGGTTGGTCGTCCATTCTGTCCCGGCTGGAAATTCTCATCCGGTGTCCGGTTCTCATCCGGCTTAAAGTTTTCATCAGGCTGGAAGTTCTCGTCAGGCTGGAAGCCCTCCGGGAAATCTCCATCCGGCTGGAAACCTCCCGAGCCGCCCATTCCGCCGCTCTGTCCACCAAATAACTGATTGGTTATGGTATTTGTCTCTGTTCCATTCTCTATTATTGTTCCACCATTATACTGAGCCTCTCCGTCATAATCGAATGTAGACTGTCCTGTTATACTGATGGTTCCTCCATTTATATAAATATTTCCGTTGGAATCAACTCCGTCTGTATCGCCGGCGCCCATGGATATGGTTACATTTCCACCATTCATCTCGAATGTCGGTGTATACTTGTCTGACTTAGCTGCTGCATTGATACCATCATCTGAAGCTGATATCTCGATATTTCCATCGTTGATCGTAATATATGTTCCCTCTATACATTCACCTGCGCTGAGAGTAAACTCGCCACCATCTATAGTGATCGTGGTTGTTGCATGAATTGCATCATCCACTGCAGTTATATTAAATGTACCGCCACAGATATATACAGCACCTATAGAATCATCATCGCTGTCCTTCGCATGAAGTCCGTCGTTGCATTCAGTAATATTTATAGTGCCATCTGCTATCTCTATTGCATCATGAGCTTCCAGAGCATTTCCGCTGCAGCTTATATTAAGAGTACTGCCGGTGATCTTCAGTGTATCCTTACAGGACACTGCGTTATCAGAAGACTTGATATTAAGTGTTCCAAGGCCGTTTATAACCAGATCATCTTTCGAGAATATCGCTGCATCAAGATTCGTATCTCCATCACTCTTAAACTCTCCTGAAACCTCTACGGTATTATCACTTTCGGTTGTGGTTACAAATACCTTATCTGCACTCTTCACATATATAAAAGGTGTATCTGTATTCTTTACTGTAACTCCGTCCAGAACTAACTGAACCTTATCCTCGTCTCCTGCTTCAACAGTTATCGTTACATTCTCTGCCTCACCGGATATCACATATACTCCCTCTTTATCTATGCTGACATCCTGTCCGCTGGTAAGCTGTATCTTCTCAGCTTCCGAAGTATCTGCTGTCTGCTCCAGATCTCTTTCCGTAAAGTATTCTGAAGCTGCATCTCCATTTTCCTCAGACTCTTCTGTATCCGATCCGACAGTCCAGTCATTCTCAATCTGCGTTGTTTCCTTATCATTCTCTGCCATTGATTCAGTAGTAGTCTTCTCAACTATAGTACTGTCAGCAGTTCCACCTGAGGTTGAGCAGGCTGTAAGTGCAGCTGCCATCATAAGTGCCGCCAGGGTTATATACATTCTTCTCATCTTATTTCGTATCATAATATTTCCTCCTACAGGCTTTCCATGTTCTCAATCTGTCTTCCTAAACTTATATCCAGATTACCGTTCCTTGCTCTTATCTCATCAAGCATAGACTTTGTTGATATACCGTTCTTTAATACTACACTGAGAGTAATCTTATACAGACTTCCCATATTGCAGGTCTTAACTTCTTCGTATGAATAGCTCGAAAGATACTTCTCAAATATATCTTCAAAACGTCCTTCATAATCCAGATTCTCAGGTACTGTTATCTTAAGCATGCGTTCATGTTCTGCTGTTCCGCCAAGATGTGTCATGTTAAGGATTACATTTACTACGGATATTACTATGGTGAAGAAAACTGCAACTCCGATATATCCCATTCCTGTTGCAAGTCCTACTGCCATTGCAAGGAATATACTGGTTATCTCCTGCCCTCTTCCCGGAGCTGATCTGAATCTTACCAGGCTGAAGGCTCCCGCAACTGCTACTCCTGCTCCGATATTGCCATTGACCAGTATTATCACGAGTTCAACTATCGCCGGCAGCATGATGAGTGTTATTGCAAAACTCCTTGAACACTTGTTTCTTACTGAGTATCCTGCGGCTATTATAAATCCGCAGACAAGGGATGTGAGTGTCACAACTGCAAACTGTGCCGATGTAAATGTCCCTTCTGTTAAAATAGATTCAAATATATTGCTAAGCATATGCTATTACCTCTCTTTCATATCTTGACGCCATGTCGGGTTCCATACTGTAAACCATGCCCTTCGTTCCTGTCATATCTGTATAAGCTCTTCCATATTTTGAAAATGATGTCGGGAATATTCTTAGCTCGCTGAGCCTTCTAGCCAGTGACATCGGCATGGAATTCGCAACCTTTATCTCCATAAGATACTCACCGTCTTTAAGTATCTGTCGGCCGCCGGTCTCTCTTCTCAGATCCGGCTTATCTGTAGTCCATTGAATATTTGTATCAAATGTAACCCTGAAATTCGGATCATCTATTCCCACCATCGCTATTCTGTCATAGCTTATGTTCATCACCGGCCTCAGTTCTCCGTACATATTCCTGAAGCTTTCGATCTCTCTCGATATCTGCGAATCATCCAGAGGATGTCCATCTTTTACCAGATAGTCATAAGCTTTTTTGTAAGTTCCGGAGACTCTTCTCTTATATACTATTCCCTTATACTTTTTCTTTATCTCTATGAAAGAATTAGTAAAGTCATTTGTATCTCCATAGGTTCTGAGTCTCAGCTTTTCCTTATATACCGGCTTATCCAGAGATGTGCGGATAAGTTTATAATCAGGAGTATCAAAATATATATTATGGATTCTTGTTTTTCCGTAATCATCTATTCTTGCATAATTAACCAGGAATTCCTGAAGCTTTATTAATTGCTCGTGTGACAGAAGATACTTGATCTCAGTTCTTTCAAATACCTCAATATATTCACTCATAAGTATCACCTCATTTCTTATTCTGAGGTGATAATAAAGGCCGAAACTTAAATGAAAATTAAAAAAATGCGCCAAAATAAAAAATTTTGACGCATTTTTCGGATTCGTTTTAAAGTTCAACTCTGAATACGGTTTTACCCTCTTCAGAATATGCTTTTATTGTTCCGTTATGATTCAGCACTATGCTCTTTGCTATTGCCAGGCCAAGACCGTAACGGTTTTCACTGCGGTTGCGGGACTTATCTGCCCTGTAAAATCTTTCAAAGATTTTCTCTTCGTCTCCCGGTGCTATCGGTTCACCGGTATTCACAACCTTTAATACTATCGCTCCCTTGCTGCGGTACAGCTTTACCAGAACCGAAGTATTCTTCTCACTATGCTTTACTGCATTATCTACGAGTGTTGATACAAGCTTCTCCATCTCTTCTTTACTGCAGTTTAAAGAGATATCCGATTCTATCTCCGTATCAATCCCGACTCCATCTTCAAAGGCAACGCCCTCAAAAACAAGACAGGTCTTCTCAACTATCTTAGTGAGATTCTCTTCTTTAAAGCTTTCACGGGATACTCCCTCTTCCAGCTTTGAAAGATCCAGAAGGCCTGTGATCAGCTTATTCATTCGGTCAGACTCATACTTGATATTATCTATGTATCTTGCATTTGCCGCATCACCAGTCAGTTCGTCTGATGAAGCCATGATAACTGCCAGCGGTGTTTTCAGTTCATGAGACGCATCTGCTATAAACTCCTTCTGTTTATCGAAGGCCTCCTTTGCAGGTCTGGTTATCCATCCGGTTACGAGTTTTGATATAGCTGCTATCACAAGTCCTGCTATGACAAACAGGATCAGAGACTCTATAAGCAGTTTTCTTATCTTTGCAGATATACTTTCAGTATTGATTATGACTATAGTTTTGCCATACACATACTTGTAGGAATAGCTTCCGGTATAAAGATTACATATGTTCTCTGCATCTGACGAATTTGAACTGACTATCTCTTCTGCCGCCGCTTTCGGATCAAAGCTGGAGTTATCACCATGATCAAACATCTGCAGGATGAATTCGTTCTCCAGATCAACGATGTATACCTCGTTTTCTCCGAACATCATGTTTTCTTCACCCCTGTTCTCAGGCTTCTCCTCACCTTCGAACATGTCTGACGGTCCTTCGAACATACCACCGAATCCTTCGAAAGGCAACATTCCCGGCCTTGCCCAGTTGCCCCGTTCATCTATCATATTCAGATTTTGACGTATGCTTTCATACTCTCTCCGGTAACTGACCACATTTATAAGCACCAGACTTACAATAAGAAAAAATGTCAGTATTACAAAGATGGTAAGGAAGACCTTTCTTTCCAGTTTCTTCATTTAATCCTCTATCTTTTCAATCTTATAGCCCATATTTCTTACCGCTTTTACTGTCACGTCTGAATCGAGGGCCTTCAGTTTCTTTCTGACAAAAGATATATATGCTTCCAGATTATTTGATATGGAATCGTTATCCATTCCCCAGATACGGTCAAATATCTGATCCTTAGAAAGCACCTGATTCGGATTCATCATAAAATATTCAAGAAGCTGAAACTCCTTGTTATTTATCTTTATGCTCTCTCCGGTTTCCTTATTAACTATTGCCGGAGCCTTAAAGTCCAGCAGTGTATTGCCCATCTCCAGAGAATCCTTTACAGTTTTCTCAGTCCTGAGCTGCGCACTGACTCTGGCTATAAGCTCATCAATATGGAATGGCTTCGGAACATAATCATTGGCTCCTTCGCTGAAGCCCTTTAGCTTATCATCCAGCTCTCCTCTGGCTGTAAGCATGATGACCTTCGATGTGATTCCCTCTGCTCTTATCTCCCGGAGTATCTCAAATCCATCCTTCTTAGGCAGCATAACATCAAGAAGAATCAGGTCATATATCCCGGTAAGGGCATTATAGAGCCCCTCTTCCCCGTCATATGACACATCTACCACATATCTTTCCTTCTTCAGTCTGTCAGCAACCAGATCAGCCAGGGAATGTTCATCTTCAACCAACAGAATTCTCATAAAATGAATTTCCTCTCTGTCATTTAACGATTGTTCATTGTCATGAAACTAAACTTATGATACTATTTTTTAAAGGGGTTTTCAAAATAAAAATCGAGAAGGAGTCTACGGGGTATGCAGCGTTACAGAGAAAACGGCGGTCTCAGAAGACACATTCTTGTTGTTGATGATGAGCCGATAAATCGCGAAATTCTTGGTAATCTTCTTTGCAAAGATTACGAAGTTCACTATGCCGAAAATGGAAAGCAGGCACTGGATATACTTCAGGAGAAAGAGTATGTATATTCTCTTATTCTCCTTGATCTTCTCATGCCTGTTATGGATGGTTTTGAGCTGATCGAGATAATGAAAGACAGCGAAACCTTACGTTCCATTCCTGTGATAGTCATGACATCCGAGAAGGATGCCGAAGTTAAAAGCATCAAGATGGGTGCGGCAGATTTTATCACCAAACCATACGATATGCCGGAAGTAATTCTTGCCAGATGTGAAAGAATTATCGAGCTGCAGGAAGATAAAACCATTATCAATGCTGCAGAGAAGGATCATCTTACCGGCCTTTATACAAAAGATTTCTTTACTGAGTACATCAGACAGATTGAAAAGTACAATCCTGAACAAAAGATGGATCTTATGGTTCTCAATATAGAGCATTTCCATCTTATCAATGAACTGTACGGTCACGCAGAGGGCGACAAGGTTCTCATATGCTTAGCTGACATATTATCCAACATGTTCCAGAACATTAAGGGTATCAAGTGCAGGACCGAAGCAGACTATTTCTATGTTTATTCCGAAACCGGTATCGATTATGAAGACGTTCTGAACAGAGTTCTGGAACGTTTATCAGCAAAGATTCCGTCTTACCATATTCATCTTCGGATAGGTGTATATCCGGATGTGGATAAAACTCTCATGCCTGAAAACTGGATAGACCGTGCCAAGACTGCCTGTGACCGGATAAGAGGCGATTACAGCAGACATATCGCGTACTACAACAACGAATTCTATGAGAAGTCCAAATATCAGGAACGACTGATAAATGATATTGATAATGCTATAGAAGCTAGGGATCTTATAGTATATTACCAGCCGAAATATGATATTCAGGGTGACGAGCCAAAACTCAGAAGTGCTGAGGCTCTTATCCGCTGGAAGCATCCTGAACTGGGCATGATAAGTCCCGGCGATTTCATTCCTCTTTTTGAGAGCAACGGACTTATACAGAAGCTGGACCGCTACGTATGGAAAGAAGCTGCCAGACAGATCGGTGATTGGAAGAAGCGCTACGGTATATCTGTTCCTGTTTCCGTAAATGTATCCCGAATGGACATATATTATCCAAAGCTTCGGGACGACTTCATGGTGCTTCTTAAAGAGAATGATCTCGATGTAAAGGAACTCATGCTGGAGATAACAGAATCAGCTTACGCTGATAATGCCGACCAGCTCGTAAATGTAATCGAAAAACTTAGAAATGACGGCTTTATGATAGAGATGGATGATTTCGGATCCGGATACTCATCTCTCAACATGCTTACCACCATCCCTATTGATGCTCTTAAGATGGACATGAAGTTTATCCGAAATATGCAGAAGGATGAAAAGAGCATGAAGCTTGTAGAGCTCGTACTGGATATTGCGGATTTCCTGCAGGTTCCGGTTATCGCAGAGGGTGTTGAGACCGAAGAACAGATGCAGCTTCTTAAAGAGCGAGGCTGTGCTATCATTCAGGGATACTATTTCTCTAAGCCGGTTCCGCCTGAAGAATTCGAAAAGTTTTTTAACTGATAAGATAATATGAGGATATGACTATGATCACGATAGATATGTTAAAAGAATATGGCGCTGATGTAAGTGTCGGCCTTTCCCGCTGCATGGGCAACGAAGCCTTATATCTCAGACTGGTTTCAACCATCCCGTCAGAAGAGCATTTTAGTAAGCTTAAGGACTCTATAGAAGCAGGAGATCTTGCTGCCGCCTTTGAGAACGCTCATGCTCTGAAGGGAGTTACCGGAAATCTGTCTCTCACTCCTCTATACACACCTCTGGTAGAGATTACCGAGCTGCTCCGTGCAAAAGAGAATACGGATTACACAGAATTATTATCAGAGATCATCCGGCAGAAGGATACATTAAAACAACTCTGTGAATAAACAAAAGAAGTGCTGCATTTACGAAATTGATGCCTTTACAGCTGCCGCGATGGATACATCAGGTTTACTGTATGGTATCAGCATAGCCTGAAATGCATGGTACAGATCCGGTTTTCCCGGCCACACCGTATCCTTCGGCTTATTATTCTCATCAAGCTGATGATACCAGGAGCCGCAGCTCTTATCCAGAACTGCCTCATCCAGATATCTCATGAATTCTTCATATTGTTCAGCGTATTTTTCTTCTCCTGTAACCCTGTAAAGAACTGCAGATGTATTGATAGCTTCCGCCAGCGTCCAGTGCATCCTGTCATGAACCACCGGCGAGCCCTTCCAGTCAGTTGTATATACCAGCCCCGGAGCTCCATCCGTCTTCCACGCATCCGCTACGGCTCTTTCATACAATCTGCAGGCAGCCTGTATGGTGTTGCTCTGCTTGTCCTCGCCCGACGAAAGACTCCACTGTGTAATAAGCCTTGCCCACTCTATCCCGTGGCCCGGAGTAGCTCCATAAGGCTTAAAAGGATCGTCAGGTTTTTCTATGTTCATATCAAGATCCGGAGTCCAGTCTTCTCTATAATGCTCCGGAATCCTATAATCATTCTCTTCTGCCCAGCCTATAACACGGCTGATTATCCTTCCCGCCCTGATACGATATGTATCATCTCCAAGTGCATCTGCCGCCGCCAGAAAGGCTTCTACGGTATGCATATTTGCATTTAATCCTCTGTATGGATCCAGCTCTGTAAACTCAGTATTCCAGGTGTCAGCTGCCAGTCCCTCTTCATCGTTCCAGAAGAATCTGTCATAGGTCTCTATGGCATCCCTTAGGAGTTCCTCTGCCCCCTCTATCCCGGCCAGATATGCACTTGAAGCAGCCAGGATTACAAAGGCATGGGCATAACACTGCTTGGATGGAATAACTTTTCCTTCTGCTGTAAGCCCTGCATACCAGCCGCCACTTATACTATCCCTAAGCTCTCCCTGTGCCAGCCCTGCAATGGCCTTCTCCGCCAGCTCAGCACAAACTTCAGCACTCATCACAGTCTCCAACTCTGTGCAGTCACCCACGTCCATCATAGCCCCTATACTGTAAACATGGGCCATACGCGAAGTTATCCAGGTTTCCCTGTTCCTGTCCTTCCAAGGTGTACCATTATCACCGAGATAGTAGCTTCCACCTCCGGGAGATGGAAATCTTCTTCCAAACTCCAGAAGACGCAGTGCGCCATTCCTTAGGAATTCCTTATTCTCTTCTGTATCAATCTTATACTTTTTATCTGTCATGAATTATTCCTCTTTCAAACAGTCCCCAATGGCCGGGTTAAAAACCTGTAAGTTCTACCTTCTTCGGCTTGCTTCCTCCATCAATTACAGGAAACGAATTGTTCTTGGAATCATACTCCATATATTCTGTTCTGGTTTCCGATCCATACCAGGAATCCATTCTTATCACATTATTATCGCAGAGATACATGTAATATCCTTCTCCCGTTGAGAAGGACTGAGTCGGACCAAAATCTCTGTGTTTTATAATGAGATTCGTAAACTTGGTTTCCTCTGCTCCATCCATGATTCCTATCAGGAGTTCGTCGATACCATCTCCATCTAAATCTATAAGTGCATAGCCAAATTTTATGCTGGAATCCTTCAGTTCATCACTGATAAAGAACTTTGAGTTTTCATTCTTCCACCCGTTATTAAACCCTTCTTTAAAGTAATCCAGCGTTGATTCATACCAGTGTATATCCTTCTCAGTACCACAGCCTGCCAGTTTATGTTATACTATATTAATCTGCAACTGACATAAGGCGTATAAAAAAGGAGGCAACATGGTAGAGTCAAAGGGCTGGAACTGGAATATCGTTCAGGGTAATTTCGAAGAATACTGGAAGAACCCAAGTGCTGAATCATTTTATGTTCTTAACAGATGGGCCGGAGAAGGAAAGACTGAGTTTCTGGATCTTGGATGCGGTCTTGGCCGTCACTCAATTCTGTTTGGAAAAAACGGCTTCAACGTAAACTGTTTTGATATAAGCAAGGAAGCTATAGAACGTACCCGGAAATGGGCAGAGCAGGAAAATCTCCGGTTCACCTATAAAGTCGGCGATATGCTGGAGCTGCCATATGAGGACGAACAGTTTGACTGTATCTTTTCCCTAAATGTAATCTCCCATACTGATACAGCCGGAGTGAAGCAGGTAATCAAAGAGCTTTACCGTGTTATGAGACCGGGTGCCGAATGTTATCTCACTCTCGGTTCAAAGGATACCGGCGGCTGGAAACATGAAGACTGGCCTCTTATAGATGAGAATACAAGACTTCGAATGGAAGAAGGTCCTGAATACAAGGTTCCTCACTTCTATGTTGATTACCCGCTGGTTAAGGAACTGTTCAAAGACTTTGAAATAAAGAATATCCATCAGGTCATAGATTACTTTGACCATGGCGATGTGGTAAACGGCTCATACCATTACCACGTTCTTATCCGCAAATAAAAAAGAGGAGGAAGGCTTCAAAACCTTCCTCCATTTTCATTTTCAGTAAACAAATATTTACTGCATTACATTCTGTGCACCCATAAATATAGGCATGTTTGTTGTATTATCAACGATCATGTACATAAATGGTCTGTCCAGCGTGATTACCGACGGCTGATCTTCAACCATTATGCATCCCTCTGTCATCACAACTGCTGTTGCAGCAGCTGCTTCTGTACCTTCTCTGTTTACATTTATATAAGTCTTATGCATTATGCTTGAAATGTATAAAGAGTTTCCATCATTCAGTTTTGAAAAATCTGCGTCTGTCTCTGAAAATGCATCATTCATTCCAAGGTCCTTCATAGTATCACTCATTTCCTGTGAGTATTCAGTCTTAAATTCAGGCATATAATAAAACAGAGTCTGATCAGAACCATATTCCATACAATCTACAAGGCTTACATCCTCTTCTATAAGTGAATTTACATAGTCTGAAAGTTCAACGCCTTCAGGAGGAAGTATACCAACGAAGGAATACTGTCCGCCCTTATAATCCACCTTAAAGCCATCTCCGTCTCCGAATTTATAATATGTGCTTCCTTCTCCTGAAAGCATAGTGATTGAAGATGTTGTTCCATCAAAATTTGTAAAATTAAAATCCTCGTAAATATCATCTTCGCTGAATGGTCTGTCCCACTCGCCTTCAAATGCCACTGCATTTATAAGTGCCATTCTTCCCTTTGGAGTTTCATTAATTATGGTTGGGATCATTCCATGAGTCTGTTCATTGACCCAGCTGTTAATCTTATCTTCTGCTCCATCATTAAAATCAAGTCCCACAACCATTGGATCATAATATGGGTTTATGCTGTTAATATACGAATCCTTCAGATTAACTGTATTATTATTACCTGTGTTTAGCCATATGGAATTAGCTACGTTCCAGTTTACATCCTGATCAGCTTCCATATTTGATGATAAGTATCTCAGATCTCTGTTCATATCCTGAACTGAAACTCCGCCGCCGATTACCTTCTCTATCTCAGAGAGAGTTTTTCCATCTGCGCCATTTTCCACAAGTCCCATGGCCATATTGATTGAAAATGGAGATATCAGAACATTCTTATCATCATTTCCGGTAAGGCTCTGACCAAATATCTTAAGGGCTGCCTTATCCATGTTTTTATAATCACTATAATAGGCATATTCCTTATCCTCTTCTTTTTCTTCGCCTTCATCAAGTCTGTTTATATACTCTACTTCAGATTTTTCCGCATTTCCCGCTTCAACAAGATTTCCCGATTCAGGCTTTAGTTCTGATGCTGAATTACCTGTACTGTTTCCACATCCTGTCATCATTACCATTGCTGCAAGTACCGCTGCGATTCTTCCCTTGTTAGTTTTTTTCATATTTTTGTCCCCTTCATAAAGAAATTTAATGTGTAAGCTCATTGCTTATATCTTCTATACGGGACTGTTTCTATGATTTATGGACAATTTTTCAATATTAATAAATTCTAAATAATTTACAAATTTAGGGAATCTCTATTACATCTATGTTACATCAGCG